>DATBYJ010000254.1:0-47106 GCA_036513795.1 Solirubrobacteraceae bacterium | reverse complement strand
CTTACAAGCGGCATCTGGGCGCGGGCGCTCGCGCGCGAGGACAAGCTCGCGACGCAAACGCTCGATCGCGCTGTCAGGGCGCTCGGCGCGGGAATTGCCTCTGTCGTGAACGTGCTCGATGTTGAGGGCGTGATCATTGGCGGTGGGCTGGGGATCAGGCTCGGGCATCCTTATGCCGAGCGGATCACGCAGGCGATGCAGCCCCACCTGTTCGCTGACTCGCGGCCGCCACACGTGCACGTGGCGGCGCTCGGCGATCTCGGTGGAGCGATCGGTGCGGCGCTACAGGTCGAGTAGTCGGCTTGTGCCCAGGCTGGTGGGTGGCTGCCATCGCCGCTGATCAGTGCTGCGGGGGAGAGCTAAAAGCCGGCGATGGTGATCACTACGAGCGCGACCGAGAGGGTTGACGTCACGGCCACGGTGATCGCGGCCGCCCCATCGAGGATGCCACGGCTGCGGCGCTCACCCATGATGTTTGCCGAGCGCGACAGGCGCCAGATGAAGAACAGGTTGATCGGCAGCAGAAAACCGTTGACCACCTGCACGCCGACGAGCAGCGAGATCACCGGCACATCTGGCACGATCGCCACAAATGCGCTGAGCATGATCATCGCGGTGATGATGTTTACGAATACGGGCGCCTCCTCGCGTCGCCTGCCGATGCCCTTCTCGTAGCCGAGCGACTCCGAGACGACATACGAGGTGGCGATCGGCAGAATTGCTGCTGCCAGGAGGCTCGCGCCGAGCAGGCCGATTCCGAACAGCACCTCGGCGTAGCGTCCCGCGAAGGGGTTCAGCGCGCGTGCGGCGTCAGCGGCGGAGGAGATGTTGTGGATCCCGTGGGTGAACAGCGTCGCACCGGTGGCGATGATGATGAACGAGGCCACCACGTTGGCGAACACGGCGCCTGCGACAGCCTCGCGTTCCTCGTGGGGCAACTCGTCCTCGCGGACACCACGCTCGACGACCGCCGACTGCAGGTACAGCTGCATATATGGCGTGATCGTGGTGCCGGTGGTGGCGATCAGAAGCACCAGGAAGGCCGAGTTTGTGTGCAGCTGAGGCACGACCAGTGATTTGCCCACGGCACCCCAGTGTGGATGGGCGAGCACCGCGGCGATCGGGTAGGCAAAGAACGGGATCGTGAACCAGATGAAAATGCGCTCGGCTGAGCGATAGGAGCCACGCACGATGATCAGCCAGATACCCACTGCTGCGATTGGCACGGACACCTGGGTTGGTACGCCTGCCAGACCGAGCGCGGCACCGATGCCCACGAAGTCCGAGATGCAGATGCCGGTGTTGGCGATCAGCACGGCGCTGGTAGCGAACACCGACCAGCGGATCCCATACTCCTCGCGCACCAGCTCGGCAAGGCCCTTCCCCGTGACTACGCCCATGCGCGCCGCGAGCATCTGTACGAGGCCGAGAGAAATCGTGATCAGCACCATCGTCCACAACAGCTCGTAGCCGTACTTGGCGCCGACAGAGGAGTAGGTGGCGATTCCGCCTGCGTCGTTACCGGCGTTGGCAGCGATCAGGCCCGGGCCGAGCAGGCCAAGAAAGGCGAAGACGCGGGCGCGGCGAGGGCTAAGCCGGGCAGGCAGACGCGGTCGGCCACGGGTGGCCGACCGGATACGACGCATGACGGGCGGTACTCGGACCGCCATCGAACTGTCCGCTGGGAGCCTTCATTGCGCAGCAGTCTATTCAGTAGGCATCCGAGGGACCGGCCGCCTACTTTCAATCCTCGCCGAGCAGGCCGAAGCGCCGACGCCAGCCTCGTGGGACCATCGCCTCGAGCACGTCATCGACGGTAACCACGCCAAGCATCCGGGAGTGCTCGTCACAGACGGGGATCGCCGTGAGGTTGTAGTCGGCCATCAGGCGGGCAACCTCCTCGAAGGACGCGTCAGGTGCGAGACATGGAGTCTCGTGCTTGACGACCTCGGCCAGCTTGCACGCTGCGTTGACTCGCAGCAGTGCTGTCACGGGCACGCTCCCCTCCAGCGGACCCTCGGCGGAGCTGACGAACACCGAGCTCAAAAGCTCGGGTGCAATCTTGCTGGCGCGTACCGCGTCGAGCGCATCGCCAGCGGATGAGCTACCACGCAGGAGAATGAAATCGGGGCTCATCAGGCCGCCGGCCTCCGCGGGGTCATAGCCAAGCAGTGCTCGGACCTTGATGCGATGGCTGACAGGTAGTAGCGCCAGCACCGGCTCCCGGCGATCCTCATCGAGCTCGCCGACGATGTCGGCGGCATCGTCGGGTGCCATCCGCGAAAGGATCTCCGCGACCTGGGCATCAGGGCGGTCCTCGAGGAACTCCCGCTGGTGCTGATCGTCGAGCTCCTCGAACACATCTGCCTCCAGCTCACGGTCGTCCTCGCCGACCGCCTGGATGATCTCCTCGCCCTCGTGGCGAGAGGCTGCCTCGACCAGATCAGCGATCTGCGCGGGGTGGAGCTTGGCGAGCTTGGGGTGGGGCACCCGCAGGCGTACCGTCGGCACGTGGCCAACGAACGGCTCGACGCCAGCCCAGTCGAGGAACTCGCCAGTGGCAATGTGCGCACCGAGGCTCTTCGGCAGCAGACGGCGTAGGCCGCCGCGTGGACCTGTGTCGACTCCGACTACGCGCCAGGAGCCTGCTACGAGCGCCAGCTCGATCTCGTTGGCGCGCACCAGCCGCGCACCCTCGACGTTGATCAGCTGCCGGTCCAGTAGGTCGCGTCCCAGGAGCACCTCCTCGGCCCGTCGCTCGAACGGGCGTAGGTCGAGCTTTGCCTTGCGCATGACGATCCCGTCTGTGCCGATCTCAGAGACACGGTCAGCGCCGAGGAATGATGGGCGTCCTGCCACGTTGACAAGAAATCCTGTGATCGGTGGATAGCCAATACCGCCGAGTCTCACAATCAAATCCTCGACCTTGCCAAGGCGGGTGCCGTCTGCATCGCGCAGCGGACTGCCGACGACCGAAGAGAGGTGGAGGATCGGGGGTGCCTGGGTGGTAGATGCGCTCACGGATGTCATCGTACGCCGGGTGCTCCCGTTCTGGATATCGATCGCGTTGCTGTCGCTCGCTCAAGGAGTTCTCGTGGCGCTGCCAGGAAGTCTTTCGGCATCCTGGATGGCCTCGCTACGAGGCCGTCGTTGGGCTGTGATTCCGCCGCTGTCGGTGATCGCATTCGTAGTCCTCGCGCGTGAGGCTGAACACGCCAGTGCCCAAGGGCTCACATACCTGGCATTGGTGGCGGTGCCGTTGCTCGCGGCCTTCGCGCTTGGCTGGCTGATGTGGGATGCGCACCCGGCCAGGCCTTGGCGGACACTGCTCGCCCTGCCGCTGTTCGCACTGGCTTGGCTTGACCGCGGTGGGCTCGCGGGGGAGGCCGCGGCGCTCATACTGTCGGCGCTCAGCTGTGCCGCACTGGGTGTGCTGCTCGCTGCCGTCACACCACCGCGCTGGTTGGCTGCGGGTATCGTGGCGATGGCTATTGCCGACACGGCGTTGGTGGTCTCCGACCTGTTGCAGAAGCCCAACAACGCCCTCAACGCTGCCCACCCGGCCGCGGGTTTGCCGCAGCTACAGAGCGCTGTGTTCGGGTCAGCCGTAATGGGCTATGGAGATCTGTTCATCGCCGGTGTTCTCGGCGGCCTGCTCGCGAGCAGCTGGGGGCGCGAGCTGCAGCTGCGTGCGGCGGCATTGACAGCGCTGATTGCGCTGTGCCTCGATTTGTTGTTCTTCTTTGTGGATGAGCTGCCGGCGACCGTCCCGGTTGCGCTCGCGCTCGTCGCGGTGCTGCTCAGGCGCGGTTTGAGATCCGCTGCCGCAGGGGAAGCTCGGACGTCTCCTGCGCCGCCAGCTGAGGGGACTCGTCGTTCTCGAGCTCCACTCGCGCGGTGATCGCTCTGGCGGTGATCTCGACTGGGTTCGGCGTGAGCACCTTGCGTTCGGATGCGGCACCCGCTTGCTCGATGCGGCGCACCTGCGGGATCACCCTGTGGTCGAACGAGCCGATCGCCTCGTTGTAGGCGGATATCGCGGAATCGAGCTGGCGCCCTACCTTCGAAAGTGGTTCGACGAAACGACCCAGGCGATTGTGTAGCTCGCGCGCGGACTCAGCGATCTCTCTGGCTGACTCTGCGATCAGCTCCTGGCGCCAGCCGTAGTGAACCGCCCACAGCAGGCCGATAAGCGTGGTTGGTGTGGCCATCAGCACCTGCTGCTGGACGCCGTACTCGATCAGCGCTGGGTCTTGGGCCAGAGCAGACTGGTAGATGCCGTCGGAGGGTACGAACATGACGACGAACTCGGGCGTTGAGTCGAACTGTCGGTGATAGCCCTTGGAGGCGAGTTTGGCGATGTGCTCGCGCGTCTGTCGGGCATGGCGTGCGCTGTGCAGTTCGCGATCGTCCTCGCTTGTCGCCTCAAGTGCCGATAGATAGGCGTCGAGCGGTACCTTCGAGTCAACCACCACGAGCTTGCCGCCCGGTAGGCGCACGAGCATGTCAGGCCGCAGTGTGCCATCGCCGGTTTGGATAGTGCTCTGCTCGACGAAGTCGCAGTGGGCGACCATGCCCGCCATCTCGACCACGTTGCGCAGCTGGATCTCGCCCCACGAGCCACGTGTGGCGGGGCGCTTGAGTGCCGTTACCAGGTTGCCCGTCTCCTGGCGCAGCGTGCCGACGCCCTCGCCGAGGTGGCGGATCATCTGGGCGAGCTCGCCCTGAGCTTGGCGGCGCTCGCGCTCGAGTCGGCCGATCTCGTCCTCCATTCTGCCAAGCTTCTCGCGCACGGGCGTTACGATCCCCTTGATCTCCTCGGCCCGACGGGACATCTCGCCGGACGCACGCTCCTGCTCGGCCTCGCGTGCCTCGGCGACCCGCTGCGCCAGCGTCTCGCCCGTCTGCGAAAGCACGTCGACCGAGATCGCCTTCAGCTCCTCGCGCATCCGCTCGCGATTACGTCGGGTCAGCACGGCCGCGCCGGTTGCACCAACCAGCACTCCAAGTATCAGTAGCAGCACATTCACAATCCAGAAGATGACATCCGTCTCGGACGCTAGTGGGCAGGCGCGCTAACGACATGCCCGCGACGGTCGGCGACGGGGTGCTCCTTGTCTTACTTGGCGATCAGCGTGAGGCTTGACATTTGTACTCGCCGCGGTTACCTTGAGACGAGACTGCTCTACGGGGAGGACCTTGGAGCGCTCCAGAGTGAGGGAAATGTCAAGAGGTGGGGCTGTGGGAGATGGGGCCTGCGTTGCGGGTTGCTGCGCCCATCCTGGGTGTGCTCTCTGCTGCCGGTCTTGCCGCTAACTAGGAGGATGAGAATGCAAGCCATGAATGGCTCCAGTGCGTTGGATATCCGACGCCTATGCCGTCTGGTCGGATGCCTCGCAGCGCTGGTAGCGCTCTCGGTAATGGCGGTGCCGTCGATCGCGGCCGCAAAGAAACCCGTCAAAATCAAGCACACATATCTCGCTTTGGGTGACTCGCTGGCGTTCGGCTACTCCGAGCAGCTCTTTAACGAAAACGCAAAATCTGGCGAGAACCCCACGGCCTTCGAACACGGGTACGCCAGCGACTACTTCAATCTAGTTAACACCAAAAAAGAAATCCAGCTGGTCAACGATGGCTGCCCCGGTGAGACATCGGCGTCGCTGATCGGTAACGGTCCGCTGCTGGCGGCGATCCAGGCTAGTGACCCCGCCGTCACAGGAGAAGCACCATGTGCCTATCACTACACCACCGGGCTGCCGCTTCACAACGAATATGGCGTCGGCGAATCACAGCTGGAAAGCGCTGTGAAGACGGTTGCGACGGAGGCGGCGAAAGGCACCCCAGTCAAGGCGATCACGCTTGACATCGGAGCCAACGACCAGCTCCACCTGATCGCGAAAATCGAAGCAGAAGTCAAAGCACGGCAAACGAAGAAGGTCGTGGGCATCGCCACGGTCGAAGCTGAACAGGCGATCGCTCACAAAGTTGAAACGATTGCCCTGAAACAGATCGAAGAATTCGTGATCACCAAGGCCGAGGAACAGGCGTATGGCGAAACCGGTGGTCCCGAAATGGTCGGCGAACAGGCGTTTGATGAAGCGGTCGGTAAAGACGCAGCTGAATACCAAGCGACGCATGGCGCCGAACTCGCTGGCATGCTGATCCCCGACGAGGAGGGCTACGCCGCTACACACGGTGCAGAACTTGCCGCCGAAGGCGAAAAACTGGGCGCGGAACTAGGGGCTAAATACTTTGCCGAACACGGAGCCGAACTAACAGCAGAAGGCAACGAAGTTGCAAAAGCGGCGATCGAAGCTGATGCTCCGGCGCTCTTCGCACAGATCGTCACTAACGCAGGAGCGACGATCGTCACGCTCAAGCAGGCAGGGTTCAAAGGTAAGTTCATATTCGTGGGCACCTACAACAGCTACGGCAATGACTATGGAACCGGCGAAGTGCTGCCCGGCTCAAACGCCTTGCTCGGAGCTCTCAGTGCCGCGGAGAAGAAGGCCTTCAAGAAGGGGCCGGCGAAGGCCTGCGTGGTCGATGAGCAGACCCTGTTCAACACTGAAACAGAGCCGTCGGAAACTGAACACATGGAGGCGTGGACCAATATGGCCAACTTCACCAAATTCGAAGGTAAAGCCAACGGCCCGGACATCCACGCGACTCCGCTGGGTTACGAAAAGATGGCCGAATACATCAAGTCGAACTGCCGGTTCTAGGCGTAAGCTCGGTCCTCGCTGACGCGAGGACGTGACAAAAGCTTGGGGCGTCCCGTCGCGAGGCGAGGCGCCCCAAGCGCGTTAAGCGTGGGCTCGGGACGCGACGTCGTCTCAAGCGCCAGGCGGCGCGTAGGAGGCACGCGCTGCGTCCGCGGCGGCGCCGGTGCCCGTTGGGCGCTGGCGGGCTGCCTCTTCAAGGATGCCAAGCATCGCCGGCGCCGCCGGCACCAGCCGCGCGCCCGCCGGTGTGGCAGCGAGTACTTGACGGATAGGAGGTGCGGGGGAGAGGGTGCGGATGACGACGTCCTCGCGCACCACCGAGAGGGCGAGCTCGGGGATCAGTGCGACGCCCACGCCTGCGGCCACTAGCCCCTGGACGGTCTGGTAATCGTCGCTCTCAAATGCCACGTTCGGCTCGAAGCCGGCGGCGTGGCAACTGCGGACAACGTGCAGCGCACACGGGCTTGAGCGCGACGTCTGTACCCAGGCTTCTTCAGCGAGATCCCACAGGCGCAACTTGCTCGTCTTTGCCAAGGCATGTTCACGCGGCAGCGCCAGGTACATAGGGTCGTCGAGCAACTCCGTGCGTGTCATGCCGTCGAGCTCGAGCGTCTTGCCGTCGAACTCAAACAGCAACGCCAGGTCGAGCTCGCCCCCGCGCAGGCGCGGCACGATTTGCTCGGGCTCGCCCTCTGCCAGCGTCAGTTCGACGTCTGGGTAGGAGCTTCGGAAGCCGGCGATCGCAAGCGGCATCAGCGTCGCCCCGGCGGTGGGGAAGGAGGCCACACGCAGACGCCCACCGCGCAACCCGGCGATCGCCTCGAGCGATGACTCCGCGGCCTCTAGGCGCGCGAGAATGCCCTCGGCGTGGCCGACGAGCGTCTGTCCAGCCGCTGTCAGGGTGACCCCACGGGGATGGCGCTCCAGCAACGCCATGCCCGCCTCTGCCTCCAGCGTGGCGATCTGCTGGCTGATGGCTGACTGCGTGTAGGACAGGGCATCGGCGGCGGCTGAGAAGGATCCCCGGTAGGCGACCTCCTTCAAGATCCGCAGGCGACCAACATTCAGCATAAGTTATACTTATAACAGAGTCCAAAAGAATCACTGGAACTGATGGCAGGAGGGTGTCAGCATGTTGGAGAACGGAACCCAAACAAGACCATCCCGGCCGGTGCACGGCTGACAGATACGAAGGAGAAAGTTCAAATGTCCACCAAGATCATCGTCTCTTATGACGGCACGGCCAACGAGCAGGACGCGCTTGTTCTGGGCCGGCTTCTGGCCGGTGCAGGCGGCGAGGTATCGCTGGCCTACGTACGTCACAACCCGGAGACCGACAGCGTCCGTGAGGAGATCGCGCAGGCCGAGGCCCAGAGCATCCTCGACCGTGGTGTGGATCTGCTCGGCATCCCATCCGCCAAGCGTCACGTGGTCACCGACCGCTCGACGCCTCAAGGTCTGGCATCACTCGCCGAACGCGAGGGTGCATCCTTGATCGTCTTCTGCTCTGACTCACACACGGCCAAAGGCCACGTTGCTGTCGGCAACTCGGCCCAGCGCCTGCTTGAGGGTGGCCGTACCGCGGTCGCGATCGCTTCGGTCGACCTGGGTCAACAGCTCGAGGGCAAAGGCATCCAGCAGATCGTCGCAGTCGGCGACGCCGACGGCGGCGCGCGCGACAGTGCCGAGGCGCTCGCAGGAGCACTCGGGGCAAGCGTTGCGCCGGTAGCCAACGAGCAGACTGGTCTGCTGATCATCGACTCACGTCCCGACGCCGAGCCCGGGCGGATCTCGCTCAGCTCTTCGGCATCTCACCTGATCGAGGGTGCCACCTGCCCAGTGATCGTGGTGCCGCGCGGCGTCAAGCTGGCGTTCGCCGGCTCCACCGCTGGGGTTGGCGCATAGGCGCATAGTTAGCAAGCATCCAGAAGCGCACATAGGCGCGGCCGGAGATCAACGAGGGGTCCGGCCGCGCGCCCGTGCTAGCTGGTAGCGCGTCAACGCCACCAGCAGATCGATTGAGCCGCCGAGGAGATGTCCGACGGCGCCGGTCCATAGCCAGGCCTCCAGACGCCGACGCGGCCCACGGGCACGCTGCAAGCGGGGATGGGTCCTCATCGGACGGCACGGTATCGTGGCGGGGGTGCCAGTCGCGCTTAAGACCACACTCACCGAGCTCGGGGACTCGCGTGTGCGCCTACAGGTGGAGGTGCCGCCCAATGAGGTGCAGGGTCGACTAGAGCGCAAGGCGCAACAGCTAGGGCGCGAGCTGAAGCTGCCTGGCTTCCGCCGCGGTAAGGTGCCAGCGCCGCTGGTCATCCAGCGGATCGGCCGCGAGGTAATCCTCGAGGAAGCCGTCAGGGATACGCTCTCCAGCTGGTACTCGGACGCGATCGAGAGCGCTGGAATCGTGCCTATCGGTGATCCGCAGTTGGATCTCGGCGAGTTGCCCGATCAAGGACAGGCGCTTGAGTTCTCGATCGAGATCGGGGTACTGCCGACGGCCACGCTAGGTGAGTACAAGGATCTGGAGGTGGGGCGTCGCGAGCCGGAGATCGCAGACGAGCAGATTCAGCAGGAGATTGAGGCGATGCGCGAGCGCCTAGCGCGACTGCAAACTGCCGAGCGCCCAGCTGGAGCTGGTGACTTCGTCGTGGTCGACTACGTCGGCTCGCTCGCGCCCGAATCCAGCGGTGGTGCATCCGACGCGGACGCAAGCGACTGGGAGCCGTTCGCCGGTGGCGAGGGGCGTGATCAGTTGGTGGAGCTTGGCTCCGGCAACCTCATCCCGGGCTTCGAAGAGGGTCTCCTGGGTGCAGCTGCGGGCGAGATTCGCACGGTGCTACTGAGCTTCCCTGACGACTACGGCAGCAAAGAGCTCGCCGGGCGCCAGGCATCGTTTGAGATCACCGTCAAGGAGGTCAAGCTCAAGGAGCTCCCCGAGGTTGATGACGACTTTGCGACGGACGCTGGATTCGATGATTTGCAAGAGCTGCGTGAGGACATTCGCGCTCGCCAAACAGAGGCAGAGAACGAGCGGATCGAGGCCGAGTTCCGCCAGGCGGCGCTCGATGCGGCGGTGGCCGGCGCCGAGGTGCAGCTGACGCCGGAGCTGATCCAGGCCAGGGCGCGTGAGATGTGGGAGCGGATGTTGCACTCGCTCTCACACCGCGGCATAACCCGCGAGGCATATCTGCAGATCGTCAGCCGCGAGGAGACGGACATCCTCAGTGAGATGGAGCCGGAAGCCGAGATGGCGTTGCGCCGTGAGGCGGTCCTCACCGCGATCGTGGCTGCCGAGGACATCGATCCATCCGAGGAGGATCTGCTGCAGGCGCTCGCGCCTACTGCTGAGCGTGAGGGGCTCGAGCCACAGAAGCTGCTTGGTGACCTGCGCAGCGCTGGACGTTTGGAGGAGGTACGCGAGGACCTCGCAGCCCGTCAGGCGATCGACCTAGTCGCTGGCGCCGCCAAGTCGATCCCGCTAGCGCAGGCGCAGGCACGCGAGCAATTGTGGACGCCCGAGAAGGCTCAACAGGCACCTACGGCCGCGGCGCCAGCGGGCGAGCCCGGCGATGCACCTGCACGATTGTGGACACCGGATCGCTAGCCTTCTAGAGGAATCCGGTCGGCGAGGCGAAACAAAGGCGAGGACCATGAGCCAAAGACGAGGAATATGAGCCCACTTGTCCCGATGGTTGTCGAGCAGACCTCCCGCGGAGAGCGGGCGTTCGACATCTACAGCCGGCTGCTCAACGAGCGGATCATCTTCCTCGGCACGCCCGTCGATGATCAGATCGCCAACTTGATCGTCGCGCAACTGCTGCACCTGGAGTCCGAGGATCCCGAAAAGGATGTCTCGCTGTACATCAACTCACCAGGTGGCTCGGTATATGCGGGCCTGGCCATCTACGACACGATGCAGTTCATCAAGCCAAACGTGCAGACGATCTGCGTCGGCATCGCGATGTCGATGGGTGCGCTACTGCTGGCGGGAGGCGCGGCCGGTAAGCGCATGGCGCTGCCCAACGCGAAGATCCTGATCCACCAGGTCTCCTCAAGCTTCCAGGGTCAGGCGACCGACATCGAGATCCACGCCAAGGAGATCATCGACGTGCGCCACCGGCTGGACGAGATCATTGCCAAGCACACCGGCAAGTCGCTCGAGGACGTCAGCAAAGACACTGAGCGCGACTACTTCATGAGCTCCGAGGAGGCCAAGGAGTACGGAATAATCGATCGCGTGATCTCCGAGCACTAAAAGGCGCCCGCTGGGCGGCGCGAGGCGGCGTCCTCAGTCGCTCGTGTGCAAAGCACACTTCGCTCCTTGCGTCCTTGCCTCGCTTGCCCAGCGACCGCCGTTGCAGTTTCAAAAATAAGACAGCACTAAGCCCATGGCCAGACCAACAGATTCCAACGAGCAGCTCCTCTGCAGCTTCTGCGGCAAGTCCCAACGGCAGGTGAAGAAGCTGATCGCCGGCCCCGGCGTGTACATCTGCGACGAGTGCATCGACCTCTGTAACGAGATCATCGATGAGGAGCTCTCGGCGCCGCCGGCGTTTGACATCGAGAACCTGCCCAAGCCGCGCGAGATCTACGACGTGCTGGATGAGTACGTCGTCGGGCAGGACCCCTCCAAGCGCACCTTGTCGGTTGCGGTCTACAACCACTACAAGCGCGTGCAGATGATGATGTCTGGCGATTCAGACATCGAGCTGCAGAAGTCCAACATTCTGCTGCTGGGACCCACTGGCTGCGGCAAGACGCTGCTCGCGCAGACGCTCGCACGGATCCTCAACGTGCCGTTCGCGATTGCTGACGCCACTGCGCTGACGGAGGCCGGGTATGTCGGCGAGGATGTGGAGAACATCCTGTTGAAGCTGATCCAGGCGGCCGACTACGACGTCAAGAAGGCTGAAACCGGAATCATCTACATCGACGAGGTCGACAAGATCGCCCGCAAGGCCGACAACCCGTCGATCACGCGCGACGTCTCCGGCGAGGGCGTGCAGCAGGCGCTGTTGAAGATCCTCGAGGGCACCCAGGCGTCGGTTCCACCGCAGGGGGGACGCAAGCACCCACACCAGGAGTTCCTGACGATCGACACCACCAACGTGCTATTCGTGTGCGGCGGTGCGTTCGCCAACCTCGACAAGGTGATCGAGCGGCGGATCGGCCACAAAGGCGTCGGCTTCGCCGCAGCTATCGAGGCCAAGGCCGAGCGCGACACCGGTGAAGTGTTCGAGCAATGCCTGCCAGAGGATCTCATCGAGTACGGCTTGATCCCTGAGTTCATTGGCCGGCTGCCCGTGGTGTCGGCTGTGCACCAGCTCACACGCGAGGATCTCGTCTCGATCCTGGTCGAGCCGCGTAACGCGCTCGTCAAGCAGTTCCAGCGCTTCTTTGCGTTCGACGGCATCGAGCTTGTGTTCTCCGATGACTCGCTCATTGCCGTCGCTGAGAAGGGTCTCGAACGCGAAACTGGAGCGCGAGGCCTGCGCTCGATCATCGAGGAAATCCTTTTGGAGGTGCAGTTCGAGCTACCCTCGCGACGCGACGTCAAGAAGTGCGTCGTCACTAAGGAGACCGTCGAAAAGGGCCTCACACCAACGCTTGTCACCGAAGCGGCGCCCGAGGAAGCTGACGACGCCGCGCTGCATGAGGAGTCCGCGTAGCGGCAGTTGGCCGTCTCGCGCCGGCGCTGAGCGCTACCATCGCGATTGTGTTTCGGTCGAGCAAGACCTCCAAGGCAAAATCCAAGCGCGAGCGCGCGAAGGCACTGCCGTGGGCAGCGGCGTTGCGGTCTGTCGTTGTCGTTCGCAGGCATTGGCACTCGCTTTCGGAGAAGGACCGTGCAAGGCTGACGGTGCTCGCTCGCGATTCCCGCGGTCGTTGGGGCAACCTCAACGCAAAGGAGCGCGCAGAGCTGCGCAAACTCGCAGGCAAGCTCGACCTCAAGGGCATCGCCCGCGATGTGGCAGGGCTGGCGCGTAGTGGCCGCGCACGGCGCAAGTGTTGCCGTGGCGCCCGCGCGTGAACGACGAGCAGGCAGACAGCGACAGCGGCATGGACGGAGCTCTCGATGATCTCTCCACACAGGACCTGCACGACCGCGCCGTCGCCCGTGCGGAGCGGCACCTGGACGTCAAGTTCTTCTGGAGGTTGCTCAAGCTGATCCCTGCGGCGGAGGCACTAGCCGGCGATGAGGGTGAGTCCAACTACGACCTTCAGTTCTCCAAAGGCAAGATCCTCGACGCCCTGCACAGCGGCGATGGCGAGCTGGGTGAGGCGCTGCGTCCCGTGTTCATTGACTACTTGCGCGAGCACCCCGACGCCTAGTCCGTTTTGCTGGCTGCGCCTCGGGGGAGGGCACCGAACATGAATCCGTCGAAGGACACGATCTGGACCGAGGCTCAGGCCGAGCGTCAGCTGCGCTCGCTGGAGCTATTCGGGATGCGCTTTGGCCTGGATCGCATGCGGCGGATGATGACCGTCCTCGGCTCTCCCGAGCAGCGCTTCGAGGCTGTCCATGTGCTCGGGACCAATGGCAAGTCATCGACCACGCGGATGGCCGCCGCGATCCTCGAACGCCACGGGTTGCGCACGGCGGCATACCTCTCCCCGCACCTCGTGTCCTACCGCGAACGCGTGCTCATCGACGGGCAGGAGCTCGACACGGAGCAGTTTGCTGGCGCAATTGCGCGCGCCTCGTGGGCGGCGGAACGCGTCAATCGCACGCTTTCCGAGGACGATCGCGTGACGCAATTTGAACTACTCACCGCGGCCGCGTTGTGGGAGATGGCCCGCCAGGAAGTCGACGTAGCAGTCATCGAGGCGGGCCTGGGGGGACGCTACGACGCGACCAGCGTTATCGCTGCGCCTATCACAGTGCTCACGAATGTCGGCCTCGAGCACACCCGCTGGCTCGGGCCCACCGTCAGAGACATTGCCGAGGAGAAGCTGGCTGCGGTGCGCCCGCGCGCGACACTGGTTCTCGGCGAAGCTCTCGCGTCGCCGGCGCTCGAGGTTGCCGAGCGCGTCGCGCGCGAACGGGAGGCCCGAGTGCTGCACGCCGGGAGTGCCAGCACCGTTCCACAGCTGTTGGCGCGCGGCGCATTTCAGCGACGAAACTTCGCGCTCGCGCGCTGTGCGGCGGGCGCATACCTGCAACACGCGGGCATTGCTTTGGACGAGCACGCGGTTGCCCAGGCTGCAGCCGCCACTGACGTTCCCGGGCGCCTGCAGCAGCTTGCGCACGATCCGCTGACGATCGTTGACGGTGCTCACAACCCCGACGCGGTCATCGCCCTCGTGCAGTCCCTTGGCGATGTGTTCCCCGCCGGGCCGCTCGCACTGGTACTGGGAGTACTCGACGACAAGGACGCCGCGAGCATGCTTGCGGCGCTACTACCAGTCACAACGCGGGCGTGGTTCACCGCACCCCCCGGCGATCGTGCGCTTTCGCCGGCCGCCTTGGAGTCGCTTGCCCGCCAGCTTGGCTTCGATGCGAGCGTGTCCGAGCCGCGAGCCTCCCTCGCACTCGAGCAAGCACAGGCTTGGGCCTCCGCGCACGGCGGCTCTGTGCTGGCCACCGGGTCGGTCTACCTGGTCGGTGATCTGATCGGCGGATTGGCTGGCGCTGGAGCCTCGCCCGGGCTGCGTATCGGTCCTGAAAGCTCCGCGAGATGAACGACGACGGCCCTTCGGTGCTCACTATGATTGGCGCAGTTGCGCTGATCGTTGCGCTCGTAATCCTTGTGTTCTTCGCTGCTGGCTATGGCTTTGGCCGGCTGTTTCTCTAAACTCAGCCGGCCGATGCTTACCTTCGCCTATTTCGGAATTGAAAGCAGCGGCTTGAACTTGGCGATCGATCTGCTGATCCTGTTTGTTGTCGTCGTCTACTTCTCGCTGATCTACTGGACCTACGCGGACGCACGACGGCGCATCTCTGATCCCTTTCTCGTGCTCGTCAGTGCCGCCGCGTCGGTGTTCCCGTTCGTAGGCACGATCGTGTACATGATCCTGCGGCCACCGGAGTTCTTGGAGGACGTGCGTGAGCGCGAGCTGGAGACGCAAGCCGCCGAGGCGCGTCTGCGCCAGCTCGACCAGATGCTGTGTCCCTACTGCGACTATCGCGTCGAGAACGACTTCATCCGCTGTCCGAGCTGCCTGCGCAAGCTTAAGGAGCGTTGCGTGAGCTGCTCGCGTCCACTCGACCAGGCGTGGACGATCTGTCCGTATTGCGAGGCCGACGTCCCCGGCCTATCAAAGCCGCGTTCGCGTCGCCGTCGCGCCAGCGCGAGCGAGCTTGATCTCGATAGCGAGCTCACGGATGTCGAGCTGCCGACATCTGAGGAGGATGGCAAGGACGAGGCCGCCGAGCCGGCGCTGGCCACCGAGCCATCGACCGCGTCGAGCGAGCGTAGATCGGCCAGCCCCGCACGCGCGGGGCGCCGCGGCAGCCGGCCGCGCCCGAGCTCCTGAACACCTCCCAAACCAGACAAAGGAACCCATGGACCGAACACTGATCCTCGTAAAGCCCGACGCCTTCGCGAGAGGGCTAAGCGGGGAGATCATCGCGCGCTTCGAGCGCAAGGGTCTGCGCATCGTCGCCCTGCGCCATATGATCGTCACGCGTGAGCTGGCTGAACGTCACTACGCCGAGCACGCCGAGCGGCCGTTCTTCGGTGAGCTGGTCGACTTCATCACCTCGGGCGCGATCCTGGCAATGGTGCTGGAGGGAATCGACGCGGTCAAGGCAGCGCGCCAGATGATCGGTGCCACCAACCCGCTGGAGGCTGCCCCTGGCTCGATCCGCGGTGACTTTGCCATCGAGATGGGCGCAAACATGGTCCACGGTTCGGACTCGCCGGAGTCAGCTGCGCGCGAGGCGGCCCTGTTCTTCGGAGACCTGCAGTAGCAGCGGGCGCACAACCGCCACTGGTCCTCGCCTCTGGTTCGCCCCAGCGACGAGCGTTGCTCGAGAGCTTGGGGGTTTCCTTCACAATTAGGGTCTCGCACGCGAGCGAGCTCGAGCAAGGTGAGGACCCGGCGTACGTGGCCGTCGAGAACGCCCTACGCAAGGCTCGCGCGGTTTGCCGCCCCGGTGTTGCCGAGGCGGTGCTCGGCTGCGACACGATCGTGGTGCTCGACGGGGTGATCTACGGGAAGCCCGTCGATGCTCAGGAAGCCAAGAGGACCTTGGCCGCGCTCAGCGGGCGCACGCACGAAGTGCTCAGCGGCGTGGCGCTGCTGCTCGTCGATGAGAGCTCTGAGGTGACAGAGAGAACGGCCGTGGCGCGCAGCAGTGTGACGTTCCGCTGCATCGACGGAGCGCTACTGAATTGGTATGTCGGTACGGAGGAGTGGCGGGGACGCTCTGGCGGGTATGCGATCCAGGGGGCCGGCGCCGCACTCGTGGTGGCACTAGAAGGGGAGGAGGAGAACGTGGTCGGGCTGCCGCTGTCGACACTCAGGGCGATCTACCCGGAGCGATTTGACAGCGACTAAAGTCTTGCGTCAGGCGTCGCGGGCATGGTTGCCAAGCTCGTCTTCGGCATTCCCTGCCGCGATCTGCAAATCCGATGGCAGATGTGGCGGGGGAAGAGGGGAGTCCGCTAGACTGCGCCCCTGGGTACGCGCCGATGGATACTGGTATTGGAGCGCGTTTCGACGCGGCTACGCCGGACCGGATCTGAACGTGCCCTCTCTCGTTATACATGGGCATCTTCAGCTATCTGACAGGATTCGGCGGCCGCGACATGGCGGTCGACTTGGGGACGGCCAACACGCTCGTATATGTCCGTGGGCGGGGGATTGTGCTTTCCGAGCCGAGCGTGGTGGCGATCGATTCGCGCACGGGCGAAGTGCACGCCGTCGGCATCGAGGCCAAGCGCATGCTGGGACGTACGCCAGGCACGATCCAGGCGATCCGCCCCCTCAAGGACGGCGTGATCGCCGACTTCGACGTGACCGAGCAGATGCTCCGACACTTCATCCAGAAGGTGCACCAGAACCGCTGGGCACACCCGCGCGTCGTCGTGTGTGTGCCCTCCGGGGTCACCGGCGTAGAGAAGCGCGCCGTCGAGGAGGCGTGCCTGTCGGCAGGCGCGCGTACCGCTTACTTGATCGAGGAGCCGATGGCAGCCGCGATCGGTGCGGGCCTGCCGGTGGGTGAGCCAACTGGCTCGATGGTCGTCGACATCGGTGGTGGCACCTCTGAGGTCGCGGTCATCTCGCTGGGTGGGATCGTCGTCTCGCAATCGATCCGCGTCGGCGGCGATGAGATGGATGAGGCGATCATCAACTACGCCAAGAAGGAGTACAAGCTCCTGATCGGGCAGCAGACCGCTGAGGAGCTCAAGCTCGAGATTGGCTCAGCGTGCCCGATGGCCGAGGAGTTGCAGGCAGAGATTCGCGGTCGTGACATGGTTGCTGGACTACCCAAGACGGTCGTGCTGACGAGCGAGGAGATCCGCCAGGCGTTGGCAGAGCCGCTGACGCAAATCATCGACGCCGTCAAGGAGACGCTCGACCGCACGCCGCCGGAGCTCGCCTCAGACATCATGGACCGCGGCATCATGCTCGCCGGTGGCGGCTCGCTGCTGCAGGGTCTGGATGAGCGGTTGCGCGAGGAGACACAAATGCCTGCGCACCTGGCGGAGTCTCCGCTGACGTGCGTAGCCGTCGGTTCCGGGCGCTCGCTCGAGGAGTTCGAGGCGATCCACCGCTCCAACCGCACGTCGCGCAACCGACGCCGGCGGTGAAGCTCGGGTGGATTGATGGGATGCCCACCCGCCTCTACTCAGCCAACCACGCGCCTGGGTACTCTGTTGGTCGAACGCTTCGGAAGGTAGCCATCGGTGCATGACAAGACGGTCCGGCGTCGGCGAACGGTTCTTGTACTGCTCGTCGTGCTCTCACTGCTGCTTCTGACTGCCTATTTCGGCGAGTCCTCCAACGGGCGTCTGCACGGTGTGCAGCGGGACTTCCTGACGATCGTCTCGCCGCTCCAGGACGGCGCCAACAAGGCGCTGAAGCCCGTTCGCGATCTGTTCAGCTGGTTTGGCAACACGCTGCATGCGAAAAGCCGGCTGGCCCAGTCGCTCAAGCAGACCAACAGACTGCGGCGCGAACTTGTCAACGACCAGTCCGAAAAACGCGCGTATCGCGAGTTGCTGGCGCTGACCCATCTCGATCAACTGGGCGTCAGCGACTACCACCCAGTGACAGCCACCGTGGTGGGCAAAACGCCGAACCTGTGGTATTCGACGGTCAACATCGACAAGGGCGAATCCTCGGGGATCCAGGTAAACGATCCCGTGGTCAACGAAGAAGGGCTAGTTGGCAAGGTCGCCGCGGTGGTCTCCGACGGCGCCGAGCTCGACCTGATTACCAATAGCTCGATGGGCGTCTCGGCTCGGATCGGCACCAGCACCGCTACGGGGCTAGTGCAGCCCAAGGTAGGTGACCCGAACGACCTACTGCTCGGGTATCTGCCCGCCAACGCGCAGGCGAACATCGGCGAATACGTCGTTACCTCCGGCACTGTTGCCGGTGGTGAATCGCTGTATCCGCCGGGGCTGATGATTGGCCAGGTCACCTCCGTGAATGAAGAAAGCGCCTACAAGTCGGTCAACGTTCACCCCGCGGCGAATCTGCACGATCTGGACATCGTCCAGGTGCTCACGACTGGGGCGGGGACGCGTGCATCGGGGCTCAGCAATCTGGCCGCAAGTCTTCCATCGGCACAAGCCGGCAACTCCGGCGAACAACTCGCCTCGACTCAGGTCGGAGGATGAGCGCAAGCGTCAACGGATCACTTGGCCTCCGCCTGGCCGCGTTTGCGGTGGTCGTGGGCTTCTTTCAGATCGGCGTCGTCTCTGAGGTTCCCGTGTTTGGGGTCAACGCCGATCTTACCTCGCTGCTCGTGGCATTTGTCGGGCTGCTGTGCGGTTCCACCGTCGGAGCTGCTTGTGGCTTCGCGGTTGGCCTGTTCGTTGACCTCGCGCTGCTGCAGACGCTCGGGCTGACGTCACTGATCTTCACCCTGATCGGCTACTGGTGTGGCCGGCTGCGCGAGTTGCGCGATCCCCAAGGCCCGTTCACGCCCCTGATCGTCGGCGGAGGCGCCTCAGCTGTAGCCCTTGTGGGCTACTCGCTGATGGAGTTCATGCTGGGCGTCGATGCCCCTGTCAGCTTCGAACTGCTACGCGAGGTCGTGTTCGGGGTGTTCGTCAACACGATCGTGGCGCTGCCGATGTGGGCGCTCACACGGCGTGCGCTCGAAGGTGCGCTACCGGAGGATCCGCGCCGCAGGCGCCGGCGTCGCGCATACACGACCGGTGGTTTGAGCCCCCTCTCCCGCCCATGAGCGCACGAACACGCAAGCCGGCGCTGGGTCTGCGTCCTCGCTCGCTCGCGTGCACAGCACGCCACGCTCGCTGCGTCCTTGACCAGCTTGGCTTGCGTGTCCGTGAGGGCGTAGTGTCGTCATGAGCGCGATCGAGCCCGTCCGCAAACGTGATCCACGGATCCCGGTCTCGCCGCAGCTGGCGTTGCGAGTGGCGATCGTCAGTGGCGTGGCGATGGTGATGTTTGGCGTGATCTTCTTCCGGCTGTGGTACCTGCAGGTGCTCTCAAGTGAACAGTACGTCGCACAGGCGAACGCCAACCAGGAACGCGAAATCCCGATCGCGGCACCGCGGGGGGCGATTCTCGATCGCGCAGGGCAGACGTTGGTAGGCAGCACGGTGACCAACGCCGTGCAGATTGTGCCCGAGGAGCTGCCGGGCGGGATCTCCTCCCAGGTGAGCGAATATCAGCAAAAACTCGACGCTGCGGAACTCATACGGCGTGCTGCCGTCACGCGCCTGTCGGGCTATGAGGCCGCGCTTGGAGGTGTGCGGCACCGGAGCCATGCGCAGCGATTGGAGCTCAGACGTTTGCGCCTGGCGACCGGTCCACCACGAATTGCCGTGCCGCCGCTGCCAGTGTCTGCGGTGAAGCTCAAACGACTGTTCGACCGTCTCAGCCGCGTGATCAAAGTCAGCCCGCGCAAGATCGACGAACGCGTTGTGGAGGGGATGACCGCCACGCCTTATGCGGAGGTGACCGTCAAGACCGCCGCCGGGCGCGGTGCGCTGACGATCCTTGGCGAGCGCGCAAACGAATTCCCCGGCGTCGTCCAGGAACCAGTCTCGATTCGCGAATATCCGCTTGGCGAAATGGCCGCGCAGATCTTCGGCTACGTCGGCCAGGTCAACGAACCAGAGCTCAAGATGCGCGCCTTCCGCGGCGTCAAGCCGGGAACGATCGTCGGGCAGGCGGGGCTCGAGTACTACTACGACCACTACCTGCGTGGCGTGCCCGGCGCCAAGCGGATCGCTGTCAACGCCGAAGGCCAGCCGGTAGCCAGCAAACTCGCGCCGACGCCACCCAAAGCGGGTCACGCGCTGCAGACGACGCTCGACCTGGGCTTGCAACGTGCCAGCGAAAAGGCCCTGCAGGAAGGCATGGAACACGCTCGGGCAGGCGGTAAACCAGCGATCGCAGGTGCGTTCGTCGCGCTCGACCCGCTCAACGGCGAAGTGCTTGCAATGGGCTCATCGCCGAGCTTCGATCCCAATAGATTCGCCAAACCGCTCACCGAAGCTGAATACAACGAACTCTCAGGGCGTAACGGCGAAGAACCAGGTCGCCTCACCGACCTCGCCGACGAAGGCGCCTTCCCCACTGGCTCGACGTTCAAGCCGATCACCGCGATGGCTGCGCTTGAAGCCGGCGTGATCACGCCCAGTGAGGGTCTCGGGGCAGGGCAGTGCATCTACGTCTCAAGCGAGCCATTCTGCAACGCCGGGCACGCCGAATATGGGGCCGCGACGCTCGTGGAAGCATTGAAGGAGTCATCCGACACCTATTTCTTCACCGTCGGCAAGCTCGCCAACGAACACGGTGGCGAGATCATCCAGAAGAAGGCTCGCGAGCTCGGGGTCGGCGAGCCGACCGGGATCGACCTGCCGAGCGAGTTCCCGGGCATCATTCCCGACCCGAAGTGGCTCGCCGAACAGAACGAGCTTGAAGCCAAATGCACCAAAGCCCACCACGGCCACCCTTGCTACATCGTTGCCGAACCAGGGGCACCGTGGACTGTTGGCTACAACATGGACCTAGCGGTCGGGCAAGGTGAGCTGCTGACGGACCCACTGCAGATGGCGGTCGCCTACTCCGCGCTGGCCACCGCCTATCGCAATGGCGGCACCGGCACCGTCGTCACTCCACACCTGGGCAAACAGATCGACGAACCCACCGGCAGCCTCGTGCAGTCGCTGAAATTCCCCAGCCGCCACGTGCACCTCAACTTCGAAGACCTGAGTCTCGTGATGGAAGGCATCCACCAGGCCACCACTGCCGCAGGCGGGACCTCGACGCAGGTCTGGAGCGGCTGGAATCAACAAGAAGACCCGGTGTATGGGAAGACCGGTACCGCCGAACGTGCGGGACACGTGGAACAGTCCTGGTACATGTGCTACCTCGGCAACGCCCAGCGCCCGATCGTAATTGCCGTGACCGTCGAGGAAGGCGGATTCGGCGCAGAAACCGCCGCCCCGATCGCACGCTTGATCGCCTCGCAGTGGTATGGAAAGCCGAAGAAGTTCGTCGCCGGTAGCTCCAAGACATTTTGAGCCCGCTCAGCCCCATCCAACCGACTGACGAGACCCCCGTGGCGGCGTCGCGCGCACTGCGCCTGCCGCTGGACCCGTTGCTCGCGCTGGCGGTCATCGGGCTCGGCATCTGCTCGATCGTGACCTTGAGCGCTGCCACGCGCAATCTCATCCCAGGCAACCCGCGCTACTACGTCAATCGCCAGATCATCTATTTGGTCATCGGCTTCCTAATGATGCTCGGTCTCTCGCGCTTGGACTACTCACGCATACGTGAGTACAAAAACGTGATCTACGGGTTCCTGCTGTTCAGCATCCTCGCGGTCTTGGGTCTCGGCCATTCAGCTCAAGGAGCCCAGCGCGCGATCAACTTCCCGCTGTTCTCCTTTCAGGCATCCGAGCTCGGCAAGATCCTCTTGATCCTGTCGCTGTCGGCGTTCATCGTCGAGCGTGCACGTTCGCTGCGCGACCGCGACACGACCGTGCGCGTGTTGATCGCTGCGTTGGTGCCGACGATGTTCGTGATAGCCCAGCCAGACCTTGGCTCTGGCCTTGTATACATGACGATCGCCTGCATGTTGTTGTTCATCGCGGGCACGTCCTGGCGGCATCTCGCTGCGCTCGCCACGCTCGTTTGCGTGTCGATCGCGTTCGTACTCGTCGCCGCGCCGGCTGTGGGGATACACGTGCTCAAGCCCTATCAAGTGGAACGCCTGACGGCTTTCATCCATCCCAATGCCGCCAAGGTGCAGAAGGAAGGGACTGAAGAAACCGATCCCTCCTACCAGCAGGAACAGTCGAAGATCGCAATTGGCTCAGGCGGCAAGACCGGGCGCAAGGCGAGCACCAGTCAGGTCTCCAATGGCTACGTGCCTGAGAGTGACACCGACTTCGTGTTCGCAGCCGTAGGCGAACGCTATGGCTTCCTCGGCGCCGGCATCGTTTTGCTGCTGTATGGACTGCTTTTGTCGAGGGCGCTGCGCGTGCTTGTGATGGCCAAGGACCTGTTTGGCTCGCTGATCGCCGCCGGTGTAGCGGCTATGCTCATGTTTCAGGTCTTTGTCAACGTAGGGATGACTATTGGGATCATGCCCATTACCGGCGTCACGCTTCCGCTCATGAGCTATGGCGGATCGTCTGTCATCGCGACCTTGTTGGGTATCGGCCTGCTGCAATCGATCTATGTCCAGGCGCGCGCCTCTCAAGCCTTGAAGGACCGCGTACTGCGCCACTAGACCTAAATGTCCGCCGAGCGTCCCTCACCACACCGTCAGCCCCGCTGGGTTCTACGCCCAGCCGCGCTGGGTTCGCCCGATCGGGTGTCCCGCGCGTATGCGGGCTCGTCGACAAGGCGCCAATCCGCCCGACGCCCGGCCTGTTTCCATACCGAAAGACTGGATCAAATTGAAAAAGCAAGTGCTTGTCAGCGTCGACCGCGCGGAGACGCGCGTGGCGCTTCTGGAGGCGAGCGGAACGCCCGCCGCCTCGCGTTCCTCCTCCAGCCGTGGTCGCAAGCGCGGCAGCAAGGGCCCGGAGGCCGGATACCGCGTCGCTGAGCTCTACATAGAGCGTCGCGGCGGACGCTCGATCGTCGGCAACATCTACAAGGGCAAGGTCGACAACGTCCTGCCTGGGTTGGAGGCAGCGTTCGTCGACATCGGCCTGGAGAAGAACGGTTTCCTGCACGTCGATGAGATCGTGCTGCCGGGCGTCGAGACGCCCAGGCGCGGGCGAGGCGGTGGCAGCGCTCGCAAGATCTCCGATCTGCTCAAACCGGGCCAGGAGATCGTCGTTCAGGTCGTCAAGGACCCGCTCAAGACCAAGGGTGCGCGGCTCTCCATGGAGCTGACCATCGCCGGGCGCTACATGGTGTACGCGCCGACCGGCGAGGGCGTTGGCGTATCGCGGCGCCTGGAGGACAAAGAGCGCGAGCGGTTGCGCCGTCAAACCGCCAATCTCAGCCTCGACGGCGGCGGCGTGATCGTCCGCACAGCCGCACACGGCGCCAAGCGCGAGGACTTCGAGCGCGAGCTCAAGTACCTGCACAAGCTCCACGAGGTGCTCGTCAAACGTGTCGAGGAGACAGCGGCCCCCGACTTGGTCTTCCAGGAGGCCGATCTTTCTGTGCGCGTCGTGCGCGACATCTTCTCCGCGCACTTCGAGCGCGCGATCGTCGATGACGAGCAGCAGTACCACCGCCTGGTGTCGTTCTTCACGCGCACCGCCCCAGAGCTGGTCGAGCGGGTTGAGCTGTGGCAACAGGACGAGCCGCTGTTCGAGTCATACGGCGTCGACAAGGCAATCGAGGGCGTGCTCTCACGGCGCGTAGATCTCCCCAGCGGCGGCTATCTGATCATCGACTATGCCGAGGCGCTCACGGTAATCGACGTCAACTCAGGCAGCTTCATCGGCCGCGGCAAGGGCGCTGCGCTAGAGGACACCATCACCAAGACGAACCTGGAGGCCGCCGAGGAGGTCGTCAACCAGTTGCGCTTGCGCGACATCGGCGGCATCATCGTCATCGACTTCATCGACATGGCTCGCGCGCGCAACCGCGACGCCGTCATGAAGACCTTGCGCAAGACGCTCGACGAGGATCGCACGAAGACGTTCACCGCCGAGATTTCCAAGCTTGGACTCGTCGAGATGACTCGCCAAAACGTCACCGAGGGTGTGCGCGAGATCATGAGCCGTCCGTGTCCCACCTGTGAGGGGGAGGGCGTGATTCGCTCCGAGGAGACGATCGCGATCGAATTCGAGCGCAGGCTGCGTGACGTAGCTGTCGAGCACCCCGAAGCTGAGGCCTTCCTGATCCAATCCAACCCCAGGGTCAGTACCCAGTTCACCGGGCACGGCTCGCGGGTGCTGCACGCGTTGGAGGCCCAGACGGGCAAGTCGTTTTTGTTCGAGGGCTCCGAAGGGCTTACCTTGGATCACTTCGCGGTTACCTTCACGGGGACGCGTGCTGAGGTCGAGGAGCGTGCGCTGCCGTTCCGCCAAGGCGATGAGGTGCTCGTTGAGATCGTCGAGCCGCACATGTACGACGTCGACGACGCCGTCGCCAAAATCGACGGCTACATAATCTCCATCGCCGGTGCCTCCCCGTATGTGGGAGAGAAGCGAATGGTGCGCATCGATCAGGTGGGACGCACCGCCGCGACCGCGCTGCTGCTGGACGAGAGCGGCGAGGTGATCGCCGCGCCCGCCCGTCCCTCCGGCAGCCGCTCCAACACGCGCAGCCGCAAACGTCCCGCGAGTCCTGCTCGGGCGGCGGCAAGCGCACCCGCCGAGGAGGCAGCGCCCGAGGACGCGACACCCGAGGCGCCCGCGCCGCGCAGCCGCAGACGCCGCACAGCGGTCGACAGCGGGGATGCTGAGGCCCGCCGTGAAGCTGGCCTCAGCGACGCGCCCACCGCCGTCGACGCTGAGCCCGAGGAACAGGCTGCGGTAAGCGCGCTTGCAGACGCTGACGGCGAGACCGGCGAGACGGGCGAGGATGGCCTACAATCCAAGCCTCGGCGTCGTGGCCGCAGGGGCGGACGGCGCCGTTCGGCTGCCAAGGCCAAGGCGACCCCCGAATAGCCGACCGCTGATCCGGCACAAGCCGGCAAGCGCGGCCCTGACAAGCCAGAGGAATCGAGACACACAGATATGTACGCGATCGTGAAGACCGGCGGCAAGCAGTACCGCGTCGAGCGGGGTCAGAAGCTGCTCGTAGAGCGCCTGGCTGCCGCCGAGGGTGCGGTGGTGGAGCTCGAGCCGTTGATGTACCGCTCAGACGAGGCCGTGTTCGACAAGGCCGGACTCAAAGACGTGAAGGTGACCGCCACGATCGTGGCCCACGTCCGTGGCGAGAAGCTGCGGGTTTTCAAGTTCAAGCCCAAGCGCGGCTACAAACGTCGCACCGGCCACCGCCAGGACCTGACCCAGATCGAGGTCACCGAGATCACCGCCGGTAGCGCAAAAGCCGCCACCAAAGCGAGCAAAGCCAAAGCGGCGGACGCTCCCAACGAGACGCCCAAGGCGAGCAAGGAGACGAGCGCAGATGGCTCATAAGAAGGGGCTCGGCTCGAGCCGCAACGGCCGTGACTCAAACGCCCAGCGCTTGGGTGTGAAGACATTCGCGGGCGAGGCGGTGACCGGCGGCGAGATCATCGTGCGCCAGCGCGGCACCCGCTTCAAGCCAGGCGCCGGCGTTGGCATTGGCAAAGACGACACGCTGTACGCGCGTGCCGCCGGGACCGTGCAGTTCACGACCGGCTGGCGCGGTCGAGTCGTGAACATCCTGCCGAGCAGCGACTCACAAAACTGAGGGTGCGCGGCATCTCCCCGCGGCACGGCGCTTTGCTGCTTGCCGCGGGGCGAGCTGCCTTGGGAGTGGCCGTACTGGGCGCGCCCGAGCAGGTAACCGCCAGATGGCTGGGGGAGGAGAGCGCCAAGCTCCCCGTCGTAGGTGATCTCGCACGCTCGCTCGGAGCCCGCGATCTCGCGCTTGGTATCGCGGCGCTAAAGACGCTCGACGATCCCGCCGGGCCATATATACAGGCTGCGTGCGCTGTAGTTGACTCAGTAGACGTGGTTGCCACGATCCTCGCCCGCGATGCACTGCCCCGCAAAGGCGTGCTCGGCACGGTGGCGCTCGCCGGCGCTGCTGCCGCCGCCGGCTTTTACTTCTCGCATCGCCTCGCGCACGCCTGAACAGCTCCACGCGTGAGGATCGGTGCGCTGCTGTCACGATGAGTCAGCAATGCTGCACGATCGAGCAAGAATCCACGTCCAGGCAGGCGCCGGCGGCGACGGCTGCCTGAGCTTCCGCCGCGAAGCGCACGTGCCGCGCGGCGGCCCCGACGGCGGCGACGGCGGGCGCGGCGGCGACGTCGTGTTCGTGTGCGACGACTCGCTTCGCGACCTACAGAGTTTTCGCCGCAAGGCCCATTATCGCGCCGGCCGTGGCGGTCACGGCGAGGGCGGGCTTCGCCACGGCGCTGATGGGCAGACGCTCACCATCAAAGTGCCGCCGGGAACGGAGATCGTCGGACGCGAGGACGACGAGGGCGACCTCACAGGGCGCCGCTGGGAGCTACTGGCAGCCGGCCAGAACGCCGCGGTCGCCAAGGGTGGCAGCGGTGGCAAAGGCAA
This sequence comes from Solirubrobacteraceae bacterium, assembly GCA_036513795.1. Lineage (GTDB taxonomy): Bacteria > Actinomycetota > Thermoleophilia > Solirubrobacterales > Solirubrobacteraceae > Palsa-744. Next base: position 20,579 of record DATBYJ010000254.1, on the reverse strand, counting down.
CAAGCGCTTCGCCACCCCCACCCGCCAGGCCCCCCGCTTTGCCGAGCGCGGGCTCGTCGGTGAGGAAGGCTGGCTCGATCTACAACTGAAGCTGCTCGCGGACATCGGCCTGGTGGGCCTGCCCAACGCTGGCAAGTCCTCGCTCATCTCCCGCCTGACCCGCGCTGCGCCAAAGGTTGCCGACTACCCCTTCACCACGCTTTCGCCCGTACTAGGGGTATTGGAAGGCGACGAACGCCAGCTGGTCGTCGCTGACATCCCCGGTTTGATCGAGGGCGCAAGTGAGGGCGCGGGGCTCGGCCACGACTTCCTCGCCCATGTCGAGCGCACGCGCCTACTTGTACACGTGCTCGACATCGCCCCCGAGATGTCTGGCGGCAAGGAGGCCGACGCGCTCGCCAACCACGCCACGATCGAGCACGAGTTGGCCGCGCACGATGAGCGCCTCGCGCGGCTGCCCCGCGTGCTCGCGCTCTCCAAGATCGACCTCGTTCCCGCTGAGCGCACCGCGGCCAGCATCGCCGAATGGCAGGAGCGCCTGGGCCCCGATGTTCCCGTGATCGCCACCTCGAGTGCAACAGGAGCCGGTGTGCGCGAGCTGGGGGAGCTGCTGCTGCGCCTTGTGCCGGACGCCGTGCCCGGCGGCGCCGCGCTGGCGGACAGATCCCGAGGGGGAGAGGAGGAGCTCGTCGAGCACATGGTGTTCCGCCCTCACGTTAGTGCCGGCTTTCAGGTTGAGCAGCTCGCCGATGGCGCGTATGCAGTCAAGGGCCGCGGGATCGAGCGACTGCTCGCCCGCTTCGACATCGACAACGAGGACGCTATGGCCTACCTGGAGGGCAGGCTGCGTAAGATCGGTGTGCTCAGTGCGCTCGAGGCCAAGGGCTTCCAGCCAGGCGATGAGATCGAGATCGCCGGCGTCACCTTCGAGTTGGACCCGCAGGAGTAGCCGAGGGGCCCTTCAGTTCAATAACCTATAGGTTATAATCCTGGCTTGAGATGTCTTCATCGGATTTGCTCAAGATCGCACGTACCCGCGCTGGACTGACGCAAGTTGAGCTCGCCCGTCGACTCGGCGTCAGCCAGGCAGCGGTAGCCAAGCTTGAGGGGCCAAACGCGAACCCCACGGTCACAACGCTTGAAAGCGCGCTGCGGGGGGTTGGACGACAGCTCGTGTTGACCACTCAGCCGCTGAAACGGGGCATAGACGAGACACTTGTGTTCGAGCAACTCAGGCTGAGCCCGGAGCAAAGGCTCACACAGCTCGAACGGATGTACGAGTGGGGGCGCGAACTCACCCTCGCCGGAGCCAGAGCACGTGGCGAGCCAGCCTGATTACCACCCAGCAGCGCTGGTCCGGGCATTGGTGGACGGAGGAGTCGACTTCGTCATCGTCGGCGGGGTTGCAGTTGTCTTGCAAGCGATGCCGCGCTTTACCAAGGACCTCGACATCTGTTATGGGACCGCACAGGACAACCTCGACGCGCTCGGACGTGTACTCGTCGGACTGGCAGCGCGGCTACGAGGTATTCCAGAGACCGTGCCGTTCGTCGCCGATGGCCGCTCCCTGCGTCAGACGCAGATATTGTGCTTGACGACGCCAGCTGGGGACATCGATTTGTTGGTCAATCCGGAAGGATCTCCTGGTTACGAGACGCTGCGTGAGCGCGCAAGCGTGATGGAGTTGAGTGGGCGAAGTGTGCGCGTGGCTTCAATAACCGACATGCTTGCGATGAAGCGTGCTGCTGGAAGACCACAGGACCTCGTCGACATCGAATCTCTCGAAGTTGCCAGAGAGCTTGGCAGCTGAACCCGAAGTCGTTCGAACTGACCGTCTACGCTGCGTCACGCCGATGAGACGCGTCGTCATCAAGCTCGGATCGAGCGTGGTCGCAGACCCCGAGGGCACTCCTCGTATGGATGTGCTCGCGAGCCTATGCGACCAGTTGGCTGCCCTGCATCGCGCAGGCGATGAGGTGATCGTCGTCACCAGCGGTGCAATAGCGCGGGGCATGCGCGTGATGAACCTGCCCCAGCGCCCCAGCAGCACCGGTGCGCTGCAGGCCGCAAGCGCCGTCGGCCAGGGCAAGCTCTACAGGATCTACGACGAGCTGCTGCGCGAGCGCGAGATCACCAGCGCACAGGTGCTGCTCACGTTCTTCGACATGAGCGCCCGTACCCACTACCTCAACGCCCGCCAGACTCTCACCACGCTGCTCGAGTGGCGCGTACTGCCCGTCATCAACGAGAACGACACCACCGCCACCGACGAGATCTCCTTCGGCGACAACGACTTCCTCGCCGCCCAGGTCGCGGTGCTGGTCGCTGCCGACGAGCTGATCCTGATGACCGACATCGACGGGCTCTACACAGCCGACCCGCGGCTGCATCCCGACGCCCACATCGTTGCCGAGGTCAGCGACTTCGACGCGCTCGATGACCTGGAGATCGGACACACCACCTCGCCGCTTGGTTCCGGGGGCATGCGCTCCAAGGTGGTTGCCGCTGAGATGGCCACCGCCGCTGGCATTCCCACTGTGATCTGTAACGGCGTCCGCGCACAAGCGCTCGCGGCTGTGCTCGCAGGTGAACGCGAGGGCACACATTTCGCCGCGCGCGAGGCGCGCTATTCGAGTTTCAAGCTGTGGCTGAAGTACGCCAAGCCATCCCGTGGCACGCTTGTCATCGACGCTGGCGCCGTGCGCGCCGTTCGCGACGGCAGCGCAAGCCTTCTACCTGTGGGGATCGTGAACGTCCTCGGTCAGTTCGATGCCGGCGACGCCGTCGACATCGCCGAGCCGCCCGAGTCGCCAGACAGCGATCGACAGCATGGACGGACTCTTGCCAAGGGCATCTGCAGCTACTCCGCCGAGGAGCTGCGCAGCGTCCTCGGGCTGAAGTCGGAGGCCGTGCGCAACGTCCTGCCCCGCGCCAGCGACGAGGCCGTCCATCGCGACTACCTCGTCGTCGACTGAAAACCAGCTCCTACCTGAAACGCACAGCCCCTACCCTGTAGCAATGGCAGTAGCCGTCTCATCAGTCGCCGACATTGCTCGCAAGGCCAAGCGCGCTGCCCGCACGCTCGCCCAGACCGACACCGCCGTCAAGGATGCGGCGCTCGAGGCCATTGCTGCCGCGCTCGAAGAGCGCATCGAGGAGATCCTCCAGGCCAACGCGCGCGACATGCAGCTTGGCGTCGAAGCTGACATCGGCGATGCGCTGCTCGACCGTCTGCGCTTGGACGAGGCACGCGTCGGCGCCATCGCCCGCGCCGTGCGCCAGATCGCCGCGCTCGCCGACCCCATCGGCGAGGTAATCGACGGGCACCGCCTGCCCAACGGCCTCGACGTGCGCAAGGTGCGCGTCCCGCTGGGCGTCGTCGCAGTCGTCTACGAGGCGCGGCCCAACGTCACCATCGATGCCGCCTCCCTGTGTCTGAAGTCCGGCAACGCCATCATCCTGCGCGGATCCTCATCAGCCGCCTACTCCAACGCCGCGCTCGCGCAGATCGCCGCCCAGTCCGCCATCGGCGCTGGATTGCCCGATGGCTGCGTCAGCCTCGTCGCCGGTGGCGGGCGCGAGGAGCTAACCGAGTTGGCCACCCAGGCTGACAGCGTCGACCTGATCATCCCCCGCGGCGGCGAGAGCCTCAAGCAAGCGCTCCAGGCGGTAGCTACCGTGCCTGTCATCTACGCCGCCTCCGGCAACTGCCACGTGTATGTCGACTCGAGCGCAGACATCCAGCAAGCGCAAGCGATCGTCATCAACGCCAAGACCCAGCGCCCCGGCGTTTGCAATGCAGCCGAGACGCTGCTCGTCCACGAGCGCATCGCTGATGAGTTCCTACCGCAGGTTCTCAGCGCGCTCGCCGCCGCCCGCGTGAGCGTCCGGGCCGACGCACGCACACACGACGCGCTCGCTCGCCACAGCGATATCCCCAATCTAAAAATCGAAGACGCAACTGACGAGGACTGGGCCACTGAGTACCTCGCGCCCATCATCGCCGTGCGGGTTGTCGACTCCACCGAACAGGCAATCGAGCACATCGGTAGCTATGGCAGTGGGCACTCCGAGGCGATCGTCACTCGTGACACCACTGCCGCTCGCGCGTTCCAGCTCGGCGTTGACGCCGCCTGCGTGTATGTCAACGCGTCAACCCGCTTCACTGACGGCGGAGAATTCGGCATGGGCGCCGAGATCGGCAACTCCACCCAAAAGCTGCACGCACGCGGGCCGATCGGGCTGCGCGAGCTATGCACGTTCAAGTACCTCGTTGAAGGCGACGGACACGTCCGCGCCTGAGCGGCCCGTTAGGGTGGCCAGCCGGTCTCACACCCGCGAGCAATCGCTCGGCGTCCTTGGTGGGACTTTCAACCCGCCGCACCTCGGGCACCTCGCAGTCGCCCGTCACGCCCGCCAAGAGCTCGGCCTCGAACGGGTTCTGCTCGTGCCAACTCACACCGCTCCATACAAGTCCAGTGGCTTGGGCACCGCCGCTGACGATCCAGGCCCCCAGCATCGCCTGCGCATGTGCCAGCTCGCCGTAATCGATGAGCATGGCCTAGCCGTGTCCGCCGTGGAGGTGGAGCGCGGCGGCCTGTCCTATACCGTGGATACCTTGAGATCCATACACGCCACTCACCCCCATGCGCAGCTGACGTTCATCGTCGGTGCCGATACGGCCAGCACACTGGGCTCCTGGCGCGAACCCCAACAGCTGCTCGAGCTGGCGCAACTCGCGGTTGCCACGCGCGACGGCACCGCCCGTCAGCGCGTACTCGATGCGCTCGACGCTGCGCAGAGCACCGCTGCTGGCGGCGATTCTGACGGTAGCTCGCATGCCAGCACGGGGGAGAGCGTGCGCTTCTTGCAGATGCCCGCCATCGAGGTGTCCTCCTCGGCCGTGCGCCAGCGTGTAGCCCAGGGCGAGGCAATCGATCAGCTCGTCGGGCCAGCGGTCGCCGGCTACATCGCCGAGCATGGTCTGTATCGCGTTGGTGTGGAGGTCAACCGATGAGCAGCTCAAGCGAGCCCCTGCTGGGCGAGGCGCTGCTCGGTGCCATTGTCGGCTTCGCCGAGGACAAGAAGGCGATCGACGTCGTCGAGCTCGACCTGCGCGGTGTGCTTGGCTACACCGACTACTTCCTCGTCTGCTCCGGCAACACCGGCCGTCAGGCCAAGGCCATACACGACGGCATCCTCGAGGGGCTCAAGCACGAGCACGACACGCTGCCCCGCAAGGTCGAGGGCTCAGCCGACGGGGGCTGGATCCTGATGGACTACTTCGACGTGGTCGTGCACATCTTCACCCCCGAGACACGCGAGTTCTATCGCCTCGAGCAACTCTGGGGCGAAGCGCCCGCGCGCGTTGCCAGCGAGCGCCCCTGAGCGCGCTCCGAGCCGCGCCCAGGCGTCAGTAGTCAGAGACGTCGGCTGGGAACTGTTGAAAGTTGGTTGACTGCTCGTAGCAGCGGGCGTTAGGGTCGCAGCACTGGCGCCGCCGAGGGAGCGGTGCAAAGAGACAGAGGGGAACCATGCACTACTCGATCGCAGATCGCGGGCGCCATCAGCGCGTGCTCGTTTGCGCTGCGCTGCTCGCAGCATCACTCACGTACGCACTCACCTCGCTCGTTGCCACGGCTCACGCCGAAGGCCCCGGGTCGGGCACGCCCACCGTCGTCAGCCTCGGCGACTCGTTCATCTCCGGCGAGGCCGGACGCTGGGCCGGAAACACCGACGAAAGCTCGTCCAAGACCGACGCGCTGGGATCGACCGCCTACTACGACAACTCCACCGACACAGCCGAACTGATCAAAGGCTGCCACCGCTCCAAGTCCGCCGAGGTCTACATCGGCGGCGGCGTCAACGGCGAGAACCTCGCCTGCTCGGGCGCCAAGACCACCAGCTTTACCACCGAAGGCCTGTTCAAGCCGGGCATCGACTTCTACAACGCTGGCGGCAACGAAGGTCAGGCGCTGATGCTGCAGCACTTCGCCGCCAGCCACAACGTCAAGCTCGTGGCGCTGTCCATCGGCGGCAACAACTTCAACTTCGCCGGCATCGTGACGACCTGCGTTGAGGACTTCCTCGAGTCGACCTTCTTCGACGACTTCTACTGCAGCGAAGAAAGCTCCGTCACGAACAACTTCACCTCTGGCAACGTCTCCAAAATCAAGGGTGAAATCGAAACCGCCATCAAAAACGTGGCCACGGCCATGACCAACGCCGGCTACACGAGCTCGCAGTACACGATCCTCGTGCAGAACTACCCCTCACCGATCCCCAACGGCTCGGAATTCCGCTACACCCAGAGCGGCTACAGCAGGCAGTTCACCGGCGGCTGCGGCTTCTGGAACACAGACGCCAACTACGCCAACGCCACGATGCTGCCGACGATCGACAGCACCGTGCTGGGAGCCGCCTCCGGCGTCGGCCTGTCCAACGTGAAGACCATGGAACTGGCATCCGCGTTCAACAGCCATCGTCTGTGCGACAAAGGCGTGGGGCTGCTCGAGGAAGAGGGCCTGTCCAACTGGAAAGCAACCGAAGCGGTCAACAAGAGCGAGTGGTTCAACCAGATCCGCACGATCGAAACGATCACCGGACCGTATGAACTCCAGGAAGACATCCACCCCAACTACTGGGCGCAGCTGGGGCTACGTAACTGCCTCACCCAGGCATACAACACAGGTACCCCCAAAGGCGGCACCTGCACCACCTCCGGATCCGGCCTGAACTCGGCCGGCGAGCCGAACATGTCGCTGCACTGAGCGCAGCGCCTGTCTGAACGGCCGGCCAGCGGCGCCGGGGCGGAGCCCATTCGTCCCGGCATCCGGCCGCCGGCTGCGAAGATGCGCGCGTGAGCTCACTCCGCCCCCAACGTGTGCCGCGCGTCAGCGCGGTGATGCGCGAAGGCGAGCAGGTGACGCCGCTCGAGCTGTTCTTCGATCTCGTGTTCGTGCTGGCACTAACGCAATGCACCACCCTGATCGACCGCACGCCCACGTGGGAAGGAATGCTCAAGGGCCTGCTCGTGCTTGGCGTGCTGTGGTGGTCGTGGACCGGCTACGCATGGCTGACGAGCGTCGTCGACCCAGAGGAGGGAACGGTGCGTCTGGCGATGTTCGCCGCGATGGCAGCGTTTCTCGTCGCCGCGCTATGCGTGCCCGGCGCGTTCGGTCCGGAGGCGCTGCTGTTCGCGTGTGCTTATGCCGCCGTTCGCGCTGCCCACATCGCGCTGTTCGTGATCGCCAGCCGTGAAGATCCCGACCTGCGTCACTCGGTGCTGGGGCTGTCCGTCAGCACCGCCATCGGCGTTGGTCTGCTGATTGCCGCTGCCTTCACTAACGGCGGTTGGCAGCTCGGACTTTGGGGTCTGGCGCTTGTGTTGGACCTTGGAGGGCCGCTCCTCTTTGGCATCGACGGCTGGAAGCTCGTGCCCGCTCATTTCGCTGAGCGCCACGGCGCGATTGTGATTATTGCCCTCGGTGAGTCGATCGTGGCCATTGGTATCGGCGCTCGCCCCACCGTCAGCGCGGGCGTCGTCGTGGCAGCGGTGCTAGGAGTGGTCATCGCCGCGGCGCTGTGGTGGGCATATTTCGACGTCGTCGCAATCGTTGCCGGCAGACGCCTGCAGCGAGCAGGGGAAGGGCGCGAACGCAACCAGATCGCGCGCGACTCCTATTCCTACATGCACCTGCCCATGGTCGCTGGCATCGCGCTGATCGCCGTCGGCATCAAGCGCACGCTGATCGGCGTGGACGATCCCTTGAAATTCGTCCCCGCTGCCGCGCTGCTGGGCGGCGCTGCGCTGTACCTGCTCGCACACGTGGCCTTTCGCATGCGCAACATGCACTCACTCAGCACCAGGCGACTGGTGTGCGCGATCGTGTTGCTTGCGCTCGTGCCCGCCGGTGCCGCCCTGCCCGCGCTCGCCACGCTCGGCGTCCTCGCCGCGGCGCTCGTCGCGTTGATTGCCTACGAGGCGTTGCGCTACGCAGACGTCCGCGATCGCGTACGCCACCAGCCCGTCGCGGAAGGGGTCGTAAGCTCTTAGCGGCGCTCGCCGTCGAGCGAGCCGGCCGCGCGTTTGACCTGAGCATGCGGGTCAGTACTCGGGCACTGTCCGCGTGCTGGGCGGCGTGGGCATCAGCACCAGCACCGCCGCCTGCATCGTTAGGGCGAGTCCCGTCGCCAGCGCGAACGCTGCCGCCGTGTCGACTCGACGTAGCGCCAGCGCCAGCGTGAAGCAGAACAGCGCGAACGCGCCAAAGCCGCCCACCAGCCCTCGCAGTAGCCGCAGTAGCTCGTCGTTGCCCCGCTGTGCGTGCGTAAACGTCGCAAGCACCGTCGTGATGATCGGAAACGGCGCCAAGAGGCCGCTCAGCTGCGGGCCCAGCCAGCCGGAGATGGCAGTCAGCGCGAGCACCAGTGCCAGCGCGCATGCACCGCGCACGGGCAGATCCCACGCAGGCGGTGCGTCGTGCTCGAGTATCTCTGGGCCGGGACGGGGGAGAACGATGAGCGCCACCAGCAGCGTCGCTGCAACCAGAGCGAGCGCGCCTGCAAGCGGCAGCGACAGCGCGCTGAACACAGCCGTTGCCGCCCCGAACGCAAGCCACCCTGCGAGCATCGCCACCGCCCAGAACACGCGCCCGGCGAGGTGTCCATACACGACCACAAACGCGATCAGCGACACCAGACCCAGCAGCGTCCCTGCGGCGGCGCTCGCAGCGAACTCGCGCCCGTGCGCGAGCGCGTACACCAAGAGGATCGGACCTGCCACCACCGGCAGCCCGCCGATCAGCCCGCCCACCCGCGACCCGAAGCGGCGGGCCGCCAGCGATGCCCCCATCACAAAGCATGGGGCGAGCAGCACCTTGACGGCGAGCAGGGTCACCCAGAGATGATTGCGCAGGCGCGATCGATGCGCTCAGGCGATCGCCGGCACCACCGACGGCGCCGAGCTTTCCGCGCCCCGCACACGGGGACGATCACGAAGCACAACCACGCTTCCTCCCGCGGGGCTGATCGTGATGCTGCGCCTGCGGATTCGCTCCGCTCGTTCTCCCACCGGGCTCAGCTCGCAGCGCTCGAGCACTGCCCGCAGCGCGATTCTCATCTCCACCTGCGCGAAGCTTGCGCCCAGGCAACGCCGGCGCCCGCCCCCGAACGGGATCCACGTATAAGGATTTGATGCCCGCCCACCCGCGTGCCCGCCCTCTCGCTCGAGGAACCGCTCCGGGCGGAAGGCATACGGGTCGGGATAGATATCCGGGTCGTGGTGCACGAGGTAGGCGTTTGCCACCAGCGCCACTCCCGCCGGATAACGCACACCGCCGATCTCCACAGGCTTCTTCGTGAGTCGTGGCTCGGCGTTCGGGAGCACAGGGCGCAGGCGCAGGATCTCGGTGATGATCGCGTTCAGGTAGTCCTCGTCCGCCCCCGCGTCCAGCTCCTCGTATAGGCGCCCCAGCACCACCGGCTCGCGGGCGAGACGCTCGAATGCCCACGACAGCTGCGAGGCGGTCGTCTCGTGCCCGGCCACCAGCGCCGTCATCAGCTCATCGCGGAGCTCCTGTGCGCTCATCTCCGAGCCATCCTCGTGGCGCGCGGCAAGTAGCAGCGCCAGCACGTCCGGGCTCGCCTCCTCCTCGCCTCGACTGGCTTGCTCGCGGCGCTCGTCGATCAGCGCGAAGATCAGCTCATCCACGCTCGCGCTCAAGCGTTCGAAACGCGCCGCTGGAGTGAGTGGTGCGAGCCAAGCTGGGGGAGGGGGAAGCAGCGATAGCGGGCTCATGCTGAATGCCAGGATCTTCGTCAGCAGCTCGCGCAGGGAGTCAAGTCGCGCGCCACGCTCCAGGCCAAACACCGCGCGCAGGACGATCTCCAGCGTCAGCCCCTGCAAGCGAGGGTGTAGCTCTAGTGGCTCTCCACGTGGCCATGAGGCCACCTCGCTGTCGGCCAGCTCGCGCATCAGTCCTGCCAGGCGCTGCATATTCTCGCCGTGGAAGGCAGGCAGCAGCAGCTTGCGCTGTTCGAGATGTGGCTCCTCGTCGAGCAGGATCACCGAGTGGGCACCCACGATCGGCTCGAGGATCCGTGCGCCCTCGCCCGGGTGAAGGACGTCGGGCGGTGCTTGGAATATCTGCTTGATCTCATCTGGGTCGCAGATCATCACGAGCGGTGGCTGTCCAACCAGCCGTTGGGTGAAGCGCTTGCCGTAACGAGCCCTACAGCGCTCGAGGAAGGCTGTCGGGCGAGACCACGTGCCGAGCGTCTGCAGCAGCGCCGGCATGCGCGGGCCAGGGGGGAGCTCGTCGTGCATCGACATCCTCGTTTCGGGCCGCCTACATTGGTATACTTATGAGTATATCTACTAATTGGTACATGTCAAGCTGATGCCGCGCGGAGAGTTCGATCGCAGTGCCAGAAAGGCGCAAACGCGCGCCCGGCTGCTGGAGGCCGCCGCGCGGGTCTACGCGCGGCGCGGGTTCAGCGGCGCGACGCTCGACGAGGTGGCAGCCGAGGCTGGCTTCACCAAGGGAGCCGTGTATGGGCACTTCGGCAGCAAGGAGAATCTGCTGCTGGCGTTGATGGATGAGCATTTGGCGCGGCAGATCGCTGAACAGGTGGCGTTGTTCGACCGCGGGCGGATCACCTGGGAGCGTCCGCTAGCCGGTAGCGCCAGCTGGATGCAGGGCATCGAGCAGGACCCCGACCCGCTGCGACTGTTCGTCGAGCTGTGGGTCTACGCGCAGCGTGACGAGCGCTTGCGCGAGCACCTGCAAGCGGGACTCGAGGTGTCGCGTGCCACCTTTGCCCGCTTCGCCGTAGCGAGCGCAGCCGACGCCGGCGCCGATCTCGGGCACGATGCCGCCGAGCAATTCGGAAACGTCGTCATTGGGTTGGGCATGGGCCTGGCGATGCTCAAGCTGATCGACCCCGAGCGGGTGCCGGGGTCACTGCTCGGAGCGGTTCTATCGATGCTGATCCGTACTGCTGAGGCAGATCCACAGGTGCGCGAACTGCTCGCCCACCCAGAGCGCTCGCGCGGGGCGCCCGCGGGCGTTTAGCGCTGCATGCAAGCGCTTAGGAACTCGGTCGGTCCTGCCGATGGCACCGTTGTGTCATACGACGAAGTGACCAAGCCATTGAACGACGCAGGCGTTCAATTTACGATCAAGCCCCACGAGCAGGTCGCGTTCACGGCGACCGATGCGGCCGAACACCGGGGCGTGCGCGTGTCGCAGATCGTGAAGTGTCTGGTTGCACGCTCAGAGCAAGGCGAACTGTGTGCTGCGTTGCTGCCCGGCGACCGCACGCTGAAGCTCAGGAAGGTGCGTAAGGTGATCGGTAGTCCGCTTGCGCTCGTCGACCCGCAAGAGCTCGCCAATGACATGGGCCTGACCATCGGCGCTATCTCCCCATTTCACCTCGTTGGCAAAGCACGAATCTTCATGGACCCCACCGTGCTCGAGGAGGAGTTGGTAGACATCAGCTCAGGCGATCTGCGTGCCGGCATCGAGCTCCCCTCGAAGGCGCTGCTCGAGGTGCTCGATGCGGAGATCTGCGATCTGATCTCGACGCGCAGCTAGTGAGCACATGGCACCTGCTCTAGCCTGAAGTCATGGCCGAGCAGGTACCTCGTGATGGTCTGATGTGTCGCTGGATCGACTGTCCGGGCTGAGTGGTTTGGGCGGATGAGCTCGCTGACCGAAGTGCTAGCGGTGCTCGCCGGTGGATTTGGCGTGGTGATGGGGGCAAGTCCGCTACTTCAAGCGCTCCACTCGCATCGCCGCGAGAGCTCATCCGACGTCAGCTTGGCCTTCCTCGTCGTGCTGATCTGCGGCGGCACGCTGTGGCTGCTTTACGGCCTAGCGCTCGGCAATCTCGCCATCATCGTTGCGAACATCGTGGGTGTCTTGTCCTCGAGCACCACGCTGATGGTGGCGATCAAATGGCGCCGACACGCCGACAGCGTCACTGGCGCTCGCGGTCTGCACTGACGACGCGGTCACGGCCCGATCGCTTGGCGTCATAGAGCCGCCGATCGGCCGAACGCGCGAGCGCTGCGAACTGATCGGGATCATTTGTTGAGGCTACGCCCACGCTGGCGGTGACCATCAGCCCGTGGGCGATGTGCTCCCATGGCTCGTCGCGGATCCGCTCACGGATACGCTCGCAACAGGCATTGGCGGCATTTGCCTCGGTCGCTGGCATCAGCACCAGGAACTCCTCGCCACCACTGCGAACGACCATGTCCGGCTGGCGGAGAACCTCGCACAGCAGCGCGGCCATGCGCACGAGCACGTGGTCGCCGATCTCATGGCCGAAGCGGTCATTGATCGACTTGAAGCGGTCCAGGTCGATGACCGCGAGGCTGAACCAGTCACCGCGCTGCTCACTTAGCAGGCGCTCGAGCTCGCGCGCGAAGTAGCGACGGTTGTGCAGGCCCGTGAGCCAATCGCGCTCGGCCTGATCCTGGAGCTGATCCTGAAGCGCTTCAAGCTTCCTAGCACGACGCTCGAGCTCGGTGTGAGCCTCCGCGAGTTGTCGATTCTTCGCCGCGAGCGCGGTACTCGTCTGGCGAGCGGCGTTGGCCTCTAGCGTCGCCCGTTCGAGTCTCAGCTGTAGCTCGGACAGCTCTTGGAATGCCTCGCGTTCGAGCTCGGCACTCCTGGCAAGCGCGTCATATGCCTCCTCGAGTCTGCCCGCAGCGCGCAGCGTCGACGCAAGCGTCGAGAGGATCAGGCTGCGCGTTTGTGGCACACGATCTCCGAGCCAGCTGAGCGCGCCCTCACCGGCCTTCAGCGCGTCGTCAAGCTGCCCCAGAGCCATCCGCGCTTGGACGTCCGCCCGCACGGTTGCTCCAAGCACGTACGGATTGGGATCCTCAGACGCGGACAGCAGCTCGATCGAACGCTCCGCATCCTCAAGCGCGCCTTCAGCTCTCCCCAGCATCAGCCGGATGTCTGCCCGCGTCGAGTAGATCACGCCCAATGCGAAGGTATTCGGGCCATCGACCCGCTGCGCAGCCGCAAGTGCGCGCTCGAGCTCGCTTTCAGCTGCTGCAGGGTCGCCCTGCTGCTGGAAGTAGCAGGCGAGATCGTTGCGCGAAATCGCCTCCTCCCATGGGTCCTCGATCTCGATCGTGAGATCGAGCATCTCCTCGATCCGCTGCCGCAGGTCGGGAACTTCGACGTTGCCGAAAATCGGGCACGTCGCACGCCGAGCGAAGACTCGCAGCTCTAGATCCTGTGCGGTGTCAGCTTGGTCCATCGCCAGTTGGGCGTGACGGAGCGCTTCGGCGTAGGAGCCGGTGAAGAAGCTGATCTGTGCCTTCAGGGCCGCAAGCTCCGCGCGCGCGACCGCATGTTGACTCGTGGTGGCGTGGCGCTCGGCCTTCATCGCCAGCGCGATGCCTCCGCGCAGATCGCCGCGATGCAGCGAGACCATGCCCTGCAGAACAAACGCCCGCGTGCACAGCTCATCGTCATTGAGTGAGCGACCGATCTCGCAGCAGCGAATTGCCTCCGCGAGCGCGCCGGCGGGATTCTCGTAATAGAGGCCACGCGCTTCGGTCAGTCGCAACCGCGCCTGCAGGGCATCATCGCTTCCGGCGAGATCCTTGTCAGTCGCGGGAGAGAAAGCCATGAAAGAAACCTGGGGCGCCTGCTCTGTTTCTATCGGCAGCTCCAGAGGTTGACTTTATGGTCCGTTTCTCCTGCACGTTCTTAGCGACGCGGAGATTGAATAGTAGGATCGCGACCGTGCCGTTCACGCTCACGAACGTCAAGGCGGATCTGGAGGATCTCGGGTCCAACTTCGACGGCGCGCCGGACCTGGAGTTTCGCGCCGCAGGCAAGGCGCTCGGGCTCGAGCAGTGCGGGCTTTGCTACCAGCGCATCCCGCCCGACTATCGCTTCCCCTACGGTCACACGCACAAGGAGCAGGAAGAGATCTACGTGATCGTGCGCGGGAGCGGGCGGATGAAGCTCGACGAGCAGATCGTCGATGTCAGGGAGTGGGATGTGGTTCGCGTCCCACCGGGCACGTGGCGAGGCTACGAGGGCGGGCCGGAGGGCCTTGAGCTTCTCGTCTTTGGAGCACCCAACCTTGGCGAGAACCCCCGTGACGACGTGGAGGGTCAGCGCGACTGGTGGGCTGACTAGAGCCCGGTAGGACAATGTCAGAAGCTCGAATCATCTCGGGCGCGTCACGAAGGCCCCGTCATGGCGGGCCCTTCGCGTTTCAGAGGGCGCTACGCGCTGCGAGCCGCGCCGTTAGGAACCGTCGTTCACAAATGCCTGGTAGGGGCGGCAAGGCTCGTTGCGCAGGCTCGGGCAGGGCGGCAGCCCCGTGGGCACGCTCACGCCTGGGACGATCGGGAGGGTGAGACTCGCCGGCATGCCCGGCCCGAACGCGACCGACACGTTGGCGGTGCCAGCTTCCGGCTGCGTCGCGCTGAACGACCACACCGGCTGCGTGCCGTTCGGCGCGGAGATCGTGACCCTGATGCGCGACCCAGCACGATAGGCATGCCCCTCGAAGTACAACGGGATCGTGACCGGCACAAATTCGCCGGCGGGCATCGGCTGGACATCGGAGGCAAGGAACGTCGGGATCGGTTCGACCGCTGTCGGAGTCTCCCCGAACATATTCGTCGAGGTGGTCGCGAGCTTGCGCTCACTCGCACGGATCCAGCCGTTTTGGACGAACGTCTCGTTACCGTCCGGACGCACCTCGCTCACCGTCGCCTGAAGATCGACATCCGGAGTCGACGACTTCACCCAGAGGCTGACCGCACCCCCACCAATCGCGGTCGTATCGGCACTGAGCGGCGCCGACACATACGAGACGGCGGAGCCCGGCGCGGGCTGCACCCAGTTCCAGTTCCACTGCGACGCGACGCCCCACAGCCCGCCCGGGCCCGTACTGCCCGTGGAGTCCGTCAGCGGCGTCGCACCCGCGTCAGAGGTGTAGGAGTCAACCCCCAGCGCTTTTGCTGGTTGTTCGTTGAGTGTGCCTTTCGCCCCGAGATACCAAGAGCGAGCCGTCGTGCCGGGGATCGGGAACCCCGAGAAGGACTGTTCGAATGCGGGATAGGGGTTGCCGGGCGTTGTCCCGCCAGTCGGCGAGGTTCCTGCACCGTTGTCGAACAGCACCCGAACCTCCGGGAGCGCCGTGAACGTCGCCAGGGCGTTTGCATAGAGCAGCTGTTTCTGGACCGGATCCGGCGGCAGCGTGACGATGTCTCCCGCAGGGACCCCGAGGGCGAGTTTGTAGAAGATCGGAGCCGCGAGATGCGTAATGATCGTGCGGCCGTAGATCGGCGCTTGGTGCGCAACGAACAGCTCCAGGAAGTCGTATAGCCGGTCTAACGTATACGGATCGAGCGAGTCGATGTGGGCGCCGTTGGTGAACGTGAACCACTTCAGTTCGGTGCCTGTGAAGCGCTCCGCCAGATCGGCGCAGTGCCCGCCGGTCTGCTCGTCCTCCCACTGGCATGCCATGAACGTCGGAACGTCGATCTCGTGCACGAACGTCACCGGATTCAGCGGGTCGGCCACAGACGGGTTGTACGTCGCGTTTTCCTTGATTTCTCCCAGCAGGTTCGTCGCCTCACCGTGCAGTTCCTGGTTGCCCGCGCAGGTCTCATCGCCAGCCTGTATCTGTTCGTAGGCCCAGTGCTCACCGCTGGCGGGGCCAGCTGGTTCAGCGTCATGCTGCCGTTCTTCGGCCCAGGGCACGGCGAATCCGGTATTGAGGATGCCACCGGGATATAGCGTCGTCGCTGTTGCGTCGAGCACCGATAGCGGCGCGATTGCCTCGAGGGCGGGCGGTCGGAGTTGAGCGGCGAAAAGCTGGCTGATCCCACCGTAGGAGATGCCGAGCATTCCGACCTTGTGACCTAGCACCCACGGCTGACTAGCGATCGACTCGATCACGTCATACGCGTCGAGATCCTCAAGTGGTTCGAAGAAATCGAACGCGCCGCCCGAGCAGCCGGTACCGCGCATGTTCACGTCGACCACCGCGAAGCCCATCAGGTTGGCCAGTTCAGCGATCCCGCTTTCCGGGCCGGCGGGGTTCGCGTAGCCGTATCCCGAATATTCGATCAGCGTTGGGTACGGCGCCGTCCGGCTCGCCGCTGGAGAGGCCGGGAGCTGAGAGTCCGAGAGTGAGCCGAACACGCCCGTCGGGATGCCAGGTGGGTGGACATCGATCGCTAGCTGGGTACCGTCGCGCGTCGTCAGGTACGTGTAGCCGCTGTCCGGGATCGACTGCTTGTAGATGCCGGGATCCCACGGCGCCGCGGCCTGCGTGTGGACGGTGATCGGCCCCACTTCTTCGGCTGTCGCGCTCAACCGGACCCGGTAGCGCGTTCCTGGCGCGACGTTCCGGAACAGCAACCCCCCGAGCGAATCCGCGGTCTGCGTGGACACCGTTTCGCCATTCGACCGCAGCAGCGACATCTGAGCGCTCGGGGCCAAGCCGGTGACATACACCTGTTCCACGCTTCCGTGCGCGCTAAAAGCGGATGCCGTTGCGGCCACAACGAGCCAGACCACGACTGCGATAAATGCTGCGGCGGCGCCGTTACGCAAACGACGGCGGGACGCAAACGCTGCGACGAAGCGGCTACAGGCCCGCACGCGCCCTAACACACGACCATCACCGCTCGCTGGCTCAGCGCGCAGCGGCACCGTCCCATCCCGCACATCCCCAATGCACGTCCTCATGTAGTTCAAAGTAAACAGCACTCGAGCCGTCAGCGACACCTGCCGGCCGTGAATCCGCGGTTCGAATGGCGTGGCTGCCCGGCGGGCGTATGTCGCTTGACGAGGTCGAGTAGCAACGCTGCGCTGGGACGTACGAAACCCCGGCAGTGGTCTGGCGAGTCGGAGGGGCCGCGACGAGCCGGCGGTTGGAATGGCTTATGCGAGTAGGTGCTCGAGTGCAGCCCGCCGTGCGCTTGCAGCGGCGCACCGCCGCCTGGGAGCCATACACCAGCCCATGCTGCACCGAGGCACGCTGCGCGTCAGTCACCAAAGCGTGCAGGCCAGGAAGCGGCTTGCGGACGACGCTCGCGTCGCGCTCTGGATTTCAGCAAGGGGCGACAGCGAGTAGAGGGATGCCGTATGGCGCCAAGCGCTCGACCTCGTTCAGGGTCGCGGAACCTCGAGCGCGTTGGTCCGGCATAGCTCAATCAGTCCGTCGAGATCGTGCGAGTATGGAAACTCGATCTCACGAGAAGCTAGTGCTGTCTTCAGTGCCTTCTCGACGGCCTGCTGACTGTGGAATCCGAGGATCGCGTCAGCGACCCCAAATGTTGGTCTGGATAACGCAAATCCGCCCTGACAGCGACCGCTGCAATGGGGGAGACTGTGTTGCCGTGGATCTGGACGCCATTCAGGATCGCCCCGTCGAGATCCTCCAGCGGCTGCTGCGCTTCGACACGAGCAACCCTCCGGGTAATGAGCGTGAGTGCATCGACTGGATCAGGGGGCTGCTGGAGGAGCTCGGCTATGAGGTGCGCATCGTCGCGAGTGAGGCCGAGCACCCGAACCTGATTGCGCGGCTGGCCGGTCGTGGCGAGTGTGCTCCACTGCTGCTGCAGGGCCACGTCGATGTTGTTGCGGCGCGCGGGCGATGGCGGCATGAGCCGTTTGCCGGCGAGTTGCATGACGGCTACGTGTGGGGTCGCGGCGCGCTTGACATGAAGGGCGGCGTGGCGATGATGCTCGCTGCCTTCATGCGCGCGAAGGCCAGCGGAACGCCGCCGCCGGGCGATGTGATCCTGTGCCTGATGGCCGACGAGGAGGCCGGCAGCGAACTCGGCGCCGAATTCCTCGTACGTGAGCACCCGGAGCTGTTCACGGGCGTGCGTTATGCGATTGGTGAGTTCGGTGGGTTCACAATGGATGTCGCCGGACGGCGGTTCTATCCGATCATGGTCGCTGAGAAGCAGGTCTGCTGGTCGCGCGCGATCCTGCGTGGCCCGGCCGGGCACGGCTCGATGCCGATCAGGGACGGGGCGATGGGCCGGCTCGGCAGGTTGTTGGAGCGGCTCGACCGTCGCCGGCTGCCGGTGCACGTGACGGCGGTCGCGCGCGCGATGATCGAGGCGACCGCCGCTGACATGCCGCCGGCGCTTGCGCTGCCGCTCAAGGGCCTGCTCGTGCCGCGCCTCACCGATCGTCTGCTCGATGTCATGGGCGAGCGCGGGCGGGTGTTCGATCCGCTGCTGCACAACACCGTCAGCGCGACGATCGTGGGGGGCGGGGAGAAGGTCAACGTGATCCCGGATGTGATCTCGCTGACGCTCGACGGCCGTCTGCTGCCGGGGTTCGCTCCAGAGCAGCTGTTCGCCGAGTTGCGCACGCTCACGGGCATGGAGATGGAGTTCGAGGTTCTGCGCCACGACCCCGTCGCGGCTGAGCCCGACTTGGGGCTGTTCGGTGTGCTCGCCGGGGTGCTGGCAGGGCTCGACCCTCAGGCCAAAGCGATTCCGATGCTGCTCCCCGGCATCACCGATGGGCGATTCTTCTCCCGGCTCGGGATCCAGACGTACGGGTTCCTGCCGATGCAACTGCCGACAGATATGCCCTTCATGCGGCTGATCCACGCCGAGAACGAGCGCCTACCGGCCAATGCCGTCGAGTTCGGCGCCACGGCGATCGGACGCGTGCTCGAACGCATCATCTAGCCAGCGGCTCGGCAGCTACGTCTGTCACAACCCGATAGTGCCAATTCGACGTACACGCCGGCACCGACCACTATCTACGAGTTGCTCGATGATGCCAAGAGACGCCAAAGACCCGGTTCGACCTTCGTCAAGGTGATGATGGAGGCGACGGCGGTTCTCTCAGCAGCCTCGATCGTGGCTCTGGTCGCTGCGGTGGCGCTCGGGAACGCACGCCTTTTCGGGTGGTGTCCAAGCGTAGATATGGTCGACTTCGTAAAAGTACGTACGTTCGATATCACTACCAGAGTTATGAACGTCTACAAAGAATTCTTTGTAGCCTGGTGCTAACCACTCCGTGGTTTCGGGCTGGTATCTATTGTAATCACGACAGCTTTCCCCCGTTCAGGGTTGTTGCGTTCGACTTCTCCAATTTCATGGACATGGAATGTATTAAGGCCAGCGATCCATTTCCAATAGAGATACCCCCGGGGGATAAACGGCTTTACTGTAAACGCAGGTTTTATTACACGTTTCAGTGTTTTCTTCAAAAGGTTCGGTTTGTCTGACAAATTCCTCGTCATACGCCGCAGCTTCCGTTTCTTCAGCTTTACTCGGCCAATACGCAGACGCCGACGCAACCCCACCAGCCAAGAACGCAGCAACACAACACATACACGCGACTAGCATATGAGCACGGCTCGACATCCGAGATGACAACCTACCGGCCCCCAGAAAATCGCAGTTGGCGGGAATGGACCGGCCACCACGCCACCACGGCTGCTAGTCGTGCAGCCACCTCTGCTGGTCGCCCCGTCGGCGATGAGCCACACCGCTCGGCCCGCCGCCGGGAGCAGGCGCTCTTGGTCTGCAGATAGCTATGTGGCATATGGTTGTGTGGCCGTGTATCGTCGGTGGAGTCTGGAGAGTGAGTTCGCGAAACTCCCGCGCATGGCCGCAGATCCGAGTGATGCGTACAAGGCTGAGCGTGCGAACTACCTAAAAGCTTTCGGGAAGAACGTGCGCAGGCTGCGGAAGGAAGTCACTCCCTGGCTTTCCCAGGAACGCCTCGCTGATATGACCGGCCTACACCGTACGGAGATCGGCAACATCGAGCAGGGGCGGGTCGATCTTCGCCTGATGACGTTGCATCGCGTGGCGCATGCGCTCGATGCCGCGCCGGAGGAACTGTTCAAGGGGCTCCCCGCCCCACCGCGCGGCCCCTAAAGGATCACTACCAGCGGGGTCGAGTCACCCGGCAGCCGATCGTGGCTCGCAGACAGGCGGGAGCGGTCGAGGAAAGCGAGCAACGCCACACCCTGGTTCGGGCGTGGCGCCTGCGCTCCCGTGCGTCACATGACGTAGCCGACCAGCTCCGCCTGCCGCACTGCCGAGCGGCTAGCGAAAATGAACCCATCTGAGGTGCGTGGATCAGCCCCACACGGTGCAGACCGTTGACCCAGTCGATCGCGTCGTGGTTGTTTAGCTCACGGGCAATCTCCTCTACCGTCCACAGTGCGGGTCCGTCGTTGGGGTCGGCGAGCAGATAGAGGATGTCGAGCTCGCTTTTGTTCGTTTCGGCGGCGACGTCGGATATAGGCTTCTCATCGTGGTTCGCGCGCAGACAAGAAAAATGGGCGAAACTTGGCTGTGCGCAAACCATGCGCTGATGGTGGCGCCCGCGGTCGCGCTCGCCACGAAACCACAACGTAAGGCAGGCGGCTTAGGCGGATTCCCGCATGAGCGCAGTTGGGAATGGCGGTTTGATCTGGCCCCACTGTGGCGGTTTGAAGTGGCCCCACCTCCGTCCGACTGGCTGCTGACTGTTTGATGCTCATGGAGCTCGAGCGGGAGGCGGCAGTGAGGAATGGGATCACGAGTGGAGACGTTC
>DATBYJ010000253.1:0-17173 GCA_036513795.1 Solirubrobacteraceae bacterium | reverse complement strand
GGTACCCAACCCCCGCATCATCAGACTGGCAACGCCGACACCGAGCCCGGCGCCCCGCTCTCCCGACCACCCATCCGAACGCCCGCCCAGCGGACGCG
Source organism: Solirubrobacteraceae bacterium (assembly GCA_036513795.1). GTDB lineage: Bacteria > Actinomycetota > Thermoleophilia > Solirubrobacterales > Solirubrobacteraceae > Palsa-744. Next base: position 17,075 of record DATBYJ010000253.1, on the reverse strand, counting down.
AACAGACACGCCCACTTGACAAACGACACGACATATCAGTCAGCACCACGCTTCCCTCTTCTTCGAACTCTTCGCCGTTGCGTTCGGCTTCGATTTCGGCTGTCTCACGGCGGCGCGCCGCTCCGGACGAATGCTGGCTCTCAACACTCTGGACAGCGAATCAGGGCTCTACGCGTTTAGGTGAGCCCAACGCGGGACTGTCCACCCGACTACGGGTATACGGGCCTGCGGCTAGGGCGACAGGTGGCCTTCGCAGCCGTTTTCCGACCCTACGCTCATGGTTCCATCGGGACACACGACGCTCACCCATATCGTCTTGTCATCGCTTTTGACCTTCGCGACGTTGGCACCCTTGAGGTTCGTGCCGCCGAGATCGACTTCGCGGAGATCTGCGCCTTCGAGGTTGACCCCTTGAAGATCGTCATCCGTCAAGACCGCACCACGCAAGAAGCTATGCGCCGATGTGGGCTTGGCACTTGCCCATGCGAACACTCCGGCAGCGGCTACGACTATCAGTGCAAGGGCAGTCATCATCGTCCGTCGGCATACCGAGAAGCGTTCCTGAAGCTGGTAGAAGACTGCGACTTCGAGCACTTGGGAGACGGCCTGGTCAAGAAATTCCACGCGCGCATCGGCGATGCGACTTTTGGTCTCGGTTGTTGGTTCGACTTTTTTTAGATATTCATCTTGGGCTGTTGCTCGATCCGTTAGCGCTTCGACGTACGCTTTGTGAAAGGCAACGAGGTCAGAGCCTTGGCCCTGAAACAGCGCTTCGTCGTCCTTTAGGCGTTTGACGACGGGGGAGTTGGGTTCCTGGGCCAGCTTCCCCAGGGTTACCGCCTTTGGCGTGAGGACCGAGACACCCATCCCGACCAGGATTGCGAGCGCCAGGACGGCGACACCGACCGCCAATGCGGCGATGAGCGGATGAGCGCCCGACGGCAGCGCCGTCAGCGACAGGTTCGCGACAAGCACTGCACCTATCGCTCCAAAGGCCGCGATCAGATACTTAGCGGCATCCCGTATTCCCTGGGCGGGAGCGGTCAGGGGAGCCTTGTTTTCTTCTTCACTCATCTGGCTGATCGCGTGTAACGATGACGAGGCGTCGCTGCAGATCTGCAGCCTGGGCAGCGACCGCGCGAAAGTGGCGAAGATCAAGGTTCTCCGCGCCGATCACCGCGTAGGTGATCGGCTCCCCCGGCTTCAATGCTGCAATGTCTCCCTCGGCCAGCGGGGCCACGTCATTGTCCACATCGACCAGGGCACGAACAGGGGTGCCTGGACGGTTGGGGCGGAAGATTGGTTCAGTCGGCGCGGGCGTCATAGCAGCAGGCAGAATCATGCTGTGATCGGCCGCAAGTACCGTCGTTCGGCCTCCTGCGAATCCGCCAAGTTTCATGGGTCGGTCGAGCGCAACGACCTCAATCTCAGCCCGTGCAAGCGAGTCGTCCGGCATCTGCCCCCCCTTTCTTTGCACTCTCGGGCGCTACCTGCTCGAAGGTACAGGATCGTGCTCGTTCTAGCAGAACAGTACCAATGGTCGCAATCGCATGTCGTCCGCCGCAGTGTTTGAAGTGTTGTGGGTTCTAGGTGCGTCCTCAAGCACCCCCATGGCCGAGGAACGGCGTAACTTTCGGGTGCCAAGAGCCCGGCAGGCGTCCGGCGCCACTGGACATGTCAGCGAGGCAGACCAGGAATCTCGCCCCCGGCCCGACGGCTAGAACGTGTCGCAGGCAACGGGACGGATGCGAACCCGCGCCTCTAGCTTGCCCGGGCGCGATGGGAATCGAACCGGTGTTTGCTTCCTGTCGTCGGCAGCGCCCGCATGGGCGATGCGCAGCCGTATTACGCGGCCTCCTGAATCGCATGTGCTGCCCGTCGCCGCGCTTGCTGGCCAGTTGGCTCCATGAGAAGCTCAAGCAGGTTGTCCGGGTTGGGGATGGGGTTCGCGGGTCGTCCCGATCTCCCTGAACGACGGGATGCGAACCCTATGAAGCCTCCTTGATCGCGCTAGCTGCCCTTCGCCGGGCTTGCCGAGCGACGGGTTCCATGAGATCCTCAAGGAGGCTGTCCAGGTTTGGTCGTCCTACCCGGCTCCGCATTCGGCCGGTGGGCTCTCCCATAACTCGCCGCCTCACCCGGACGGGCCGTCGCGTGTGTCAGGCGCCCGCGAGCAGATCGAGGAAGGCGCGCGGCGAGAACACGGGAATCTCTTCCTCGAGGGCGAGAAGATCTTTGTCGCCAGACACCAGAGCCGCGCGATGCGCTGATGCTAGAGCGATCAGATAGTCATCGTTCGGGTCACGCGAGTGCACCGGCGGGTCGGCATCGGGATCGACGACAACACTGGCACTGTCGGCTACCCACCGCACCAGGTCAGCTGCATCTGACTCGCTGATATAGGGCCGCAGCTTCGGATAGGCGAGCGCCCGCTGCAGCTCGTCCAGCAGCCCCTGGGAAGCGACGAGCTCGAACTCGCCCCTGGCAAGCGACCGCAGGACCTCGGCCGGGGCGCCCCGTGGCGAGATCGCTCCGGAGATGACCACGTTGGGGTCGAGGACCGCCCGCACCCTCAGCGGCGACGGCGTCGCGTCTCGTGCTGTGCCTCGACCGCGAGCGCGGTAGCGTCGCGCTCGGAGAGGTCGTTGCGCTCCCAAAGGCGCTCGAGCAGGTCGAGCCCCAGGTCGCGTCGCAGTGACTCCTCGATTACCTGGCTGTCGCCGCGGCCCGTGCGAGCCGCCCGCATCTTCACGGCCTTCATGACCGACTCGTCGATTGTGAGCGTCGTGCGAACCTTGGACATCGTCAATACACATTAGCACCCAGATGCGAGAGCATCAAGATGAGAACTGTCGCCCGTGACACATCTCTGACACAAGTCATTCTGTCCGATGCATCCGATGTGTCCGCAAACCCGCACAGAACGGACGATCTGGACGCTGGCGGACGTATATGGCGCGGCCGAATAAGGTTGAGGGCCTTGTCCTGTGTAAGCGGGGTGGTGGTTCGAGTCCACTCGGGCGCACCAAACATGCCGGACTAAAACCTCCACGCCTCGAAAGACGTGGGGTTGCAGCGCCCGCGAGGAACCCTGCCGGTTCCCGTGGGCGCTGGTCGTTTTGGATGAGAACGCCAGCAGCGGCCCGTCTGCGGATCGCTTCCTCAACTGCGTCTTGTAGCTCCTGATTGGCCTTGACGGCAGCGGCCCGGCGCAGATCGTCGCCCAGCAGAGCGTCAAATGGCTCGGCCAGCTCACCCCGCACGTTGCACTCATCGTCTACTTCCAGCCGGGTAAAGAACGCCAGATTGAACTGCCGCCGGAATAGACCGCTGGCTTCGCGGTAAGCCGCCGCACAGTCACCGGCCCGCGTTACTGCCCGCTGTAGGTTGCTCTCGGCCTTCCGAAAGTCGCCCTCGATCTCGGCCAGTCGGCTCTCCGCCGCGTCGATCTCACGCGTCAGGCGGTCTTGCTCGCTCTTGAGCAGGTCGAGCGGTATTGCATTGGCGTAGTGGGCCTCCAACAGCTTCTTGCGCTCCCCTCCCAAGACATTCAGGCGACGCTCTTGGGCCGTGCGTTCGCGCTCGGTATCGAGCCGCAGCTTGGATAGTTCTTCTTCCAAGAAGGCCCGCACCGCGACCAGCTCATTCTCTGGCAGTTGTACGGTCGCGTAGTAGTCGGCAACGGCTGCCTCGGCCCGCTCAATGCGGACGGCGCGCTGCTCGCAGTTCGTCCGCTTCTCCTGCCGACCGCTGCAAATGAAATACGGGTAGGTGCCGCCCCGGCCTTTGGCATGGCAGACAAGCAAGCGACTGCCGCACTGCCCGCAGAAGATGCTCCCCTTGAGATAGTGGGGATGCTCCCGGTGCTTTTCGCCCGCAAGGTGCTTGGCGGTCAGCATCTCCTGTACTCGCTGCCAAGTCGTGTGATCCGTCAGCGCCTCATGCTTGCCGGGATAGAGCACGCCTTGGTAGCGGACAATCCCTACGTAGTAGGGATGCCGGAGCAGCGTGTGGAGATGCGAGACACGGAGCGGCCGGGCCGGTGAGCGCGGGCCGGGCACCGTCGTTAGTCCCCGGTCAGTCAGCTCGGCCAGCAGACGCCGGATCGTCCAGTCGCCGGTTGCGTATGCCTCAAACGCCCAGGTCATCAGCGGGCCGCGCAGCGGATCGACCTCGACCGTGCGGGCCTCGCGACCTTCAACCATACGTCGCACGTTCAGATAGCCGACCGGCGCCTTGCCAGGCGTGCCGCCCGCCTTGGCCTTCTGAGTGCTGCCCTTGATGACCTCAGCCGCCAGGTTGCGGCTGTAGAACTCCGCAATTGACGACATGATGCCGTGCAACAACAGGCCCGAAGGCGTCTGGTCGATGTTCTCGGAGACGGACACCAGCTCGGCACCGGCCTGCCGAATCGCCATATTGATCGCCACGTCATCGGCGCGGTTGCGGGCCAGGCGATCGACCTTGTGGACGATGACGTACTTGACGCGGTTGTCCTTCACGAACTCAAGCATCCGTTGCAGCTCCGGTCGATCGGCGGTCTTGGCGGACTCGCCACGCTCCACGAACTCTTCAATCACCGCCGCCTCTAGGCTCTGCGCCTTGCGCTTGCAGCCCTCGCGCTGCGCCGGAATAGAGAAGCCCTCAGCTTCGCCGCCCTTCTCGGCCTGCTCCTTGCTTGACACCCGCAGATACATGACAGCCGCATCTCCGCCCGGATCACCATCGTGCGCGCTCACTGCCATAGATGCTTGCCCCCTACTCGATCGAACTGATACCGCCTGCATATTGTTGTTAAGTGTACCACATTCATTAAAGATAAATAGGGTAATTTTCGCTTCATATTGTTACTTCTTGTGCTGTGTCTTCCCTCGCCGATATTGTCACCAAAGCCTGTTCACTAGCCGTTACCACAAACAAGCCTTCTGGTAGTTGCTTGTCCCGCGCTATAGCGCCCCGTAGCTGCTCGGCTCGCTTTTCGTCCGGCACGACCCAGCAGACACGCGGGAACACCCCGCCATGTGCGGCCTGCTCGACCCCAGACTGGTAATACTCGCCGTAGAGTCGGCACTTGCGCAGCACCACGGGCAGGCTCTCACTGGCCCGGTCTACCTCAATGAACCAGCGCAGCTCATACTCACCAACGCCGAGCACCACAAAGGCATCCGGCCGCAACCACTGGCGTCCAGCCAGCCCGGAGAACTGTCGCCAACACCTCGGCTCGGCTTGCGTCTGCAACACATCGAGCCTCCCGTGGCGAGCAGACACGCCCAGGTCTACGATGATCTGCGTCGTGGCCAGTGTGTGATCGACAAAGCGCCAGGTTGGTTCATGCGAGCGCCGCCGTGGCCCATGCGCCTCCAGCACTCGCTGCCCGACTGGCCCCAGCGCCAACACCAGTCCGGCCGATCCGGCCCGGATGCCCCGATCCGGCGCTCCAAGGCAACCAGCAACCGCTCGCGGCAAAGACGTTTGAGCACCCGCTGGCGAGCACGCATTGCCGCCGCGCCGTTCTCGTGCTCGGCATCAGGAAAGTGGATGGCCTGAATTTGCCGCGCGCTCATCAGTCGCAGCTCGGCTACCTGTCCGATGATCGCCAGGTCGCGCTGACTCAACCGCTCCCGCACTCGCGCCACCCCCCGCGCCGAGACGTAGGGACGGTTGGTAACTGACCCCCTCACGCCTTACCCCCATGTAGCCCTTTCGTCACCAAAACGACCCAGCCGAAAGGAGTAAGGGCCAGCGACTCCCCCGACTCGATGCGACAGCCACCCCCGCGCCCCAATGCCAGCCTCACCCCTGTTGACGCCCGACCGACTGCCTGCCCGCAAGCCGCCCGGCCGCCGCCCGCGCAGGAGAAAGACTGACACGAAGAGTGAAAGACTTTCGTTGCCAAAGCTTGCGCGCTTACGGCGTGCGCAAAGGAGTTACAGGGCCAACCCGCCGACGCGACACGACAGGCGATGCGACGGGCACTCATAGCGTGCCCCCAGACCCGCGCCGCCTTGGTGCCAGGTCGTCACCGCCCGATTGGTGCCCAAACAGCAGCGCGTGAAGATCGGCCTCGATGGCAGTCCGATCGACGCCGTAGGCATTGCGCGAGGCTGCTCGCACTGCCCCCGGCTGGCTGATCGGCGGGCCGGGCAGCACTGTGCGAGCGCTAGACCACGGCTGCACCGCCGCGTTCGCCACCAGTTGCGCGTAGCACTCAAAGGCGCCGAGGCTCTGAAAGTCCTCCGGCTTGAGCGTGCTATCTGCGGCCATGATCCGCGCGTCCTCGCCCGGCAAGCGGAAGGCGACCCGCGACTGCGCGTTAGCCAGTACCGCCGAGCGCATGGCCGGGTCGAGCTGATGCAAATACTGGTGGGCCAGCGTGAAGCCGACGCCCAAACCGCGCGCTTGAGCCAGCGCATCGGCCAGATCGAGCGTAGGCAGATGCAAGTAGTCCTGAAACTCGTCTATATAGACAAAGACGGGATGGCGCCGCTCCGGCGCTATGGCCGCCCGAGCGAGTACCGCCTGCCAGAGCTGGGAGACGACTAGGCTGCCGAGCAGCGCCGAAGTTTCCGGCCCGAGCAGGCCCTTGCTCAGGGAGACCAACAAAATCTTACGCTCCGTAAAGACCCGGCGCAGGTCAAAGCTGTGCTGACTCTGCCCGATGATGGCCCGCAGTTCAGGGCGCAAAAGTAGCGGGCGGAGCTTGTTCATAACCGGCGCGATAGCCGCCGTCCGTTCGGCCTCACTCCATGCCTCGAAGCCGCGCCAGAACGGCGCCAAACCGATCGGATCAGCCACGTCCGGCACCACCCGCCGCCGAAAGCTGGCGTCCGTCAGCAGCAGTGGCAGCGCCGCCAGCGTCATGCCCGGCGTTCTGGCAAGTGTCAGTAGGGAAGCACCGAGAATGTCATGCGTCCTTGGCCCCCAATGGGCGGCATACAGCGAGTGCATAAGCCCTAGCACCTGATCGGCTACCAACTCTGGTGAACGACCATTGAGCGCCAACGGATTCAGCCCCACCGGCCGCTCCGTATCGGTCGGATCAAGCAGCACCACGTCACTGACCCGTTCACGCGGGATGCGCTCGAGTACGTCGGCGATCAGGTCGGTCTTTGGCTCGATGACCACCACGGCTCTACCGGCCGTGATGTCTTGCGTAATGAGGTTGAGCAGCAGTGTGGACTTGCCCGATCCAGTCGGGCCGAGTGCGTGCAGATGCCGCAAGGAATCACCGGGAGTCAGCGCCAGTGCCCGCTCCCGGCCGGGAAACGTGGCTTGTCCGATCGCCCGCCCAGCACGCGGGATGACTGCCGAGGGAGCCACCACGCGACTAGGCGTCATGTCCACTGGCAACTCGCCGGTCAAGCCGAGCGGCAAGGCAGAAACGGCCGCGAGCTCGTTGACGTTCAACCGCAGCGGCAACCACAACCCGACTGACGCCGCCCTCATTCGCTTTGGCGGAGTCGAGCGCACGCGGAAGCGGACACCGGGCGCTTCGGCGCTTTGCAGTGCGCCGACTACCTGACGGAGCAATTGCCGCTCGCGGCCGGTGGACGCTGCCTTAACACCAACCCGCCCGACAGCCTGCCAGCCCGGCTCGGCTTGCTTGATGCGCAGGGCAGTACATACCTCAGCATCTACCGCTCGCGGCGGAGCGAACGGTGCCACTAGGAGCGCCCCCAGCCATGACTCCTGACCCAGGCTGTCCAGATGGTTCGGCACGGCCACCGGCGCTAGTGACCTACCTAGTACCCATTGCAGGCTCAATTGCTCGCCGCGCCGTGCCTGCGCCAAGGCAGTGAGTATCGCCCGGCTGACACTGGCGAGGTCATCCGTGAATAGCGATCGGCGCTGCGTCGTGGTGCGTAGCTGCATGGCCCGCGTGACACTCAACGCCGGACGCGTCGCCAATACCTCAACGCTCAAACTCGGAATAGCCGCCCTGAGCTGATCAACCATGCTCTCGGCTCGATTCACGGGCAGCGCCAGTAGATGCTCCACCCGGCCTGCCGAGCCTACCGCCTCGATAACCACCGGCCTGCCGCCCGCCGTTGCCAGCAGCCGGAGCGCTTGCGTCAGTTGGTCAGGTTCAACCTCACGCGGCCAACTCAAGCGATGCCAGGTAAGCACTGGTGACTTCACGCCTCGCCTCGCTTACCACCAGCCGTGTCACCCTTGTCCCGCCGCTTGGCTCGCTTGGGCTTCGTTTGCTTCTGGTGCTCTGCTTCGGCTTCTGCTTCGATCTGTGCCTGCTGGTACTCAAGCTCGATCAAGGCCCTTGCTAGTCTGCGCAAGTCAGTTGGCCGACGCACCCCACGTACTCGGATACGGCGTTCCTCGCCTCTATAGGTTCTACTCATTACGAACCTCCTTTCTGTCCCTGCCGGCCCGGATTTTTGGCACGCAGAGCAGTACACCCCCGAAAAAGGGGCTCGTCTCTACTTAACGGATAAACCGCTACCTCAACCGCACCGTGTACTGCTTATGGCAATACCGGGAATCTGACTAGTACACGATATTTCTATGAATAAGTCAATACTGGTGGTGTAAACCACAACACCGACACGACGACCGTAACCACAAGAGGTTTGACCCCTGACATTCACCAATCTTTTGTGTGATACAGAACGATTCTCACAACGATCCAGATCACTGCCAGCACGACGAGATACGGTATGACATGCGGTAGCTCAGTTGCCAGGATGTTGATGCTGATGGCAGCAGCCACCAGGCCGATGACGGCCTTCTCGGCTAGTTTTTGCTTTTCGTGCATTAGTTTTCACCATCGAGCTTGCGCAGCGCGTCTCTCAGCACCCGCCGAGCATCGGCCGCGTCAGCCCGTATCTCGCTCCTGAGCAGAGCCACGTCAAAGCGTCGCCGGATGCGATGCAGCTCGACCATCGCCTGGTAGTCCAGCGGATCAGGTTCAGACTGCCGCCTTCGCCGACCGCACACAACCAACCCAACCACAAGCCCAACAACTAGCCAAACAAGCACGCTCACCGTGACCACCTCCTGTGCCTCCGTCGCCGCTCGTTGAGGTCATAGGCCAACCGGAGTTTGCGGGCCAACAACGGCGCGGCGGCAGGCTGCCCGTGAACCGACGCCCATTGTGATGCGGCCTTCCCGATCTGTCCGTCCAAGTCTGGATCGAAGCCAGCCACCGGCCGGTGCAACGGTTCCCCTGTGTCGCAGGTGCGTTCCATGAGCCACCAACTAACCAGACCACCGACTGCACCACCGAGCACACCGACCATCAGAATGAATACGAGCGCCAAGAGCATCAGCCTCACCTGCCAAAGCGCTGAGTAATCCGACGATCGTTGATAGTGGCGATCCGTTCGACGTGACGGGCCAGCAATGCCGCCATCGCGGCGGACTGCCCGGCACGGGCCAAGCCGCGGTCGAACATCTCGCACTCTTCGTCAAAGGCAAAGCGCGACACGTCACCGATGGCTTCACTGTCGATCTGATCCATCTGTACTGCGGCACGAGCATCCAGGCGATAGCGAAAGACCTCCAAGCTGCTGCTGGCCTGATCGCGGCTCGCCCTCACGAGTTGACGAGCGGAAAAGCCGCCTGAATCATCATCGAGTGGTGCGGGGAATAGGGACACGGATAGCCTCCTTTCGGGAGGGGTTGGGGATACCTACGGACGGGGGAGCCGCTGGCAGCGCGGGCTGCGAGCGATCGGCAGGCAGAGCGCGACCTTGCCGCGCGGCGTCAGCGCACACCAACTCGCCTACAGAGCGGATCGACCCGGCCTCGCGGGTGATCGCCATCGCAAGCCCGGTATACGGCTTGCGGTGCTCGGCTTCGAGCTGTGCTCGTTCGGCTACCGGGACAGAAGCGCAACAGACCCCGACTACATCGCAGAGGTAGCAGTGGTCACACGATGCCATGTGATCTGCGCAGGGATGAGGGCTCATCGTGGCTCACGAGCCGAATGACTGAGCTTCTTGGTTTTAGCCATGAGTACATCCTCAGCCCGTCTTTCGGCCAAATGCCTGAATCGTGTCCCCTAATCCGCCTGAATCTCACCTGAATCCGGCTGTAGACCCTGAAAACTAAGCTCTTAGGGCGATGACGGAGCTTCCCAACAAGACGACGCCCATCCGGCTCAATGTGCTGGGCGAGCTAGAGATCATTCGGGACGGTGAGCTGATCTGGCCGCCCACCAACAAGCGGGCTTGCCACCTGCTCGTCATGCTGGCCCTCAAGAAGACCTACGACCTGCAGGAACTCGTGAGCATCTTCTGGGAGGGGGAGCACCTGCATCACGAAGACCAGAAGGAGGTCAAGCGGGTCTTGGACAACCTTGCCCAGGTCTTTACCGCCGTCCGGCAGACACTCGGGATCGACATGACGATCCTCAAGTCCGATGGCACGACCTTGCGCTGGATCGAGAATGAGTGCTACTTGCTCAGCAGCGACATAGACGACTTTCGGAGGTTCGCTCGATCGGCCACGCCCGAGGATCAGCAAACCGCACTGACGCTGGTGCGTGGCAAAGTCGCTGAACACATACCGGTGGAACGGAAGCTTACCGATGCTTTCTTCGCGCCCGACCGCCAAGAGCAGGAGGAAGACATCGAGAAGCTATTGCGACGGCTTGAGCCCGGCACGTCAGATGAAGCCGTCCTCGATCGCAGAGTTCGGGATGTGCTCAAAGGCAGATACCGAGAAGACCTGCGGGAGCAGACCAGCCCAGGCGGCGAGGTAGGCCCGTTGCCACCAGCGCCAACTATCGTGACAAGAGGCCGGATGCCCCACGGCGCCCGGCGCTGGCAGTTCATATTAGCTGCGCTGGCCGGATTCGTTGCTTTGGGCATCGCCGTGTGGAGACTGTGGCCCGGCTCGTCCCACACGCTTGCTATACCACCCCCCGGCTCGGTAGTCGATGCCCAGACCGGACAGGTACTTCATTTTGTCCCCAGCTCTCATGTGGCAAAATCAGAACCGGCGGAAGCACAAGTCTTGCTCTGGGTATGCGATCTGTCCACTAAGCAACCCTGCACCTATCCGAAGACCACTCACCCGCTGGTAGCCCATCGAGGCGACGTCTTGGAAGTCTGGATACGACTCTACAATGAAGAACCAACCCCGATCCCCCTCCTTGGCGTGTCAGTTGGCTGGTTTTACACCTATGAAACTGTAACTGCAGGAGAACTCTTTTCCACCAAGCAAGTGTTCAACGTGAAAGACGCAGCCTATGATTGGCCGAACAGCAAACAACTCGATCGCGGCACTGGCATGTCTCTCTACGTTCAGATGCTGCCACAGGGAGAAGGTATTACCTACCTGCCGTCATACATACCCGGCTCGACAGTGCTTTCGTCTCTCAACTCCTCATTCCACCGTATGCTGCCCGACGGCATTATGCAGCACGAAACACTGGAAAACAGCAAAACTAGTTCGACAAAGCACATCTGGCTGAGTGATGTAGGTGCACCGTCCGCAGCTTGCAATGAATGCCTCTCACAGTACGTACGCTTTATCCATTTCCGAGTCCGTATGTTGTAACTAGTCCTTGCTTTTTCACAGCTTTTGTGGTTTACTGAATAATAGTAAACGAGGTTTTCGATGTGGCTACAGGTGAAGTCCCCGCCCAGACGATGCAAGGGAGTCCATATGGACACTATGCTACTGAGGCCGGACAGGCAGCCCTGCGATCCGTCGATCATCTAGCGGATGATCCGGTATGGCGCGGCGGCACTCAGCGCCGTTGGCTTGAGAGCGACTACACCACTTTTGCGAGAATGGTGGCATGTTTGAGTTCTCTCGATCTAGCTCGATCCGAGGTCGGAGCAGGCCCCCCATGCGGTCACCTTAACAGGTTGCAGAGCAACATCGCCATTCTGCGCGCTGCCGTACCATTTACGGAAGGCGAACGCCATTGGTTAGAGGACAAGGGCAGTCGGCTGCATCGTGTCAATCCAATCTTTCCTCGTGACTTCGCCCACTGGATCAAAGTTGACGCCGGGGAACCCATCATTTACGAGGCTGGGCGTCAGCGACGGATCGTAGGACGAGAGATCCTTGACGCTTGGTGGGCATGGCGTCGTGCCGTCTTTGAGTTTGAGGGGCAAGAAAGCGTCGATCTGGCCCGCCAGGCGCTGCATGGGATCGGGGCCATTCTTATCCCCCGCGTGGCTACTGTGGCCGATACTCAAGAAGGGGCCGCCGCCGAACCCGAGCAGCGGTTACTGCGACTACCACGTCATCTCCGCGACAGACTCACAAGGTAGGACTATCCGACGCAGCTCGCCCCACCTGTCATCACCTCACACACCACTTTTGTGCTATCGCCCACGGCTCGCCTCATCGTTTCAGCAGCAACCCGGCCGCTGCCGTGATTGGCGCTACCTGACCCACAGGCGTGAACGTTCCCTGGGCCGTTAGCTTGAGCCGCTTGGCGTGCTCAAACAGGTGCTTGCCGGCAGCCGTGAGCTTGAGCCTGAGCCTGCCCGTTCCTGCTCCCGTGAATGTCATCCGACCTGACACCACCAGCACCGGCTTCGCCTTGGCTGCCTTGGCTCCCTTTGGCACATAAGACCACTTCACGCTCAGTGTCCCTGCCTCCAGCGCCCTGAACGGCATCACCAAGCCGCTGTTCTTGAGCAGGGAGCCGATCGTGGCAGCCTTGCCTGATGGTGTGAGCTGACTTGCCAGCAGTTGCTTGATCTGCGCGCTGCTGATGCTGGCGTGGGCACGGTTGCTGTTCGGTTTGAGCTGGATGGCGTAGTCACAGCATGAGATCACTGGTGTTTGTCCACTGTTGCCCTGATTGCCCCCGCCTGTTTCACCACCACTCGGCGGGCTAGTGGACGAACCAGCGCTGATGACTGTTGCCGTCACGGCGTGGGCCGTATAGTCGATCTTGACCGTAGCCGGTTCGCCGGGCGTGCAGCTCAGCGGGATAGCGCTCCCGTTAGGGATGCCTGCAAAGCTGCCTTCGAGGCTCCCGGCAGTGGTGACCAGTGTGTACATATCGCCGGGTTTCAGCACTGAGCAGATGCCATTGCCACCCCCAGAGAGCGACAGACTCGCATTGGCGAGATCGATCGTGCCACTGGCTTTGAGCTGAGCGAATTCAGCGCCTGGTGTCGTGCTGGACTGATTGAGTATCACCTCAAGAACGCTTGTAGCGTTCAGCGTCAGCCGACCGTTGACCGTCAAAGTCGCTCCTTCACTGACCGCGACAGAGCCGCCCGTTGAGGTAAGCGGCCCCACAACGCTTCCGTAGGTAGCGAGCAGTCCGGCGTCGCTCAAGCTGACCGGCTGAGCGTCGGCACTATTCAGGCCGGCTGTCGATGCCGCTACGCCGACAATGACACGACCGTTGTATTCCGCCCTCGGGCCGATGTTGCTCGGGTTGCTACCGACAATGGCTAGCGCGCCAACCTCATTTTCGCCGTCCAAGAAGGACAGCGTGCCAGCACTGCTCAGATCGATATTGAGCGCATCGGTAGTGCCGGTGACCGCACCGACGGACAGCCAGCCACCTTCGATCGCCCACGTCTGTGATGCCCCCAGTGTAATTGGCAGATTGAGTCCCCCGCCCGCTGCTCCCGCAGCTGCCGTTGCGGTGATCCCTCCACTATTGAGTGTTATTGCATCGCCGTAGATGCCATACGGCACATCGTCCTCTATGGCGATGCTGTTGACGGTCAGATTGCTCAGGTCGTTGTCGCCTAGGTAGCACACGTCGGTTGGTGGGCTCACGGTACAGCCGCCGCTTGTCAGTTCCGGGAAGGCCAGCGTCCCGATACTCGAGGACGACGTAGGAGCCACCCCACCGAGCCAGTTGGCCCCGTCCGACCAGTTGTCGGCCGTAAAGGCTGCTTCGCCGCCACCGCTCCAGGTGTAGCTGGTGGCCGCCGCCGCTGGTGCCGCGTAGATCGCACTGTGGACGAGCAGGTATATACCCGCAAGCACCGCCAGCAACACGGGAAGCCTGCCCCGACCAGAGCTTGCCCGCCATCCACTGTCTGCTGCTAGGTGCGTCATCGCCATGCCTTTTGGCCTCCCAGATCATGCGTAGGGAAGGCAGCGTCATCATGGCGCTGCCTATTGTCAGCAGGCTAAGCTACTCATAAGTCTGTAGACTGTCAAGTAGCATCTCGGGAGCGTTCCCCGATGTGGAAGGCGATCTACAACGTACAGTTGGCCGCAATCTGCGGGCCTACCGAGAAGCCAAAGGCATCAGTCAGGAGGCATTCGCCGACGAGCTGGGCGTCCATCGCACCTACATGGGCGGCATAGAGCGTGGCGAGCGCAACCTGACACTCAAGAGCTTGGAGCGCATCGCAGACAGGCTCTCCCTCGATCCGCTGGCACTACTTAGCCAGCAAGGACTTACGCCGCTCGAGGACGAATCCGCAGGCTAGCCATGTCCGCGCCAGACGCCGCCGCCTTGGGGCGAGCCATTCAAGCCATACGCACCGAGAACGACATGAGTCAGATGCAGCTTGCCGAAGCTACCGGCTTCATGCAGAGCTGGATCAGTCAGGTGGAGCGGGGACGGCGCAATCCGAGCTGGAACAACGTCGCCCGCCTCGCCGATGGCCTGGGCGTCAGCCTGTCGGAGCTGGCCGCCAGAGCCGAGACGGAAGCAGGCTCGACGTAGCACCTCGACATTACGCCGATTAGCTAGTAGGCTGATCTGCACTAGAGCAAATCAAGTGCCCCCGGCGACAGCTACGAACTGCCCCGGGGGCTGACACAGGAGGTATAGCTCCCATGCAGGATCAGCGTAAACGAGAGGCGTCTCCCACGGATGGCCGCTCTGAGGAGCACATCGAGAGCGCAGTACTCGACTGTATGTTGCTTGGCGAAGTCTGGCCTTGGAGTGTGGATGAGATCGCCCGTGAGCTGGGCGACGCCACCAGCGCCGAGGATGCCGTTCGTCGGCTCGTCCAGACCGGTCTGGCGCATCGGTTGGGGGAGTTTGTCTTTCCAACCCGCACGGCTCGCCGTGCATCACAGCTAGAAGTCGGCACAGGCTGACGCCAGGGCTGCCAGAGGGATCACAAGTGCCGCGCTGCTTGGATGGGGCGCGGCGCTTGCTACCAACAGTGGCACTTATGCGACGTCCAAGGATCGTAGCTGGGAGCCATTTCGTGATTCTGTTTCTCCCGTCCGTTCCGCTACATGGGCGACGCCGGCTGCCATGATCTGGGCGGCTTCGTATAGCCTTGCGCCTCATGCAAGCGCCGTACCTGCCACTTTTTGATTCGACACTCGAACTCGACGAGGACGCGCGCCGACGAATCGGCCTGACAACCGCGCTGCTCTTTGTGAGACGCCAGGAATGGGTGCATAGGCGCGTCGAGCTAGTCACGTTCGCGGATCAGGATGTAATTCGCCGAAGCAACAGCATTGACTTCACGCTGCCCCGCTGGACTGCGGCATACCTCAAGGTGAGCAAGTCCGAGCCATCGAAAATCGCCGTACCAATAGCGCTTCTCCGCAAGGCCACACTCGCGCACTTCAATCTGAGCGACGAGGGCAGCAACGCCATACCTCTCCTATCTGGAACGCAAGTCGGGCCGCTAGCCGAGCTTGCGTTGCTCGCAACGGCCGAACTCGCGCTCGAATCGGACAACATTCATAGCAGTATCGCCGCGGCTATCCGACAGCTGACATGGGATCGACGGGCAGACGATGACCAGGGCGGCCAAAGACCATCTAGTGCGGCGTTCGAATGCCTCTTCTCGCCTGATGAGCCGGAACCGGAGTCTCGCCTACTTCTTAAGCGCCATCCCATTTTCCTACCGCTAGCCGAAGCCTTTGACGAGAACTACATTGCAGCGGTGTTGCTGACAATCGCCGGTGGCGACAGACGGGTTGTCCACTTTGCTTATGACGAGATGATCAGCGAAACAGGGAACGACCAAGTGCATAGGCGACGAACCATTAGGGAGCTATTTAAAGGGAACTTGAGCCGACGAGTTCTTGTCCTTGCCTCCTCGGCTGGCGATGCGGAGTCATTCCATATGGAGGCCGAAGCCCCAGAGGGCTTGCGGATAAGCTCGAGAGTTACATTTACATACGCACAGAAGGACGCACGCCGTACTAATATTGAGGAACCAGTCGAAAAGTCCGGCAGCTATCAGCGCTCACACATCCATTGCAATGACGTTCACGCCAGTGACCGACTAGCTGTTGTTTTGCGTGTAGGACCACGTAGCTCAACTGTTGTCCGTGGCGCAGCTCTTACTGCGGCTTTGACTCTTCTCGCGGTAATCTACATTCGGATTCAGATACATCACATCAACAGACACGGAGCAGCCAGCACTGCCACCGTCTTGCTAGTGATACCGACAATCTTGTCGCTTTGGATAGCACGTTCTAACGAGCATCCAGCGACGACCTACCTATTGTGGCCTCTTCGCATCGTTGCGACTGCCCCCGCCATCTTTGGCCTAATAGCGGCAAGCGTGCTGATCACGGGGAGTACGAGCTTTTCGGGCGAGACAGTTCTCGCCACGATCATCGGCCTACTCACGATGGCTACCTGGATTCTCGTGAGCACGTGGCGCGGTGCGAGTGGTCGTCAGGCACGTTATCGTAGCCTGCGACGCAGCAAGAGCAAGGTAGCCGGATAGATAGTCTGTCCGACACGCGTGGTGTACTCATATAAGCGTCTACAAATCGGATGAAATCTTGACAGCACCTTCACGACTGGAGGATGATAAGCACATGCCTCCAAAGGACTACGAGTTTGTTCGGGGAGATCCCGAGTTGCTCAAACGCGTGAGCGAGGAGGAGGATCCCGAGTTCGTTATCGAGGATGCGACGGTCAGTGCGCGCCTTCCCCAGCCCATGAGCAGCGAAGCCCAGACATTTATAAAAGCTGCCGAGGGCGTCCTCCTGAAACTCAACGAGAGCCAAGGCCATAACGGTCACGTATAGCGCGTGGCCTGGGTTGCGGTTGACTGATATGTCGTGTCGTTTGTCAAGTGGGCGTGTCTGTTCGCGTCCGCTGGGCGGGCGTTCGGATGGGTGGTCGGGAGAGCGGGGCGCCGGGCTCGGTGTCGGCGTTGCCAGTCTGATGATGCGGGGGTTGGGTACCC
>DATBYJ010000252.1:0-11098 GCA_036513795.1 Solirubrobacteraceae bacterium | reverse complement strand
TTGAGCGCGACGGCTTGGCTGGCGGCGGCGAGCGCCAGCTTCTAGGCGCGATCGCGTTGGCCGACACGATCAAGCCGGAGGCGCGGGCCGCGGTCGCTGGGCTACGCAGCATGGGCATCGACGTAGAGCTACTTACCGGCGATAACCCACGCGCGGCCCACGCGGTTGCTGGCGAGGTTGGCATCGAGCACGTGCTCGCCGGCGTAAGCCCGAGCGGCAAGCTCGATGAGATCGCGCGCTTGCAGGATGCAGGGCACCGTGTGGGGATGGTCGGCGATGGCGTCAACGATGCCGCCGCGCTCGCCAAGGCGGACCTCGGGATCGCGATGGGTACTGGCGTGGGCGCCGCAATCGAGGCCGCCGACATCAGCGTGCTCTCCGGCGATCTGCGTGGCGTGGCACGGGCCCTACGCTTGGCACGGGAGACCTACACGATCGTGCTCCAGAACCTCGGCTGGGCGTTCGGCTACAACCTGATCGCGCTGCCGCTGGCGATGACCGGACTACTCAATCCCGCGCTTGCCGCGGTTGCGATGGGCCTATCGAGTATCACCGTCGTCGCCAACAGCCTGCGCTTGCGTCGCTTCGGCCGTCCGGGCCATCAGACGCCCGTGCATAGCAGCCGCCGTCGGCTCGCCAGCATTGCCACCGCTAGCGCAATCCCGGCGCTCCTGCTCGGCGGACTGGTACTCGTCGTCCCTAACTCCTTCGCCGTACCCCGCGCGGCCTCGATCACCCTGAGTGAGCCTGCAGGCGAGACGCTCGAGGTCTATGCCGAACCGCTGCGGCCGGGCAACGTGAACCTGCATCTGTATCTGGAGGGCACGACGAGCGCGCGCGTAGGCTATCGCTCGATCTCAATGGCCGCTGTTTCAGCCACTGGCAAGCGCGCGCGCGTCGGCTTCTTCGACGCCGGTACCGGGCACGACATCGCCGAAGTCAGGCTCACGCGCGGCGTCTGGGACTTCCACGTGACCGGCGTGGACGGCGCTGGGCGGCCGCTGGGCGGCTCCTTCGCGGTGCAGATCAACTAATTCCGTGGCTTAGGTTCTTACCGCCGCGTCACGCGGCGAGGCTATATCCGGCCTCTTCGACAGCGGCCTTGACGGCGTTGCTGTCGATCTTGCTGCCGCGCACCAAGACCGTGCCACTGGCGAGATCCACCTCAACGGCGCTCACTCCAGCCAGCTCGCCAACCTCGGCTGTGATGGCGGCAACGCAGTGCTCGCAGGACATGCCCTCAACTGTGTATGTCTGCTCGGCGGCGCCCATTGGGAGCTGATTTTACCCAGGCTGGAGACAGGCTCGCTGCGGCCGGCCGGCGAATGCGTGAGAATCCAGGCATGCACGTCACTGCCAAGGCTGACTATGCGGTGCGGGCGGTCATTGAGCTCGCCGACAGCGCCCAGGACGCTCCCCGCAAGGTGGACGAAGTAGCGCGCGCCCAGAGCATCCCCGTGTCGTTCCTGGAGAACATCCTCACGCAACTGCGCTCCTCGGGCATCGTTCGCAGTCAACGTGGGCCCGAGGGCGGCTACTGGTTGGCGCGCCCAGCCGCCGAGGTCAATCTCGCGGACATCATCCGCGCGGTGGAGGGTCCGCTGGTCGGCGTTCGCGGACAACGACCCGAGGAGGTCGAGTACGCCGGGTCGGCCGAGAGTCTGCAACAGGTGTGGGTCGCGTTGCGCGCGAACCTGCGCAACGTGCTCGAGAACGTGACCGTCGCCGACGTGGCCCACGGCAAGCTCCCCAAGGATGTCCTCGCGCTCACCCGCGCCGAGGAAGCTTGGCAGACGCGCTGAAGTTGCAGAAGCGCCTGATTCATACAAACGTCGTTCACCTCGGACAACGTTAATTACATGAAAAGCCGCACTGGAAGCGGGCTTTGCGGGTATCGGTGGCTTGCTGGCGACTCGCATACGTGGCCCCGTCTGGGGTACCCTGTCAACAGTCGCTGCGCAACCGTTATCGCGGGTTGCGCAGTACCAGCGCTCGTTCCCCGGCGCCATTAGTCACCCCAAATGGAGGTCTCGCCCCCGATGTCAGCCTCGCCCACAGCCGTCTCGCCCACCGCCGATGCCGCCGACGCGGCCGTCGCGGCGATCACCGGCGCAGCCAACCAGGATGTGACGTTCTCGCTCGCGTTGACGCAGGATCAGAAGGACATCCGCGACTGGGTGCACGGTTTCGCCGCCGACGTCATGCGTCCGGCGGCCCACGAGTGGGACGAGAAGGAGAAGACTCCCTGGCCGATCATTCAGGAGGCTGCGAAGATCGGGCTGTACGGCTTTGAAGGTCTCGCACAATTCTTCGCCGACCCGACCGGGCTGATGCTGCCGATCGTCAATGAGGAGCTGTTCTGGGGCGACGCCGGAATCGGGATGTCGATCATGGGCACCGCGCTGGCGGTCGCGGCGATCTTTGGCCAGGGTTCCGGTGAGCAGATCGGTGAATGGATCCCGCGTTGCTTCGGCACCGTCGAGGACATCAAGGTAGCCGCCTTCTGCGCATCGGAGCCGAACGCGGGCTCGGATGTGTCAGGCGTACGCACCCGCGCCAAGTACGACGAGGCGACTGACGAATGGGTCATCAACGGCCAGAAGGCATGGGCAACTAACGGCGGCATAGCGGATATTCATGTCGTCATCGCCACCATCGACCCCGAGCTTGGCTCCAAAGGTCACGCGGCTTTTGTGGTGCCGATGAGCGAAGCGAAGGGCATCTCCCAAGGCACCAAGGTCTCCAAGCACGGCCTACGTGCCTCACACACTGCGGATGTCTTCCTCGATGACTGTCGTGTTCCGGGAGCGTATGTGCTCGGCGGCAAGGAGAAGCTTGACGAACGGCTGGCACGTGTGCGCGAGGGCAAAAAGAGCAACTCCCAAGCGGCGATGCAGACATTCGAGTCATCCCGGCCGACTGTTGGCGCGCAGGCACTCGGCATCGCCCGCGCCGCGTACGAGTACTCGCTCGAGTACGCCAAGGAGCGCGAGCAGTTTGGGCGAAAGATCATCGAGAATCAGGCCATCGCGTTCACCCTGGCGCGTATGAAGCTGGAGATCGACGCCGCGCGCCTGCTTGTGTGGCGCGCCTCGTGGATGGGTCGCAACAGCGTGAAATTCGAGAACGCAGAGGGCTCGATGAGCAAGCTTAAGGCCGGCGAGGTCGCCGTTTGGGTGACCGAGCGCGCGATCCAGATCCTCGGTGGCAATGGCTACACGCGCGAGTTCCCCGTGGAGCGCTGGCACCGCGACGCGAAGATCTACGACATCTTCGAGGGCACGGCCGAGATTCAGCAGCTGGTGATCGCGCGTGCGATCTCCGGCATGCACATCAAGTAATCGCAGTACGAGCGCGGCCGCCGGTGAGCTATTGCCGGCGGCCTTGTCGAGCCTGAACAAAGGCTTCGCACTGGGCGGAGGCTCCCCGCCGCGTGGTGCTTGCTACCAGGCCTGGTCAGCGCCGCAATGCGGGCAGATCACGCTTGTCGAGACGCTCGCGCTGAAGAGATAGCCGCAGCCGCAGGTGTAGGAGGCACGGTCGATCGGACCACCGGCGTCGCGCACGCGTTGGACTGCCGGATCGCCGCACCCGATTACCTGCTCACGCTCAGGTTGATGTACGGCCGCAACCAAGGGGACCGCGTGTCCCTGGCCTTCTCGGCGCGCACGCACACGGCGTGGCTGGCGTAACGGGTGTAGGAGGCTGGCTCGCATGGTTAGCTGATAACTACAACCTTGTTCACGCCGGAAGGTTTCGCTGTGTATCGGCAATTTCCTCGCGCAGCTGCAGCGCGCGCAGGCTGTGGCCGTGGTTTGACACCAGCGCGGCAGCAAACTAGGTTTGCGATACTTGCCTGCGATGAACCCCGCGCGCAAGCGAACGGTGCGTTTGGTGGTGGCGTTGAGTGCCGCCGTACTGCTGGCCAGCGCCCTGATCTATACGAGCTTTAGCGCCGCCAGCCCGGCGCTGACACCCACGCAACTGGTCCATGAGGCCCAGCCTGGTCGCAGCTATGAGCTGACCGGCACCGTGGTCAAAGGCTCGGTGCACCGCGAAGGCAACGTGCTGGACTTCGCCGTGGCGGACCGCGTGGGAGGCACTTCCGTGCCGCTGAGCTACACGGGCGTCGTGCCGGACCCGTTCCGGGAAGGTCGCGAGGTGATCGTGAACGTCGAGAAGCAGGGCGACCGCTACATCGGCGAAAACAACTCGCTGATCACAAAGTGCCCCTCCAAGTACAAGACCGCTCCTCCGAGCGAGAACCAGAACGCCTGAGTGTCTCAGCAAGCGGTGGAAACCACCGGCATGAGCCGTAGTCGCTGATGGCTGGTCTCGGGTTCGCGTGTCTCGTGCTGGCGCTCGTCGTATGCGTCTACGGCATCGGCGCATCGTTGTATGGCGTGCGCAGCGGTCGCCCGGAGTACTCAGAGTCCGGACGTCGCTCTGTTTACGCGCTGGCTGGTGTGCTGAGCGTCGCGATGCTCGTGCTGGAGATCGCCTTCCTCGGCAACGACTTTGCCTTCAACACCGTCGCCGATACCTCGAGCCGCACGACGCCCGAGCTATATCGTGCCGCCGCCGTGTGGTCATCGCAGGAAGGCTCGCTGTTGCTGTGGGCGTGGCTGATGTCGCTGTGGTCGAGCCTCGCGCTCTTCCTCACGCGCCGGCGCCTGCGCGACGTAGCCGCCTATGCGACAGCGATCCTGCTGGGCTTTGGCGGGTTCTTTGTGGCCTTGATGGTCTTCTACGCGAACCCGTTCGCGACCACCCATCCCGCCCCGCCGGAAGGTGTGGGGCTGGATCCGCTGCTGCGCTTCCCCACGATGATGATCCACCCGCCGATGCTGTACTCCGGCTACACGCTGTGCACGATCCCGTTCGCGTTCGGGATGGGGGCGCTACTCGCCCGCAGGGTGGACGCCGACTGGATCAAAGCAATCCGACGCTTCGCGTTCGCCGCCTGGCTGTTCTTGGGGATCGGCATCCTGCTAGGTGCGCTCTGGTCTTACTCGGAGCTTGGCTGGGGTGGTTACTGGGGCTGGGACGCGGTCGAGAACGCCTCGCTGATGCCATGGCTTACGGGCACGGCATTTCTGCACTCGTTGATGATCCAGGAGAAGCGAGGCATGTTGAAGGTCTGGAACGTCTCGCTCGTGCTTGCCACCGGGACGCTCGCGATCATGGGCACGTTCCTCGTGCGCAGCGGCATCCTCGATTCGATTCATGCCTTCGGCGGCCATACGCTCGGCGTCCCGTTTGTTTGCCTGATCGCGCTGATGATCACCGGCTCGATCTATCTCGTGGTCTCGCGGCGCGAGATGCTGCGCTCGGAGCATCGCCTGGACTCGCTGCTCTCGCGCGAGTCGATTTTCCTTGCCAACAACCTCGTACTGGTGGGTCTGTGCTTTGTGATCCTGTGGGGTACCTACTTCCCGCTGATCTCCGAGGCGCTGACGGGTCAGGAAGCCTCGGTGGGGCCGCCTTGGTTCGACCGCTACACGGTGCCGTTGGCGCTGATCTTGGTCCTGCTGAGCGGGATTGGCCCGGTGATCGCTTGGCGCCGCGCGACCTTTGCCAACGCGCGTCGCAACTTCCTGGCGCCGCTCGCATGCGGACTGTTGGCGCTCGCCGGACTGGAGATCGCAGGCGTTACGCAGAAGCCGTTGGCGCTCGTGATGTTCTGCTTCGCGGCGTTCGTCTTCGGCAGCGTCGGGCAAGAGTTCTTCCGTGGCACGCGCGCACGGCGCGCGATGGCCAGCGAACCACTGCCGCTAGCGCTGCTGAGCCTCGTCAGGCGCAATCGTCGCCGCTACGGTGGCTACATCGTGCACATCGGCATCGCCGTGCTATTCGTCGGGGTAGCTGCCTCGTCGTCCTTCCAGCACGCCTCGCAGTTGAGCCTGCGCCCCGGGCAGTCCACCCGCGTTGGCGCCTATGAGATCCGCTACGTCCGCCCGACGGTCACGATCACGCCCAGGTACGACGAGGCCCACACCGGTTCTACGGTGAGCTTCGGGGGGCTGCTCGACGTCACGAAGAACGGCCACCACGTTGCCACGCTGAACCCCAGCGAGGGTTTCTATGCCTCCGAGGAAGCAAGCCAGGGCTCGGTCGGCAGCCTGATCGGCGGCCAGCCCGTAAGTCATGTGGCGATGGACGCAAGCCTCACACGCAACGTCTGGACGGCGATCGAACCCGACATCGAAACTCCCAGCTTGAAGCGGATAATCACTGCCGGCAACAACACGCTGCCTCCAAGCGAGGCACTCGTCGCGATCGCTTACCTGGCGCGGGCATACCTCCAGCATCCGCCGCCGACGCAGTTCAACTTCTTGGTCTCGCCGCTGGTGTTCTGGATCTGGATAGGCGGGCTGATCGCGGGCGGCGGCGGTCTGATCGCCATGTGGCCAGCCGGTGGGTGGGCTGCGTATCTGGTGCGTCGTCGCGTTGCGGTGCGCTCGCGCGCTCGGGCGCTGCGAGGCCTGGCGCGCGCCTGACCGCGCGTCGGCGAGCGTAACGCCATGGCCTTCCTCGTTGTGCTGCTGACGCTCGCGCTGATTGCCCTCGTGATCCTGGTGGTCGTTGCGCCGCTACGTCGCGAGCGCCACTCAGAGCAGGCAAAGGATGGGGTGGATCTCGCTTCGGCATCCCATCAACCGCGGCGCGCGATGGCTGTAAGCCGGATCGCGGATCTGGAGGCGGCGCGGGAGGCCAAGTACCGCGAGATTCGCGATGCCGAGCTGGATTTTCGCACGGGCAAGCTCTCGCGCGAGGACTACGAGCTGATCGATGCCGATCTGCGTGCCGAGGCCATCGCGATACTCAACGACATCGAGGCCGGCAATTAGCTCAAGCCCAGGGAGCCTTCAGCAGCAGGAATGCGTTCAGAAAGAAGACCACAGCGAAGAAGATCGTCCAACGGTTGAGGTTGCGCTCTACAAGCGAGCCGCCGCCCAACGGGCCAGTGCCGCTGCCCACGCCAAATGCGCCTGAAAGCCCAGAATCCTTGCCTGAATGCATCAACACCAGGAAGATGAGGACAACCGCGAAGAACACCTGCAGGACCGAGAAGATAGTTTCCACATGCTCAGAATATCGATTTGACGCCGCGATTGGGGGCAAACTGCGGGCAGGAGTGCAGTCAGGCGTCCAGAACACGCACCGGATAGGCGTTCCACGTGCGACGCTTCCGCCTTCGCTTTCGTTACGTTGCCGCAGCGTGCGCTCGACGCATACCATGGATATAGAGCTTTTGAAGATTTGCTGGCGCGATTACGAATCCTTTACGGATTCATGGTTGGCTGCCGATAAGAATCCCGGTGGGCGTACCCGCGACTGTGGGCGAGCTGCGCCAACCACAAACATGGGATGCCCTTGAGATGATCGAATACAGCCGATGCAGCCCTTGAACCGTGCCCGCCGACGGGCTGTGCGCGCCGTCCTTTCTGCCCTCGCTGGTGGGGGGCTGACCGCCGCGGGTCTCGCGGGACCACTTGCCGGCGGGGCGATCGCAGCCACCGGAAGCGGTACGCCTGTATCCCCAGAAGGCTCATCGCCGGCTACCGAAGCCGGAGGCGTCACCCAGGAAACCGAAACGGGAACTACGTCGACGAGCACCGCAACGACGCCCTCCCCGACGACCACGCCGACGGAAACCTCGACCGCGCCAACCACGAGCACTCCAACCACAAACATTCCTACGACCGCCGCTGCTCCTACGACGACTGCCGCGCAGCCTGACACCGCGACGCCGTCCGCTGCTGATGCCCCCGCAGTAGTGCTGCAGCGCAAACAGAAAGTCAGCCCCAGCACGCCGGCCAATCCGGCTCAGACAACGACCAGCGAACAGACAGGCCAGAGCGAAAAACCCGCCAAGCGCGCCAAGGCCAACAAGAAGGCATCCGGTCCCAACAACGTCGCGCTCTCGCCGCAACTGGTAGCAGCCGAGGCGGGTCAACTCGTGGCGATGCTCGCTTCCGCGGAAGCCTCCGACCAGTCGCTTGGTTTCTATCGCATCCCGCTGTTCTTGCTACCTATTTATAAGGCAGCCGCCGTTCAGTACGGGGTTCCGTGGCAGATCCTCGCGGCGATCAACGAAATCGAGACCGACTACGGCACCGACCTCTCCGTCTCCACCGCTGGAGCTGTCGGCTGGATGCAGTTCATGCCCAGCACCTGGCTGCAATATGGCGTGGATGCGCTGAATGCCGGCTACGCCGATCCGTACAACCCGGTCGATGCGATCTTCGCGGCCGCGCGCTACCTGCGTGCCGCCGGCGCAGCAACCGATCTCCGGGCCGCGATCCTGGCCTACAACCACTCTGAAGAATACGTCGAATCGGTGCTGCTGCGGGCCAAGCTCATCTCGACCTACCCCAAGGGCGTGATTGCCACCCTCACCGGCCTGATCGACGGTCGTTTGCCCGTCACCGGCAAACGTGTGGCCTGGAACCCGTTGCCGGCGCAATCGGCCTCGAGCGCAACCGCTAACGCCACACAACTGCCCAGCCAGCCCTCCACGGCAGCCGCGGCTGGAACGTCCGTGGCGCCAGCAGCCACTTCCCCGAGTACTCCGGGCTCCGCCGCGGCGCTCTCGCCCACGGCGGCGGCTGCCGCTGCGACCCACGTCAAACCCGAGCAACTGCAGCTGATCGAACTGCTGAGCGCCCCTAATGCGTCGGTGCTTGCCGTACAAGATGGACGTGTCCTCAAGATCGGCCACTCGCACAAGCTTGGTAAGTACGTCGTGCTGCGTGACGTATATGGCGATGTGTTCACTTACGCCGGTCTCGGCAGCGTCGCACCGACCTACATCCTGCCGAAGGAGTCTCGCGCGCGTATCAAGTCGCAGGTGGTGCAAGCTGCCAGTACGCATGGCCCCGCGCCTTCACAGGCCGCCAGTGCCGGAACCCAGTCGCCTTTCACGCTGCACGTTAAGAAGCCGGTCCTAGCGCAGGCTCACAGCGAAGTGTCGGTACCGAGCAGCGAGCAGGAAGCCACACCGCCCGGCATGGAAAAGGTCCGCCTGTTTGCCCACCCAGGCAATCCCGACGCGCGCGCAGCAGCCGTCGCCAGTGCTGCGAGGAGAGCCCGGCACAGCCGCGCCGGGCAGCCGCTCCCGCTAAGGGCAGGATCGGTAGTTGCCTCGGGCACCGTGCTCGGTCATGTGCGTGTTCCCCCCGGAGCCAAAGATGGGCATCTGCGTTTCGCTATTCGTCCGTCAGGAGACACCGAAACGATCAATCCCGCGCCGATTCTGGCTAACTGGGCTCAGCTGCAGACGGCGCTTCACCCGCAGGGCGCCAAGGCCACAAATGCACTGCTTGGAGCGACCGCTAGCGATGCCTTCCTCCTGTCCAAGCCCCAGCTCGAGCGTGCGGTGCTCTCCGACCCGGGGATCACACTCGATGCCTGCGGTCGCCACGAAGTCGCCTCCGGCAAGGTCGACAGCCGTGTCCTGGCGGTGCTCGCGTTCCTGTCACGCAGTGGGCTCGAGCCGACCGTCAGCGCCCTGCGCTGCACTTCACCGCAGTTCCCTGGTTCGCCAGCCGCTGGTTACAGCGCCGAGGAGGTCGACATATCGGCGATCAACGGCACCGCGATCTCCGGCCACCAGGGACCGGAAACCATCACCGACCTCACGATCCGCACGCTGCTGACGCTACCTAGCGAATTCGTGCCGCACGAGATCGTGAGCCTGATGCGCTATCCAGGCTCGCCGCGCACGCACGCCTCCGCCGCCGATGCAAACCACATTCACCTCGTGTTCCGCCCGGCTACCGCCACCGCGACGCTCAGCCCCGCAGCTGCCGCGAGGGCGGCTCACTCTGCCCGTACAGGGCGAACGGCTCCCTCGCCTCTGGTCACCACGAGCATCCTCAGTGCCACACAGTGGAACCAGCTGATGACGCGCGTGGGCACGCTGCCGATGCCTACGGTCGCCACCAAGCCGAGCTCCCAAGCAGTACCTGACCCAAAGTCCCACTAGCCGGTTGTGGGGGCTGTACCGGGTGCGCCTCGGACGCCAGGCGCGCCTCGAAGAGCACCGCTTAGATCAGGCCGGCACTTAGCCTCGGCGGCTTTGAACTTCGCGCTGCTCGTGTTTAGTCCCTTGCTATTGAAGATGGGGCCGTTGCCGGAGGTATTGGCGTTGGGTACTGCTACGCCATTTTCATGCATGCATGCAGCGAACTTCGTCAGCGCCTGTTTGAACGCAGGGCTGTTGAAGCGATTTCTGCCACCGGCAAAGAACGCCGGCCCACCGCACTTCTTGATAGCTGCTTCATATTGAGCTTTGGTCACCCCTTTGGGCAGGGACGAACGGCGCGTCCCCGGCGATTGGGGCTTGCCGGGGGTGAACTTGGGCAAGGTGATGCCGTTCTTCTGCAGGCATTCACGCAACGCCGCGAACCCTCGGCCCGGCGGGCGTCGCACTTTGGTGGTGCTCGATGGTGTTGTAGAGGCGTTCGCGTTGGCGCTCGTGGAGGATGAGTTGGTTGACGAGCTCCCGCACGCCGCCAACGTGAGGCTGGCGAGTATGGCCAAGAGAGTGGCCGTGGCCGTGGGTGTACGTCGGCGTTTGCTGATGATTTGAGGCATTGAGCTCCTTGTCGATGTTCGTGCTCCCGAACGCACGGCAACGTTAGCGGTGCCTGCGCGTACGGTAGGTCTTGATTGTGCGCTTTCTGGCTAAGTCACACCTAATCCTCGTCAGCCACCGCTGCCAAAGAGCGCTGGTTCACCACTCCCCGAGCCACCGGCGCCTGCGTGCGTGCTGGATTTGGACCCGCCAAATAGCGCCGCGAGAGCTGCGCCTGCGCCCGAGCCCACGCTGATCGATTCGGCCGCGATCGACCCGCCGGTGCCACTCGTGCCGGTGATGGTGACGGTTTCACCTGGATGGATGGAGCCGACGCTCGCAGTGACGGTCTTTTTCACGCTTGTGGCAGCGGAGGTTGTGACCTTGATGGTGTTACCTTCGCTGCCCGTGACATACAGCGTCTTGCCGTCAAGGTAGGCAACGGTCCCAGCGGTCGGCCGCCCGCTGCTACCGGCTGCACCTGCGAATCCCGCGAAGCCGCCCGCGGTGGCGCCG
>DATBYJ010000251.1:0-7879 GCA_036513795.1 Solirubrobacteraceae bacterium | reverse complement strand
ACGCTCACGAGCGCGCACTCCTCCAGCGCCACCGGGACTGTCACATACAAGGTCTACTCGGACAGCAAATGCGAAACCCTCGCCACAGAAGCAGGCAAAGTCACCGTCAGCTCCGGCTCGGTCCCGGCCTCCAGCGAAGAGAAACTTCCGGCCGGGACCTACTACTGGCAGGCAAGCTACTCCGGCAACGCCGAAAACTCGCCCGGCACGAGCATCTGCGGAATCGTGCAAATGATCGTCCAAGTCGCGGCGCGGCCGCCGCTCGAACAGGTCCACTTCCTAAATCCCAGCCTGCCCGTCATCGTCGACCATCCAGTGGACAAAAACGGTGCGGAAGAACCCGAAAAGCAACTCAGCACATGGCCCGTACCAGGCGAAGACACCGTACAGTGGAAGACGAAAACGCGCCAACCGAAAATCAGTAAGAACTGGCCCGTGGCGTACGTCCAGGGCAAAACGCCGCAGCTCGAAGCGAAGTTCTCGCCCAACGCGCTAACACGGCGGCTCGTGAACAACGGGACAATCGAAGAAGCCATCATCACGGGCAAGACGAGCATCCTGGGCAAGGCCCTCGAAGTGGAACCAGTGACGATCACAAACGCCACGCTGCGGACGCAAGTCGCAGGCGCCAACGGCAAGATCGAAACCGGCCCAACAACGATGACCGAAGACCTACCCAAAGAAAACGGCTATGAAAAAATCACGATCACTTGGGAATGGCGACTCAGGATCGGGGGCGTGCTCGGGGCCGCGCAGCCACTCGGCCAAAGCACGCACAACTTCTACGTCCTCTATAAGG
Source organism: Solirubrobacteraceae bacterium (assembly GCA_036513795.1). Taxonomy (GTDB): domain Bacteria; phylum Actinomycetota; class Thermoleophilia; order Solirubrobacterales; family Solirubrobacteraceae; genus Palsa-744. Next base: position 7,080 of record DATBYJ010000251.1, on the reverse strand, counting down.
AACCGGCGGGAATACCGAACACCTTCGCCGAGCGTGGGGGCATGTATCTCACGATCCTCGACATCGCCAGCAAAGGCAAAATCGCCAGCAGCCGCGCCTTCACGAAAGACGAATCCGACACGATTGGCGGCGTCTGGGATGGCTTGACGAATCGCGTCGGGGGCGCGGGCACGCCACTGAAGACCGTCATCAGAAACTACGAACCTGCCAAAGGAACGATTTCAGAAGGTAACGTGATGCGCTATTGGCCCGAACGCGTTCTGGCCCCGATCAGCAAAAACCTCGCGGTGACCGAAGCCAACCGAAACCAGATACCCCTTGTCATCTCGTATTACCTGACCAAGCCGAAGCCAGGGCGCGCGCTTCCCGGCTCGCTCTACAGCACGTCCGGCGAATGCAAAACCTGGGCGGAACTTCTCGTCGGCGCGCTGAGCTACGAGGGCATCAAATCGAGTCGCGTGTTGATCACCCCGCGCGTAATCCAAATCTGGCCGGGTCTTCGCATTGCCGTCGCCAATCGGTTCCTCGTCAAAAACTGGACATTCAACAAACCGAACCCCGGCGAAGCCAACACCTTCGGCGAAGTCACGCGCGCGGCTGGCGCCGTAGCGCAGGGACAAGAAAATCCGTGGGCGTTCTTCGGCAATCACGTGATCACGCTCATCGAAAACGCCGAAACGGGTAGAAACGAACTCTACGACGCCTCCTACGGACTCGGGCCCTTCACCTTCAATCGCAGGGCTCCCAACGAAGTCACCGCCACACCGCTCACCGAATACCAGGAAAGCGCGCTAGCCGGCTTCTGCTTCGGCGTCGCCGCTGGAGGGACCTGTCGGCGCGCCGCGGTAGGCGAACGGCTGATCGACGGCGCCGTCAACGTTCCACCGCGTTAGTCGACGAGGTTGGCCGCCGACCACGCCGAGCCCCGCTCGAGACTCCCTTCTCGGAAGCGATCGAGCTGAGCATCTGCCCGAGCGCAGCGCGCTCGACAGCTCGCTGCCGCTCAGCCCGAGCGGATTTGGCTCTGCGAAGCCAAACACTGCCAAGCCGACGAAGGGACTTGAACCCTTGACCCCCGCCTTACCATGGCGGTGCTCTACCAGCTGAGCTACGTCGGCGTGACCCTGAATCCTATCCTGATCGTCCGCTGATCGCGTGTCATCTTGCTTGAAATCGACAGTCGCTGGGCCGGTGCTGCCTGGGGTGCTTTGGGGGCAGCTGAGCTACCCAATCGGCTGGACCGTCACCAGCGCAGCACTGCTGGGCGCAAGCTGCACCGTGACGATCCCCCGCCTGTTGGCCGCATGCGGCAGCGTTGCCGGCTCGCTCCATAGACCGTCCGGCTGGACTTCCTGCCCCCCCAACCTCACACCCGAGAGGGCAGCCGGCGAGGGTGCCGTAAGCGACATGATGCTCGCGCCGTGAAAGCCACCGCCGACATGTAGATGCACGGCCACACGACGCGATCCTGGCGGGTCGTCGTCGACGAGCACAAACTGCAGCGTGCCGTCGGGAGCGATGAATGACGTGGCTTCAACGTTGGGGCGCTCTGCAGGCTTAGGCCTGACGGTCGTTCGCAACGGGCGCTCACCGATCAGCGCCTTGGCAAGCAGCAGCGCATACCACTCCGGCTGCGCGCGCATCGTGCCCGTGATGAGATCTTCCACGCTCGGCGCACACACCGGCGTATAGCCTTCGCAGTTCGCTGGATTGCCCTCCAGGTTGATCCCCGACACGCCCATCGTCATCGCCTTGGTCAGATAGTTAACCGCCCATAGCGCCGATGCGAAGGTGTTGCTGATCCCCGCCACACCACCGCAGGAGACGGTGTTCGTCTCGTCCATCCGAAACGGGACTTCCGTCTCCTGGGCGATGAACTGGTAGCGACGCAGCGAGCGTTCCTCCAGAAACCGGATCTGCGGGCTCAGCAGTCGTGCGATCGTCGGTGGCGGCTGTTCAGCACAGCCCATCGGGTAGTGATGACCGGTGAGCAGCGCCGGGCGCTGGTAGATCGCCTCGCTCAATCCCCATTTTTCATACGCACTCGAGCCTGAAGAGTCCGGGCCGGCGAGCGGTATGCCCGGTGCCAGCGCTTCGATCGCAATGCGGTAGGCGTTGACCTGTTCCTGGTACTGCACCGGCGTCCATGGCTGCGGGCGTAGACCGTGGCGGCCATAAGAGTCCGGCTCGTTGCCTATCTCGACCGCTTCCAAGGATTGCCCCAGCGCCGCTTGAGCCGCCGCGGCCTCACGGGCTGCCGCTTGCGGATCGAAGTGGCCGAAGTCAAGCGTAAGCAGCACATGCCAACCGCTCTCAGCCGCCACGCGGCCGAGCCCGCGCAGGTCTTCCACTTCCAGTGTGCCCAGCGCCCACGCTGGTCGGGGGGTGGCTTCATCGATCCATGCAGTCTGTTCATCGGCTGTCACGCCACCGAAGCGAAGGACACCCACGCCCAGGGAGCGCAGCATGCTCACGAGGTTGCCCTCGCCCGAATAGCCTGATATGCGCGGGAGACTCCCAACCTCGAACGACAGGCCCAGGAAATTCTCGGGGACCGGCGGCCCCGGTTCGCTAGCGTCGAACCCAACCGACACGGGGATCGCTCGATGCCCGACCTTGTGTGCAATGGCAGCGCCTGCCACCCCAGCGGGCGCGAGCGCGAGCGCCAGCGTCGCGGCTACAGCTCGGAGCGGACCGCGAACCAATCCGACCTGAGCCCTGGCGCTCCTTCACAAACATCGCCCAAGATGTCCAGCACAGCTCGACGACCGATCTCCACGCGTTCGTCCGTCGTCATCGACACTGGCGCATCCTCCCCCGTGATCGCCACGATCTCAGATCCCGTCTTGGTGAACGACACGTCCTCGTGGTAGCCACCAAGCTGCTCCCACAGCAAATCAAGCGCCTCCGGTGGAGGCGCAAACGTCGAATGAGGGATGATCATGAACTGCACGGGTTGGCAAGAGTACAGCCGCGCTGCGTCCCTCGCAAGCAAGCCCCGTAGGGAGACGCCACGTTTCCTGGCATCCTCACTAGCAGTGATCAACATCCAACCCGCCGGCGAGAATCCGCTGGCCGATGAGCCGCCGCTCGCGCTCACAGTGGGCTGCCAGTTCGGCCTGCTCTCTTCGCAGCCCGCCGTCGCGGTGCTGCAGGTCGCCCCCCGCCCCCGGCCCGGCGTGGCCATCAATGGCGAGCATTGGTATACCAGCGCAGCGCACCATGGCTATGTAGATCACTACGGCAATCGCTGTGAGCGCTTCGAACTCGACAGCGGCGGCTCGCACGTCATCTACGAAGCACAAGTAGTTCTGACCCACGCCGCCGACCTGATCGAGCCAGATACGCCCGAGACCGCTGTGTCCTCGCTACCCGACGATGTCCTCAGCTTCGTAATGCCAAGCCGCTTCTGCCTGCCAGACGAGCTGGGGCACGAGGCGTGGCAGCGTTTCGGCGACCTACCGCCCGGGTGGGGACGCGTGCAAGCCATCGTGGACTACGTCCACACCTATCTCGACTTCGTGCCCGGCGCGTCCAACCCGTGGACCACAGCCGCCGACGCCTACCGCGCCGGCCAGGGTGTATGCCGTGACTTCGCACACCTGGCGATCACGTTCTGCCGTGCCCTGAACATCCCCGCCCGCTATGTGTTCGGCTACATCCCCGAGATCGGTGTTCCCCAGCCCCCTGAGCAGATGGATTTTGCAGCATGGTTCGAGGCCTATCTCGACGGCCGCTGGCACACCTTCGACGCACGCAACAATCGCCCCCGCATCGGACGTGTGGTCGTCGGCCGCGGTCGCGACGCGATCGACGTCGCGCTCGTCACCTCCTTCGGTCCACTCACGCTCACCGACTTCGAGGTCCGCGCCGAACGCACTTCCCCCACCGATTTCGACGCTCGTGCCGCGCGATCTTCCGAGCGCTCTCCGGACCTGAGATCTTAACCGGGCTGAACTCGCAGGTAGCGAGCGAGCCCAGCGAAACACTGCTCCGGGGGCATCGCCTGCTCGTACACTGCCGCCGTCTGTGGCGCGCTCGACTCGGCCACCATCTCCCGGATCGCCGACGCGAAGGCCACCTGGTCGCATCTGCGGGCAAGGGCCTCTACCCGCGCGAGCTGCTCACGCAGCGCGCCGAGCTGATACTCGACGTCGTCGTACGCCCCGAAATGGGTGACCCCAAGGCTCTGCGGCTGCCAAGCTTCGATCAGCTCCAGCGACTCGCGCCAGGCCGGCAGATCGATATCCGGCGGCGGTGTCGGTGCAAGCACACCACCACCCTCGATCCGCACCCCTGTGACATCGCCCGTGAACGCACGTCCGCTGGGCTCGTGCAGATAGGAGACGTGGTGCGAGGCGTGGCCCGGCGTGTAAGCAACGCGAAAGTCGCCCAACGTCTCACCACCATTCAGCACGCGCACGCGCTCGGCCGACACAGGGAGCACCTCGCCCCATAGTCGCTCCATGTGCGCGCCATACAAACGGGTCGCACTCGCGAGCAGCTTAGAGGGATCGATCAGATGCCGGGCACCGCGCTCATGCACCCATACCTTGGCGTCCGGGAACCGCGCCAGCAGCGAGCCCGTAGCTCCCGCGTGGTCGAGATGGATGTGCGTCAACGCCAGCACCCGTGGTGGATGGCGCTCGAGCACCGGGAGCAACTGTCCAAGGCAGCTGCTCGGACCGGGATCGACGAGCACATCGCCCACGCGCCACGCGCCAATCACTTTTGCCCGGCCCAAATGCAGCAGGTCGATCAGCTCGGTGTCAGAGGCACAGGCAGACGTGGAATCGGGCGTGAGCGAGGACACTTGTGCCCAGCAGCCTATAAACGCCACCGCGCCAGCGCCGGACTCGCTAAGAAGGAACGCTCGCGCTAAGAAGGAACGATCGCGGCCTACGCCTCGTGGCGGATACCCAGCATGCGGCGCACCGGCTCGCGCAGCAGCAGGTGGTAAGCCACATCGAAGATCGCCAGCGTCGCGATGATCACCGCACCTGGGCGGCGCAGTCGGTGTTGAGAATGGTTCATGGCGGGGGCATCGGCATCCCCTCCCAGGCAGCTTGAGAAATGGACTTGCGCACTCAGCTGTCTGCACGAATAAATTCTGGATCAGGTCAGGTGAACCGGGGCTATCTCCAAGCCGCAGACGCGCTCGAAGTGACGAACATTTGCGGTCCCCACCCGCCACCCCGCAGACATTGCGGTGGCAGCGACCAGTCGATCGTGGGCGCCAACTTCAGCCCCAGCTGAGGCCAGACCCGCCCATAGGCGTGCGTGGACGCGCGCCACCAGAAGGTCGAAGACGAGCGTTGGGAACGCTGCCAGGACCGCCTCCACAAACACAGCGCGTCGTCCACGATGCTCACGCGTGGCCCTATGCACGCCATGCAGCAACTCCGAGGCGGTGATTGCAGCGATCCCAACCTCCTCATGCTCACCAAGCTGTGACGTCAAGCGCCCGGCCACTTCTGTCATGGCAGTCGCGGGCGGTAGACCACGCGTAGCCCGCTCGATGTCGATAAAGACGGTCGTGTCTCGGACAGTTCCCATGGATCAGCCGGCGCCGGCCCGATCGCCTCGAGCACCGCTTCCATGTCCTCCGCAAATGCAGGGTCAGGCGGGGCGGCTTGCTCGAGTAGGAAGAGGGCCTCGCCCAGAGACCTGCCTCGGCGCGAGGAAACCGCACGTCCGTAATCCTCTGGGTGGACGATCACGTAGGCCGGTCGCTCACGGTTGAACACCACAACCTCCTGATGTTGGGCGACCGCCTCCCTAGCCCGCCGGGGAATCCGGATCTCCTCAGCTTTGAGTGTCGTCATGCGGAACATACTATCGAACCGTACGGAAAAGTACGGGACCGTACGGTTCGACTAGGTGTGCAACCTGCTGGCCCTGGCTCCCTGCTGTCCCTGGCTCCCTGCTGGCCCTGGCTCCCGTTGACCAGGTTGCACGCCGTGTGGTAATACCACCGCACCGTTGCAGCCCTAAACCAACGTTGAGAGGCATTTCATGGCGTCGCCTGGCGCTGCCCCTTCTTCGCCGCCCACTGGCATCGAGCTCGATGCACTGACCGAGCGCGCCTCAGCGCTCGCTCGAGAGCTCGCCGCTACAACCGAGCGTGAGCGCGCATTGCCGCAAGGACTGATCAATGAGCTCTGCGCAACGGGGCTGATGCGCGCGGGCGTGCCCGCGGGGCTCGGTGGCCTGGAAGCGCCGCCCGCGACGACCTTGCGTGGCGCGGAGACGATCGCCCGGGGCGACGCCTCGGCGGGCTGGTGCGTGTCGATCGCCGCCACCAGCAGCCTGCTGTCCGCTTATCTGCCCGAGCAGGGCGCCGCCGAGATCTTCACCGACCCGCAGATGGTCGCCGCCGGGGTGTGGGCTCCACGCGGCAAGGCAGTCCGCGTCGCCGGCGGCGTGCGCGTCTCCGGCCGCTGGCAGTTCTGCAGTGGGATCTCTCACTCACGGTGGCTGTTCGCGGGATGCGTGCTCGACGACCCGCAGGCAAGCGACAACGGCCCCGTCCTACGCGTCGTCGCGCTACCCACCGCGGAGCTCGAGATCCTCGATACCTGGCACACCAGCGGCCTACGCGGCACCGGCAGCCACGATGCCGTGGCCAACGAGCTGCTCGTGCCCAGCCATCACATCCTCTCACTCGTTGACTCGGGGCCGCGCGTCGACACACCGCTGTATCGGTTCCCCGTGTTTGGCTTCTTCGCCCTGTCCATCGCCGCCGCGGCCTTGGGCAACGCGCGCGGCGCGATCGAAGACCTCACCGAGCTGGCCACAGCGAAGACCGCCCAGGGCTCCAGCCGCACGCTCGCCGAGCGCCCTGCCACTCAGGCCGCCGTCGGCGAGGCCGAGGCTGCGCTACGCGCCGCACGCTCGCTCTACTACGAGGCCATCGAAGAAGCATGGGCCGCCGCACAGCTGCACGCGCCCGTCGCCGAGTCGCTGCGTTTGGGGCTGCGCCTCGCCGCCACCCATGCCGTGCGCAGCGCCGCCAATGTGGCTCGCTCGATGTATGACCTCGGCGGCGGCAGTGCCATCTACGACGACTGCCCACTACAG
>DATBYJ010000250.1:0-4718 GCA_036513795.1 Solirubrobacteraceae bacterium | reverse complement strand
GCACGTAACGTTCCATCGCTGCCCGGCCCGCATATGCCTCCATACAGCCCCGCCGCCCGCATGTACAGAGCGCACCATCGATCTCCACCACCACATGACCGATCTCGCCTGCGCCGCCACGCCCTGTCCACGGCTTGCCATCGAGAATCAGACCGCCGCCGACTCCTGTACCCCAAAACACCCCCAGCAGCGATTTGTATAGCCGTCCGGCACCGAGTTTGAACTCGGCGTCGGTGGCAACCTGCACGTCGTTACCCACTACCACCCTGCAGCCGAGTCCGCCTTCAAGCGTGCTCGCAAGCGGGAATGAGCCTTCCCAATCGGGCAGGTTGCGCGCACTGGTCACGTTACCGTCGTCGATCGTTCCCGGCGAGCCAACCCCGACCCCTGCAAGGATCGGGTTCCCATCCACCCACTCCACCTCAGCTGCCTTTGCGGCGTCACGTAGTGCGGTCTGCATCTCTGCCGCCACATCGCTCGGCCCGCCCTCGGTTGGCGTCGGCCGCCTAGCCGAGCCGAGCACGCTGTGCTCGACGTCGATAATCGCCGCTTGGATCTTGGTGCCGCCAAGATCGATCCCCCCATACATGCCCATCGGCACTGCATGATCGCAGACGTCGCGGGGGCAGACGGCTAGCTTGCAAGCAGCCGCCACCGCAAGCGCTAGGCGAATTTATGCCTACTTGCGGGGTTTCTTCGCCACCTCTTACGGGTTGAGTCGACTATAGGCGTTAGCAAGATGACCGAGCGCACCAGAGCATCCTGGCTTGTATACGTACTCGGGGCTCTTTGCGCCGGAGCGATTGTCGCGGCCATCCTGTTGGTGGGGCCAGCGTCGAGCAGCACCGCAACCATCACCCGCACAGCTACCGCCGCGCAGGGGGTCGTCCAGTCGACCGTGTCCGGCAGCGGCAACCTGCAGGCCGCCAGCCAGTTGAACCTGGGATTCAAGACCGGCGGAACCGTCACTCACATATACGTCTCACAAGGTCAACACGTAACCCAAGGGCAGCTGATCGCGACGCTCGACCCGCAAAGCGCTGAAGTCACGCTCGAACAGGCCAAGGCATCGCTTCAATCGGCCGAAGCCAACCTCGCCAAGGAGCAAGAAACCGACGGCGAAGGCACGAGCACAGGTGGCTCGAGCGGATCTGGTGGTGCTAACGCCTCCGCCGCCAGCATCACGCCGAGGAGCACTTCGCCCACCGGCACCACGCCACCAAGCTCTACGTCGACGAACACGACGCCGACAAATACGGCCACTACGCCGGCGGCCACCGCACCCGCCACGACGACGCCCGGCAAGCGCACCAGCTCGACCACCGCAACGGGCAAGAGCACCAAAACGGCCCGCGGAAGCGAAAACAGCGAATCGAGCTCTGCTGTTGGCTCGTCCAAATCATCGATCAGCACGGCCACGCGCGAAGCCAACCTGGCATCCGCCAAAGCTGCCGTAAGGAGCGACACCCTGACCGTGCAAAGCGATCAACAGGCTGTCCAGGACACTGAGCTTTACGCGCCGCAAAGCGGCACGATCGTCTCACTCTCCGGCCAAGTCGGCGAAGTCGTATCCGGCAGCGGCACCACCAAGGATTCGAGCACTGCCAGCTCATCCAGTGGCTCCACAGCGGCCACTACCGGCGCTGCTTCCACTGGCCGATCAGCAACGAGCTCCAGTGCTTCAAGCGGCTCAGGCAGCTCTTCCAGCTCGTCGTTTGCGGTTTTGAGCGACCTCAGCTCGATGCAGTTGGTGGTGGCCTTGAGTGAATCCGAAATCGATAGCGTCAAGGACGGCCAGATCGCAACAGTCACCGTCGAAGCGCTCAACGCAAGCAAACTGGCAGCTCATGTAAGCGAAGTCGCACTGCTGTCTACTAGCAGCAGCGGCGCCGTGAGTTATGACGTGACCTTCCAGCTGGATCAGCTGGCGCCGGGCTTGAAGCTCGGGATGAGCGCCACCGCCGAAGTCGTCGTCAAGCAGGCCGAAGGGGTCAACGTCCCGACCAGCGCGATCTCAGCTGGGGAGGTAACGGTGCAGCGCAATGGCAAGCAGGTCCACCAGCGGGTCGTGACGGGACTCGCTGGCAATACCTCGACGATCGTCCTCAGCGGCCTGAAGGCCGGCGAAACGGTCGTCTTGCCGGCGGCAAGCACCACTGGCTCAAGCGCCACCAACGTCTTTTCCCGGATCAGCAGCCGCCTCGCCGGCGGGGGTCTAGGCGCCGCGGGCGGGCTCGGCGGTGCCGGCGGTGCCGGCGCAGGGGGCGGCGGAGCCTTCTTCCGGGGTGGCGGCTGATGCGCTGGGGGCAACGCTCACGCACACGAGCCTCACATCGCGCGGCGCGCACCCAGCCGCTGGTGCAACGTTCCACGACAGCCCAGCCATCCACGCAAACCACCATGGACGCCGCCCGCCCGCACCCAGTGATCCGGGTGCATAACGTCAGCAAGATCTTCGACCTTGGTCAGATTCATGTGCGCGCGTTGCAAAGCGTTTCACTGCGAATCGACACCGGCGATCTGGTTGCGATCATGGGCAGCTCGGGCAGTGGCAAGAGCACGCTCATGAACATTCTAGGCTGCCTAGACATACCCACGAGTGGCCGCTACGAGATCGACGGCGTGGACGTCAGCCAGATGGATGAGGACGATCTCTCCGATCTACGCAACCGCAAGATCGGGTTCGTCTTTCAGAGCTTCAACCTAGTCGCTCGCACAAGCGCACTAGTGAATGTCGAGTTGCCACTCGCCTACGCCGGCCTGCGTGGCGTTCAGCGCAGAAAGCGTGCTGAACGCGCGCTGCGCTCGGTGGGAATGGCGAACCGTATGCATCACCAACCCTCAGAGCTCTCGGGAGGACAGCAGCAACGCGTTGCCGTAGCCCGCGCGATTGTGACCAACCCGGCTTTGGTCCTCGCCGATGAGCCGACCGGGAACCTGGACTCACATGCCACCGAGGACGTCCTGCGGATCTTCGCGCGTCTGAACGAAGACGGACGCACCGTGGTACTGATCACCCACGAGCCTGACGTAGCCGAACAATCCAAGCGCATCATTCGTCTCAGCGACGGGCAAGTGATCGAGGACCGGCGCCTCGCGGATGTATCAGCTGCCCCGCCTCAAGCTCGCCATCTGAAGTCCGCGCACAACCCGAGCGAGGGTGGCGTGGTGGAGATAAGACCGTGATCGGCCCAGAGATGCTGCGTATCGCCTGGGGTGGGATCACCGCCAATAAGCTGCGCTCTGGGCTCACGATCCTTGGCATGACAATCGGGGTCGCATCGGTGATCGTGTTGATAGCGGTGGGCAACGGTTCCTCCAAGGCCGTCCAGTCCTCGATTCAGAGCCTTGGCACCAACGTTCTCGTGGTGCAGGGCAGCGGGGGCTTTCGCTTCGGCCCCGCAGCGAGCACTGCGACAACTGTGTCATTGACGAAGGCCGACGCCCAAGCACTGCAGAATCCGAGCCTCGCGCCCGATGTCAAGAGCGCCTCGCCAGTAGTAAACGCGAGTAGCGTGTCGCTCGTATATGGCGGCACGAGCTTCGAACCATCCTCGTTCGTGGGCACCACGCCCTCCTACCTCACCGCCCACACGTACAAGCTCGCAGAAGGTACCACGTTCACCGCTGAAGACGTCGCTAAACACAGGCGCGTCGCGGTCATCGGCCAGGAAGTAGTACAGGAATTGTTCGCGGGCGCGAGCGCCGTGGGCCAGAATATGAAGGTCAACGGCAGTAACTACGAAGTGGTTGGCGTGCTCGCCAAAAAGGGAACCAACGGCACGACCAACGAGGACGACGTTGTGATGGCACCAATCACGACCGTTCAGGATTCGCTCACTGGCACGGGGCCGGTCGACTCGATCACCGTGCAAGCGAAGTCCGAATCCTCACTCAACGCTGCCGAAGCCGAGGTCACCACGATTCTCGAGGAACGTCACAAAATTAAGGACACCTCCGAACCCGGCTTCAGCGTGCTCAATCAAGGCTCGCTACTGGAAACCTCCAACTCGACTAGCAGCGTTTTCACCACACTTCTCGGAGAGGTTGCGGCAATCTCGCTGCTCGTCGGCGGCATCGGCGTGATGAACATCATGCTGGTGAGCGTCACCGAGCGCACTCGCGAGATCGGCATCCGCAAGGCGGTTGGAGCGAGACGGTCGGATATTCTCACCCAGTTCCTCACGGAGGCCGTGCTCGTATCACTGTTTGGTGGCATTGCCGGCGTGGTCGTCGGCGTGGTCAGCAGCCAGTTCGAAATCGCCGGGGTCCATCCGGAGATCGCCACGTACTCCATCTTCCTCGCCTTCGGCGCAGCGCTGGCCTCTGGCCTGTTCTTCGGCACCTATCCAGCGGCGCGCGCCGCCCACCTGCGACCGATCGAGGCGCTGCGCTTTGAGTGAGCAACCGTCCCCACATGAGGAGCCCGTAATGCCCCACGAGCAAGACGATGACTGGCTCCAGGAAGAGCCCGAGCTACCCCCCCGGCCACGCCGGCGCGTGTTTGGCACAGGTGCTAACCCTGTGGCGCTGGCACTGCTCGGCGTGCTGCTGATCGCCTGCGGGTTCATCGGCGGCGTGCTCGTAGAGAAGGGCGAAAGCTCGTCTGGTGATACAGGCGGTTCGGCGTCGAGCCTGGCGTCGCGTTTCGCTACTCTACGCGGCGCCGGCTCCAGCAGCGCAGCGCGCTCGGCCGGCGCCACCGCGGGCGGCTTCGC
>DATBYJ010000249.1:0-2215 GCA_036513795.1 Solirubrobacteraceae bacterium | reverse complement strand
CCTACCCAGGCAGACCGCAGGGCGGACCCTTCGGCCGCAGCGTTGCGCTTGTGGCGAATACGAGGGCGGTCAGCCTGCTGGCCGTGGCACCTGCTTCGCGCTGACGGGGGTGCTCCGCTCGGGTTGCGGGAGGTCCTATCTTCCGAGGCGTCCCCGGGGTACCTCGCGGGCGGTGTGATCTTGGGCGCTTGTTGGCGGGCGAGAGCGATGCTGGTGATCGCCGTGAGCGCCATTGCCGCAACGCCGATCAGTACTGCCGTAGTTTAGGCGCCGTCGACTGGGGAGCTATGCCCGGTGTTGGTGCCTGCGGCCAGCATTAGGCCGCCGAAGGCGCTTCCGAGCGAGAACGCGACGCTGCGGACGACCTTGTTGAAGCTCATCGCGCTCGACGTCTCCCTTTCTGGGGTGACGGCCAGGATGACTCCGGGCATGGCGAATGGGAAGCAGACGCGAACACGGCGAAAGCGACGAGGACAACAACGGAGCCGCCGCCCAGGAGGACGAGCGCGACGATCCGTTCGCGTAGGCGAGGGGTGAGCTTGCCAGAAAACGAACCCAGCGCTGAGAACCGCACTAGAACCACGCCAGCTACAAAGGTGCTGAGCCCGAAGCCGTAGCCGGCATTACTCACTCAGGCCCACTCTTCTCGCGCGTAATCGAGTCCTGCGAGGTGGAGGAGTTCCGTGATCTCGTCGAGCTTCGTTAGGGGAATGGCGCCCGCTGGTTCGAGGAGATCTGAACGGGACAGCGTTGTCAGCCAGGTGCACGGGACGAGACCTGGACGCGGAAGCGCGACGCGCACGACGCCTTCGAAAGGCAGTCCTTCGACGTTGCCTATGGCGACCTCCAACGCGACGCCGGTGATGTCGGTCGGGGCGGCAGCGACCACTTGTATTGCCCGAAAGCCCGAGGGTTCCTCATCGCCGAGCAGTAGAACGGGGCGGCGCTCGTCGAAATCAACCCACCAGACTTCACCGCGATGCATTGGGCCTCCTGGCCTGGGGCTGTTGGCTTTGGCGAGGATTTGGTCGGTGGTTTGGTCCGGACGAAGGGTGGGTGTGGAACCATTGCCTCACACCACCAGCCAGCTACGCACTAACGACGCGCATCGCTAGCTGTGACCACCAGCCAAGTTGCCGACGCGGTACTTGACTGGTGCCGACGCGCGCTCGCCGGGATGCGCCCGCGCGAGTTGCAGGATTGAAGCAGAGCCATTGACCCGCTTTGATGCGGCGACGCGCTAGCGAGGCACAAATCGGCCGGACGCGCTTTGCGCGCGGAGCAGGTCTGGGCTTGATCGCGGTCGGGAGGCTGCTCCTTGACGCCTCGGCTGCTCAGGTTTCGATCGTTGCCAGTGAGGCGAGGATCGCGGCTGCGCGTGGTTCGAACGCGCCGTAGCCGTGCTGCTGGGAGAGCTCGAGTGCGCGGGCGGCGTGGCCGCGTGCCCGATCGGTGGCGCCGCGGTCGGCAAGCGCCTCGGCCCAGCCGAGCTCCGATCGGGCTTCCCAGATGCGCAGGCCGTGCTCGCGGTGAAAGCCGCAGGAGAACGCGAAATGCGCATCGGCGCGATCGTGGCGGCCCAACGTCGCATCGAGCATGGCCAGGTACATGCGGGCGTGCCCGTATCCCGCGACGCCATTCCACACGAACTGGTCGGCGTATGGCTCCATCAGTGTGTGCAGCATCCCGGCGGCCTCGAGCGAGCGCGTCTGGGCGGCCGTGTCAGCGTACCCCGCCAGCGCGCTCATCTGAGCTGTGTCGCAGCGGATGTGTTGGAAGTGCTTGGCGACGGCGCGCGCGAGCACCTCGGCTCCCTCCGGCCGGCGGTCGGTGAAGCAGTACAGACGACTCAGCCCGGCGTCCCAAGCCGGGATGCCAGGGTTGCTCGCCACAGTTTGCTCCACGAGCGCGATCACCTCGGCGCCCCTGCCCTGTGCGCCTCGACTCTCGAGGACCGTGGCACCGTAGACCATTGCCGCGTCGGGCTCGCTGGCCTCCTGCCCGATCTGCAGAGCGTGTTCGGCGAGGCGCTCGCCGGCCTCGAGGTCGCCGCGGATGCACGTCAGGGCGGCCCCGACATAGCCCGCGATCCAGCGGTGCGTCGGCTGACGCGTCTGCTCGGCGATCGCGTGCATGCGCGCGAGCGTCGCCTCCGCCCGCGCGAACTCACCCAGCTCGACCGCCACGAATGTCTCCCACAGGCCGGCGAGGAACT
>DATBYJ010000248.1:0-33412 GCA_036513795.1 Solirubrobacteraceae bacterium | reverse complement strand
ACGTCCGCGCTGATCAAGCTCGTCTTCGCCGAGCAGGGATCAGACCTCGCCAAAGAGCTCTGGGACCGAGCTGGCCATGTCGCATCCAGTCAGCTCATCTACCCAGAGTCACGCGCTGCGGCTGCGTTGGCCTGCCGGATGGGTCGAATCGATACAGACACCCTGCGCAGCGCGGTCCGCGCGATCGACGACTTGTACGCTGAGCTTCGCGTGATTGGCATCGACGGCGCCTTGGCGCAATCCACTGGCGAACTCGCCGAGCTTCACGGCCTGCGCGGGTACGACGCCGTTCATCTCGCCTCGGCGATCAGCATCGGAGACCCAGGAATCCTCACAGTCACGTGGGACCACGATCCGGCAGACGCAGCTGTCGCGTGCGGCTATGCGGTCGCTCCCACCTCGCCCTGACCCTGAGCGTGACAGTTCGGACTTCGGTCAGGCACGGGGAGCGAGGAACGAAGATCGAACCCCGCCGTCCGAAAGCGCATCAAAGAGCTGCATGCCCGACGCCACCAGACCGACACATGTGTGCGTCCGGCACTGGGCCGGACGCTCGAGGTTGAGAGACGCCCGTGCTTCTTGCAGGAGCAACTCCTTGGCGGTCATGGCTCGATGATAGATCGTGGCGCCCACCAGATCGGCACCACGGCAGATCAAGATGGTGGCGAGTGCTCTTCGTCTAGCCCTGGCCAGGTGGGATCGATGCCCTCGCTTCGAAGCAGCTCAGCTTGGAGAGCCAGAACATCCTCCGGACGACAGTCTTTCCCTAGGAAGTAGCCATCCGGTGGCGTCAATCGACCCAGCCGGTCACTCTCTTCAGGAGGTTGTAGATCTCGTCGTCTAGCCATGTTGGCTTATCCCGGTGTCCACGAATGCGTCGCGCCATCATCAACGCGTATGTCTCGGCGACCACCTCGTGCGTGTAACTCTTAGCACCATAGCCCGCGCCGCGGATACCCTCGCTGATGCCCTCCGGAGCGAGCGCTAGCAGCTTATCTCCAGCAGCTACGTCCTCTGGCGAGCAGCGTGCCAGGCTGAGCGCGTGACCCCCCTCGTGCCAAGCGATGTGGGCCACGAACGCCTCGTGTGCCTGTGTGTCCAATCCGGCTATTGCTGGGTGGCCGATGTTGATCAGGAGTACCTCTAGCCCCGGAACCCAAGCGCCCAGTGCACCATCCAGCCTGCTTCTGGCTGGCGGGAGGAGCCCTGGCTGGCCGGCCGAGCGCAGCATGTCGTCTGCGATCGAGCCAATTGGCCCATTGACGATCTGCCATTGCGAAGCGCCTACTGCTTCAAGCAGGCTTCGATGAGCCGGCGGCAAGCGCAGCCACGCGAGACGCACGATGCGCACAGCGTCGGTTTTGGGGGCGCTCAAGGCGTCGATCTCACGGACAAGTCAGTTCGAAGTCTCATGCGACTGGCAGCATAGTTTATTATCCGACTGGGATGCCCCGCAAAAATCGCTACGCAACTCCGGAAGACGAGCTCACGCCGACTTGGACACCATCTGGTACCGACTACGATCTTCAAGTCGAGGCTATGCGGGAGCTAAGGGAGCTGACCAATCGCATCGCGCAAGCTCACTGGGAGCGTGACGAACGCATGGCAGCGCTTGCGCTCAGCAACAGCCTAAGTCGCCGGGACATGGCAACAGCGATCGGGTGCACCAAGAGCCGCGTCGACCAGATACTTCGCGAGACAGCCGAAGAGCTACAGCACCGGAGCAGTCGAGCAGCGGCCGCGCGCGTCGCTCCACATATGCCCTCTAAGTAATGGAGTCTCAAGCACCATCGAGCAGACGCCCGTCTTTGTAGAGGGCGAGTCCGAACAACGACTCAAACCCGGCGAAAACGGAGAGGGCGGGAAAGTCCTCGATATCTCCGTGGCCCCTGATCCGGGAGGCTCCATGAGGAGCGATTTGGGACGGACGGCAGTAATCGGTCACAGGTGGACGACAACGGTTCTGTGCCCTGATCCGCAGGCTTCGCTACGGTGTCGGCATGGTTGCTCGGGATGTCATTGAGGCTGCGAGCCAGACGCTGGCGGCCGTCGCTGACGATCCGGTCAAGATCGTGCTGTTCGGCTCGCGAGCGCGCGGTGATGCGGGCCCGGACAGCGATTTCGATTTCCTCGTCGTAGAGCGCGCCCCCAGCGACCGTCATGCCGAGATGGTGCGTCTCGGTCGTGCGCTCCGTCCGCTCGGAAGGCCGTTCGACGTAGTCGTCGTCAGCCAGCGCCACGCCGAGGACTGGGGGGCCGTGGAGGGAACGATGGTGCACGCCGCGCTGACCGAGGGTCGAGTGCTGCATGCCGCCGCATGACCGGCTTGACCGTACTGGCCGCTCGCGGCGTAACGTTCGTAAAGAGCCACGCGCTGAGTTACCTCATCGGCCTGGTTGAGGAGAACGACATCGAGGCACCGAGCGAGCTCTCGGAGGCCGATGTGCTATCGCCTTGGGCAGTCGAGTTCCGCTACGAGGGCGAGGAACCACCCGCCCTGGACCGATCTGCGGCCCTCCTCCTGGTCGAGCAACTCAGAGCGTGGGCCGAAAACGAGATCAAGACCGCAGCCCAACCGCCAAACCATGACCAACGAGAGCCAGGCGAGAACCAGCCCGAGTAGGACCGCACCCCTCACCGTTGCCGGGCTGTTCGATTTCGAGCAACGACCTCATACAGGCCAAAAACGGGGATGGCGGGAAAGTCCTCGAAATCTCCGTGGCCTCTGATCCGAAGGCTCCATGAGGAGCGATTTGGAGCGCCCATTGACGCCCGTGCCAATGATGACTAGAATAGTGGTCATGTCCGATACCCTGCCCCTCTCCTCCGTCAAGGCTCACCTTTCTGAGCTGGTGGACCGTGTAGAGGACCAGCATGACCGTGTGGTGCTCACACGCAATGGCAAGCCAGCCGCAGTCCTGATCAGCCACGACGACCTAGAGAGCCTCGAGGAAACCCTCTCGATCCTGTCCGATCCAGCACTCATGGCACAGATCCACGAGAGTGAGCAGGCACTCGCCGATGGAGAGCAGACCACCACGCTCGCCGAACTGCGTACTGAGCTCCAGAACCGTCGCGACGCTGCGGCGTGAGCGAACCACCATGGGACGTGCAGGTGGCGCCCCCTGCGCGTCGTCAGATCGACCGCCTGCCCATCTCGGTTGCCGCGGCAGTCATAGAGACGTTTGACGCGATCGCATCCAACCCCCGACGCCTCGGTAAGCCTTTGCGTTTCGAGCTGGAGGGGTACCTGTCTGCACGCCGCGGCCCGTACCGGATCATTTATCGCATCGACGACGCGACCCGATTGATCACGGTCGTCGCGGTCGCGCATCGCAGTGATATCTACCGCCCTCGCTGAGGATCATGCGCCGACCGGCGATGCCCAGTCGAACGACCCGGCAGATTTCGAGCAACGACCTCATACAGGCCAAAAGCGGGGATGGCGGGAAAGTTCTCGAAATCTCCATGGCCCCTGATCCGACGGCTCCACGAGGAGCGATTTGGGCCAAGGGCCTCCGTTCGCATCGACTGACGACCTGCAGCGCTCGTGCGGCTCGTGATGGACACCTGTAGATCTACGGTCCAAATACGCGCACGCCCGAGAGTTGCATCCGGGCGCTCCGCCAGTCTGCTCAACAATGGAGGGGCGCTGGCAGACGATTCGGCTGATCGACAACGCCCATAACAGGCATCACATGCACCGCTATGCTGGAGACGTCAAGCAAGATGCCGTATCCTTCGAGACTGGTGATGCTCGGGATGTGCTCCCAAAGGCTGTCGCCTACTTGGTACGAGCATCGGAATCGATCATCGAGAGTTGGCACCGATGACGTTTGAGCCGTTCTTTGAAGACATCATCAACGACGCTGCCATACCGGTCGCGCGCGCTTCGTCAAGGCCGCTCT
This sequence comes from Solirubrobacteraceae bacterium, assembly GCA_036513795.1. GTDB lineage: Bacteria > Actinomycetota > Thermoleophilia > Solirubrobacterales > Solirubrobacteraceae > Palsa-744. The sequence goes on along the minus strand of DATBYJ010000248.1, from coordinate 29,504 downwards.
TGGCGCTCATGGAGGATCGTTACGAGTATCCCGACCGGACAGCGTTCGTTGCAGCTGATTCCCCCATTTTTGGGTTGTCTTTCGCGCAAGCGGCATTCGACGAGCATCGTCCGGTCTTGATCGTGATGCCCGATGGCGTGGAGTTCCTCTACGAGCCCGCTCCTGGCTGGGCCGCGAGCATCCTGAGGCGGTTGCGGGTTAGTGTCGTTGCGCGTCGCCTTCGGTCTATGGGGCCTCTCGTGACGGACCCATCGGACTGGGTCGATACCGATCCTGTCCCAATCCCAGGGTACCGGCATCGTATGCGCGGTCCTAGGCCAGCAGCTGCACACTGAGCAGGACCTCATACAGGCCAAAAACGGGGATGGCGGGAAAGTTCTCGAAATCTCCGTGGCCCCTGATCCGAAGGCTCCACGAGGAGCGGTTTAGCCAAACGCCCTCCAAGTGTTCCGACAGGTCGGATAAGGTCATGCCTAATGGCGGTCGATGAGATGGAGAGTGGGGGCGATGATGGCTCTGTCGAGCGGTCGCGCTCGACCCGATCCCTCGTCTTCATCAGCCATGATACGCGCGACGCCGACCTTGCTGAAGCTCTGAGTAAACTGCTGTCAAGCGTCAGCGCCGGCATGCTCAAGACCTTTCGATCGTCGGACCGCAAGGGCAGCCAAGGCATCGACTTCGGGGCGGAATGGTATCCGGAGCTCATGAAGCAGCTTGACGCGGCCTGCGACGTCGTCTGCCTGCTTACAGAGCAAAGCCTCGGACGTCCATGGATCTTGTACGAGGCGGGTGTCGCCAAGGGCAAGCTCGACGTTCCGGTGCATGGTCTCGCCCTAGGCGTGCCTCTTTCCAAGGCGGGCGTTGGGCCATTTGCCCAGTTTCAAAATTGCAACAACGACAGCGACTCAATCATGAAGCTTGTGATTCAGCTCGTCCAGCGCTTGCCCGATGCCGAGCCAGATCGCGACATGGTTCGCGCGCAAGTGGATATCTTTCGAGGCCAGATCGAGAGCATCCTCGCTCAGCGAGTCGCTGACACCGATGACGACGAGCTCGAATATGACGAGGCGTCAACCGCCAAGCTGTTCGAGGAGATTAAGGTGATGTTCCAAGATCTGCCGTCCCGCGTAGACGGCGTAGCTGAGCGCGCCCGAGAACCTCGAGCGGTTATGCGTTTGCGCCCCGGCATGATTCATGACATGGCCGTCATGGCAGGAAGGGGCAAGCCCAATGTCGGCATAGTCGCGCTGGTCGCCTCTTCCTCCTTCCGTGACGACTTGCCATGGCTCTATGAGATGGGTGTGGAGGTATATCGCCAGTCACTAACCGCTAGGCCTGCTGCAGTAGCACGGGCCTACCGAAACTTTATGCAGGCGGCTGAGATGGCGGCTATGGGTCCTTGGTCGAATGAAATTCGCTCTAAGCAAGCGATGCGAATGCTCGATGAGTTGCCCATGTTGCTCAGAGACTTCGAGGGCCTCTTGGAACGGACACCAAGCGAAGCGTAGAGCCAGGGTCAACCAAGAGCCTCATGCTTGGCCAAAGCAATTTGAGCCTGTGTAGCGAGCAGTCAGGCAGCTTTTGCTGAAGCTGCTCGGATCAGCGACCTGACCACCTCGCCCGGCATCTCGCCTTGGTCCTCAGCGATCCGTTGCAAGGCCACCGCATCGTCTCCCTCGAGCGTGAATTGCACAATCAGATGGTGCTCACGAGACGGCTGCACCACCTGCACGTCAGCGGGGTCCAGGCTGCCGAGTTCCTCATCGAAGTCGCCGGGCAACGGACCTAGGTGGGACGGCATCATTATCTCCCCAACATCTTACGCTCGGCAGGCGTGGAATCCCACCCCGTAATGAGGAGCCACTTAGTCGGCTCGATTGTCACCTCGATCACGAGCGTCAGGACTCGATTGGCATCGCTCCGGCCGATCACGAGCCTGCGCGTGCTGGGCTGACGCCGCTCCTGGCTACCGCGCCGATTCCTGACGATCACATGGAGGTTCCAGATCGTCTGCTCCGCCTCGGCGACGGAGATCCCACGAGCCCCAAGCTTGTCCAGGGCGGCCTCCGTGGCGAGCAACTGATTGACGGCGTCGGACACCCACTAAGCATGCTCGACGCTTGGGACATCGCAGCGAGCCAAGTTCGAACAACGACTTCCTACAGGCCAAAAACGGAGGGGGCGGGAAAGTTCTCGAATCTCCGTGGCCTCTGATCCAGAGGCTCCACGAGGAGCGTTTTGGTTCGAAGACTGACTGAGAGTGCCTTGGAGCGAGATCGGCTAGCTCGCGCGCCACCGCTAATCGCCCCTCAGTGCTTCGTGGCTTCGACCTCGCTGTCTTGGTCACCAGAGCCGGCGGTCTTAAATGGCCAGAATTCGGTGCGTGGCATGCCCGAAACGCGGAACGTAATGACCACCAGCCCAACAAGGCCAACTATGCGAACCAACACCGGGGGAATAATGTTCGGTACGTGCCCGTGAGGACCGACATCAGGCCTGAAGAGATCCGGGCTTGAGCCAAAGCCGATCAGGCAAATTGAGAACAATGCGCCAAGCATCGCCCCGCGCAAGGACGGGGTTGTTGGGAACCCTGCTTTGGGATTTCGTACGTAGTCCCAGAGCGCGCCCAGCATCCCGCCAACGACAGCGCAGAAGGGCAGCGTGTTCGTCAGCGTGATCGGGCGTTGCAGTAGCTCGAATGCACTAGCGATCAACATTGGACCTTCCTTCCGCGGCCACCAGGACATGCACAGGCTGCCACTGACCAGGCCGTGACGCTGCTTGTCCTCGACCCCGACACAATACGAGCAGAGCCAACAGCACGCTCACCGTCTTGTCGGAGCTACGCAGCTCGATCTGACGCAACGCGGATGAGGGACCTAACGACCTCGCCCGGCCTCTCTCCCTGGCTCCGAGCGATCTTTTGAAGCGCGGCGGCATCGTCGCCATCGAGCGTGAACTGCACAACCAGACGGATGGGAGCGGCATAGTCCAAGCCTGACGTCAAGAGGACGGACGCGGTGTCCCCAAGGGGATGATCTCGGGCTACATGAGGGCAGCCAGCTGGCGGACGACGTGCCTCGTCGTGATGGCAGCAGGCGCCACGCCCTCAGTGGCTTTACGCATCCCTCTCTCCGCTATGCCACTGCTTCGACGCTCCATAGCCGTGCGTTAGGGAAGAGTCTCGGCGCGAAAGCTGCTGAGGTAGAGCACACCGGCCTGGGGACCAGGCGTATCGAGCAGAGCCACGATCGCGTCCCAATGGCCGAGCAAGCAGCGAAGCTTCTGCCACTGGGTGTATTTGGCGTCGCCGAACGCGAAGACGTGCGCCGCGTTCTCAACAACGGCCTGTCGCTCGGCGGTCGTGATTCCCTGTTGAACCATCTGGCGTATACCGAGAATCGCGGCGTCTTGCGTGAGAATCGCCATACCCCGCGCCGCTATGTCTGCGATCCACCACTCGTCGCCTTTCTGGGGACGTTGCATCTCGGGGTGGATATCGTGCTGAAAGTGCGCGGTCACCCTGTGGTTTCGTGTGAAGCGATTGATCGTGTCGGTCAGAGCGCGGCCGACTGAGTTCTCGACGTAGAGGTCGCGGATCACGCCGCCAGGATGGCCGCGACCACCTCGGCCTCTGTGGCGCCGGTGTCGCACTCGATTTCGTCGCTCGAGTAGCCTTCGCGATGGCGAGTCGCGATGGCGTCAAGACGCACGCCGGTCCCAGCGGTGATCGGATGTCCGCCAGCGACCCGTGTGTCCACAACCACTGGCACAGCCCTGGTCTTGAACCACCACCGCCGCGCACGTTCGTCCTCGTCGTAGTCGATGTCCCGCGTCCAGAGTGCGCCTTCAACGAGCTTCTCCGCGGTAAGCTGCCCACCTCGGGACGCATTGAGGAGCATTGCGCCGTCGTCGGTCTCGATGAACTTCGTGAGCAGATCGCCACCGTAGACGTGGAACTGCCTGGTCATGAGCGGACGTTGCTCGCCGAGCTCTTTGCCTACGTACTCAAGGGCGCGTCGAATGGCTTGCAGTGCGGCGTCACCCCGGTACATCGAGAGAGTCTTGAGTTCGAGCAGATTGAGGAAAGACAGCGCGAGCCCACCCTTCGCTCCGTCTGCCGGGATCAACGGCTCATCTCGGCGGGGCTGGCCCTTGTACTGACGTTCGTGACCAAAGCTCCACCGACCAACTGTCTCGGGACGACGCCCAACGAGCGTCGCAGCCTCGCTGATCGTGTACCTGGGGGTCAGGGCACGTTGTTCGATGCGAGCATCCATGCCCTTAGCGTAGTCCACCTGTCGGCACTACAACCGAGAGCTCCTGGCCGCTATACCAACGTCCACACCTCACTCACCGAGCGCTCGGCCGGGCCTTCAGTCGGAGCAGAGTTCGAACAACGGCGTCCTACGGGCCAAAAACGGAGGGGGAGAGATTCGAACTCTCGGTACGCCAATCAGGCGCACAACGGTTTTCGAGACCGCCGCATTCAACCGCTCTGCCACCCCTCCAGGGCGACGCCCCAAAGGCTAGATGATCCAGGCGCCTCTGCGCACACCCGTCGCACGAACACGGGCCAGCAGTCACGGGCGACGGACACGTGCCCAACGGACGCGACCCCGAAGGAACGCGGGCCCCCTCGGCCCCGACCACGACGCTCACCGCCGCGAAGCAAAGAACGCGCTGAGCAGCCCCCCGCACTCCCCCGCGAGCAGCCCCCCGGCAACATCTGGGCAATGGTTCAGCCGCGTCTCCCCGAGGACATCGAGCACGCTCCCGCAAGCTCCCGCCTTGGGGTCGCTAGCACCGAACACCACCCGCGGCACCCGCGCGAGCACGATTGCCCCCGCGCACATCGCGCATGGCTCGAGCGTCACATACAGCACGGTGTCGAGCAGGCGCCACGTTCCCATCGCCTGGGCCGCCTCGCGCAGAGCGATGATCTCAGCGTGCGCTGTGGGGTCCTGGTGTAGCTCGCGCTCGTTGTGTGCAGCCGCTACCACCTCGCCGTCACGCACGAGCACCGCGCCAATCGGCACGTCCTCGTGTTCTAACGCACGATCGGCCTCGCGCAGGGCCAGACGCATGAAATAGTCGTCGCGTGGGAAGAAGCGCTCACTCATCGGTATCGCCCGCGGAGTCTGCGACAGTGCCTCCGCGCCGCGCTCGCCTCGGGCACATCATCATTACCCAAACCTCCATGCTCTCCCGCACCGGCCGTCCACCCCTCCCCTGCTCCGCGCGCCGGGCTGTGATCCTCCTGGCGCTCGGTATCGCGCCAGTGACCCTCGTCGTGCCAGCAGCGCAAGCTGCAGCTGCAGTTCCAGCCGACTATGTACCAAACGAGATCGTCGTCGGGTACGCACCCGTGCGAGCCCGCACCAGTACCGACGGCGCCACCGCCGTCGCGAGCAGCACAGATGCAGATAGCGCACAGGCAGCGGAAGGCACCCAGGCGCGTGTGCTGCGCCTGCCTCGTGGGCAGAGCGTTGCTAACGCGCTACGCCAAATCCGCCACCGACGCGGTGTGCAATGGGCTGTGCCCAACTACACCGCCCACGCCGCTGGCGGCATCATCCCCGACGACGAAGGCACCAACCACACGCCCGGAGGCTGGCAGGAACTGCAGTGGAACTTCATCGGTCAGTTCGGCGTGAACGCCCCCGAAGCATGGGCCAACGTAGCCGCCGACGGCAGGCCCGGGGGCAGCGACGTGACGGTAGCGGTGCTCGACACGGGCGTCGCCTACTCCAATCGTGGCCCCTTCCGTCGCTCGCCTGACCTCAGCCGCTACACGTTCGTCAAAGGCTATGACTTCGTCGCCAAAGACCCCTATGCCAACGACCGCAACGGCCACGGCACGTTCGTCGCCTCCACGATCGCCGAGGACACGGACAATCACTACGGTCTCACCGGCCTCGCGTTCGCCGCCCACATCATGCCCGTGCGGGTGCTCGATGGTGCAGGCGAAGGCGAAGCGTCCACGATCGCTGAAGGCGTGATGTTCGCCGTCAAGCACCACGCCCAGATCATCAACCTCAGCCTCGAGTTCTCTCCCGGAGTCACAGCAGCAGACATTCCTGAGTTGATGAAAGCGCTCCGTTACGCCCACCGCCACAACGTGCTCGTCGTAGCCGCCGCCGGCAACGAGGGCGCTCGGTCGGTCGACTATCCAGCGCGTGCGCCGAACGTGGTCGCCGTTGGCGCCACCACCGAACACGGCTGCCTGGCCGACTACTCCAACTACGGTCCCGAGCTCACACTCGTGGCACCTGGCGGCGGAGCCGACGCCAACCTCCCCGGCGACCCCAACTGCCACCCCGAACTTCCAGCCGGACGCGACATCTTCCAGGTGACATTCACCGGCAGCTCGCTTACGAAGTTCGGGATCCCGTCTGGCTATGAAGGCACCTCAATGGCTACCCCCCACGTGGCCGCCACGGCCGCCCTGATCATCGCCAGCGGCGTACTCGGAGCGCACCCCACCCCTGCGCAAATCACCGCCCGCCTGCAGGACACCGCGACGAAACTAGGCGGAGGAGGCGACGAACGTCTGTATGGGGCGGGCCTTGTGAACGCCACTGCGGCCACTACCCCTGGCGGCCCCGGGGCGCTCGCGCGGTAATCCCGACTTCGCGGACACGGTAGCCTGGGCGCGTTGTCTAGCCCCGCCCCCAGCCCCGTCCCACAGCCCGTCCAGGCGCCTGAGCGCTGCGACCTGGTGGTCGTCGGTGGCGGGATCTTGGGTCTAGCTGTCGCACGCGAGCTGATCCGACGCAATCCCCAGGCATCGGTATGCGTGCTCGAGCGCGAAGCCGAGATCGGCACGCACCAGACAGGACACAACTCCGGCGTGATCCACGCGGGCGTGTACTACGTGCCTGGCTCGCTCAAGGCGCGCCTGTGTGTTGAAGGTGCACATGAGATGTATGAGTACTGCGAACAGCGGAGCATCCCGCACGAGCGTTGCGGCAAGGTGATCGTCGCCACCGATTCATCCGAGCTGGGACGCCTGGATGAGCTGGAGCGCCGCGGCAAGGCCAACGGCGTACCGGGACTGCGCCGCATCGACGCAGCGGGCATCGAGCAGCTAGAGCCCCACTCGCGAGGGATCGCCGGGCTGCACTCGCCGAACACCGGCATCGCCGACTTCCCGGCAGTCGCACAAGCGTACGCACAGGACATCCTCGAGGCGGGCGGCGCGGTGATCACAGGCTGTGAGGTGAACGCCCTGCGCAGGAATGGGCGCTCGCTACAAGTCGAGCACTCGCACGGAGCGATCGAAGCCGGCCACGCTGTCTTCTGCGCCGGCGCGTGGGCCGATCGTCTCGCCGTCGCCGCCGGCGCGAGCCCCGACCCACGGATCGTGCCATTCCGCGGCGCTTACCTGCGCCTGGCCACCGAGCGCCGCCACCTTGTGCGGTCGCTCATTTACCCTGTGCCCGACCCCTCACTACCGTTCCTTGGCGTCCATTTGACAAAGCACATCGATGGCGAGGTCCTGATCGGACCGACTGCACTGATGGTCGGGGCACGCGATGCCTATAGCCTCGCCACCGTCCGCCGGCGCGATCTCCTCGACACGCTCGCCTGGCCCGGCACATGGCGGATGCTCGCCAACTGGTGGCGGACAGGGGTAACCGAGCTACGTCATGCCGCACTGCGCTCAACGTTCGTCCGCGCCGCTTCCCGCTATGTGCCCGAGCTGCAGATCAGCGACGTGCAGCCAGCGTTTGCCGGCGTGCGTGCGCAGGCCCTCGGCCGAGACGGCAAGTTGGTCGACGATTTCGTCTTCTCCCATACCGAGCGGGCGCTGCATGTGCGTAATGCTCCTTCGCCGGCCGCTACATCTTCGCTAGCCATCGCCCGTCATATCGCCGACGAGGCACAGCGGGCGTTCACGCTCTGATGCGCAAGACGCGCGTAGTGCTGGTGCTTTGCCTGCTGCTGTCACTGGCGCTCGCCGGGCAGGCACGAGCTTCGGAACTGGTCGGATCGGAACTGACCAACTCCGGGGGGAATCTACGCACCGGCTGGTATCCGAACGAAGGGGCGATCACGCCTGAACTGGTCACTAGTGGCACATTCGGCCGGCAGTGGACCACGCCGGTCCAGGGCCAGGTGTATGCCCAGCCACTGCTCGACGACGGCACCCTGTTCGTCGCCACCGAGGAAGACGACATCTATGGCCTGAACCCAAACACCGGCGCGGTGCAGTGGTCGAAAAGCGTCGGCGAACCCTGGAACGCGGGGGAAATTGAATGCGCTGATCTAGCCCCACACGTGGGTGTAACGGCGACGCCCGTCATCGATCCAACCACCGGCATCGCGTACTTCACATACAAGGCCTACCAGGAAAAAGAAAAGGAACCCGAGTGGTTCATGGACGCCGTCGTTGTGGCAACCGGCGCACAGGCTCCCGGCTTCCCAGTGCTGCTGAGCGGCACCGCCCAAAACGCGGCTGGGCAGAGCTTTCATCCGCAAACTGAGCTGCAGCGCCCCGGCCTACTGCTGCTGGAAGGCGTCGTCTATGCCGCCTTCGGCTCCGACTGCGATCACCCGGTTTGGCAGGGATGGGTGTTTGGGGTCTCCACCACAGGCGAAGTCAAGGCGCGCTGGGCGGCCGATGAGACCGGTGAAGGCGCCGGCATCTGGCAGTCCGGCGCCGGCCTCACCTCAGACGGCCCCGGCACGATCCTGCTGAGCACCGGCAACGGCGGCGCACCATCGAACCCGCTGCCCGGCGACACGCCGCCGGAAGATCTCGGCGAGTCGATCGTGCGACTCGACGTGCAGAGCGACGGCTCGCTGAAGGCGGTGGACTTCTTCGCCCCCTACGATGCCGACTTCCTCGATACCTGGGACGCGGACTTTGCCTCCGGCGGGGTCACCGGCCTGCCGGAAGAATATTTCGGCACTCCCGCAATCCCGCGTCTCGCAGTGGCCGTCGGCAAGGACGGCTACGTCTACCTACTCAATCGCGAGGACCTCGGCGGGATCGCCCAGGGGCCGTCGGGCTCTGACGACGTCGTGCAGCGGATCGGCCCTTACGGCGGCGTTTGGTCGCGACCGGGCGTGTGGCCAGGTGAAGGCGGCTGGGTGTATATCCCAACCGCTTCCGGCGGTACGAGCCCAGCGGGCTCGTCGGGCAACCTGCGCGTATACCAATACGGGGTCTCAGGAACAGGCATGCCCACCCTCTCGCTACAGGCCACCTCCGCCGAAGCGTTCGGCTTCTCCTCGAGCGCTTCGCGCCTACGACCCGATCCCCGTGAACGGCGAACCGGTGATGCGCTGGAGCGAACCGATCGGTACCTCGGTGAAGTTCGCGTTGCCGGGGGTAGGCGGGGGCAAGCTCTACGTCGGCACCCGCGACGGACATGTGATCGCCTTTGGCTCACCCATTACCCCGATCCTGAGCGGGTCGACGACCGCATTCCCAACCACCACCATCGGCGAATCCAGCTACAAGACATTGACGCTCACCGCCACCGAGCCGCTGACTCTGTCGAGCCTCAGCTCCAGCTCATCCCAGTTCGTGCTTGGCACACCATCCTCCCCGCTGCCCGCGCAGCTCACCACCGGCCAGAGGATCGAAATCCCAATCACGTTCTCGCCAAATGGCGCCGGCCCAATCGGGGCAACGTTCACGGCGACCACGAGTACAGGGGCGAAAGCCACCTTTGGACTCTCTGGCATCGGCCAGACAGCAACTGCCAAGCTCGAAGCCACACCACCGCTCGTGACGTTCGCTGGCACGATCGTCGGCGAACGCGAGTCCGCCGGTGCAACGTTCCGCAACGTCGGCGGCGCACCGCTCACGATCGACGCCGTGCACCTGCCGTCCGCGCCGTTCAGCGCCAGCGGTGTGCCAACGCTTGGCGCAACAATCGAACCGGGGCACTCGGTAACGATCACCATCACCTTCGAACCAACAGCAGACGGGACCTTCAGCAGTGAAATCGGCCTTGAAACGACAGGCGGAACCGAAGCAGTTGGCCTTTCCGGCGCAGCCAGCCTGCCCGGGACGCTCCAGATCACCGACGAAACTAACGACTATGGCCAGGTCCCGATCGGGCACAGTGAGTCCAAGAGCTTCACGATCGAGAACACAGGCGGCACGACCGTGCCTCTGACGATTTCAAAGCCGCCGATCGGCGGGGATTTCACAGCGACAACGACGCTACCCGAGGGGACCACGATCCAGCCTGGGGAAAGTCTGACCGAGACGGTCAAGTTCACGCCCACGAGCACCGGGCCTGCAAGCGGCGTGTGGAGGATCAACGGCGAAAAAGACAGCGACGGGCTACAGGAAGTGCACTTCAATGGCGAAGGGGTCATGCCCGCGGCACTGACGCCATCCACAGAAGCGCTCGAATTCAGCTCGACCGCCGTCGGCACGCAGCTCACGCGCGAAGTGACGTTTACCAACACTGGTGGTACCACGCTCGAAGTCGAAGGGGTGCATATGCCTTCCATCCCCTTCGCCGTCAGCGGTCTCCCGGCCATGGGCAGCAAGCTTGCGCCAGGACAAGCAACAACGGTCGCGGTCACATTCGACTCCGCCAGCCCCGGCAACTTCATAGGTTTGCTGGCACTCACTACACCGGCCGGAGAGACCAAGGTCACGCTATCCGCGGCTGCCAACGAACCTTCACCTTCACCACCGCAAAGCCAAGTCGAACCGCCCAAAAGTAACCTCGTCACACCGATCGGCGGCATCAGCGCCTTCATAGAAACCAAGGCACCGTTGCTGGAACTGACAAAACTGCAGCTACGCGCGAGCGCTGCACGGGCCAACTCACACGCACATAGATTCCTCGTCAGCTACACGCTCTCGACTGCCGCCAAAGTCAAGCTCGTCCTTTACCACAAGGTCCTCAGCCACCAGTGCCCATCTCCAGCGCGGACTTGCCTGCGCTGGAATGCCACCAAAGTCAAACTCGATCTCAGCGGACGATCAGGCACCAACCATGTGACGTTGAGCCTCACCGGCCTTCCCGCGGGAAGCTATCGGCTAGACGCCACCCCCATCTCAGCCACCGGCCAAGCGGCAGTCACGCACTACTTGCACTTCACCACCACCACTACCTAGTGTCACGGCACTAGGTAGCAGCCAGTCCAGCCACAGCGTCGGGCACACCCTCACGCGCGCGCCGCAAGCGCCCGCGCGATCACGTCCGCCATCTCCGCATGAAAACGCTCCCGCCCGAAGCGCGTGGCGTTCTCGCGCACAAGCGTGCCATCGAGATCCAGCGCCTCAAAGCGCTCAATCGCAGCCGTGAGACCAGCGACGCTCTGCTCAGCGAACAGCACGCCCGTGCGCCCGTCCAGCACCGACTCCGCGGCGCCCCCCACGCCATAGGCAATCACCGGCACCCCCGCAGCCTGGGCCTCCACGGGAACAATCCCAAAGTCCTCCTCACCGGGGAACAGCAGCGCCCGCGCGCTGCCCAGCAGACGGTCGCGCTCGGGCTCTGAGACCTTGCCCAGGAACTCCGCACTAGTACCAGCGCCCGCCCGCACGGCATCCAGGGCGCGGCCTGCACCCGCCACCTTCAGCGGCCTGCCCAAGCGCGCGCACGCCGCCACAGCCAGATCGACGCGCTTGTACGGGACCACACGCCCGAAGATCAAATAGCCATCGCTGCTCAACTGCCGCTCGACGCCCAGGAAGTGATCCACGTCGACCGGCGGGTGCACGACCTCCGCCGAGCGCCCGTAGTAGCGCTCGATGCGATCAGCAACATGGCGGGAGTTGGCCACAAACACGTCCGGTCCGCCAGCACCAGCCAGGTCAGCGCGGCGCAGCCGCGCGAGCAGCGGCGGCAGCGCCAAGCGCATCGCGCGACCAACTTCCTCGCCCTCGAGAAAGCCCTCCTCCCAGGCGTAGCGCATCGGCGTGTGGCAGTAGCACACGTGCAGCGCGTGCGGTGGCGTGCGTACGTTCTTAGCGCACGCATGGCTGCTCGAGAGCACCAAATCGAAGCTCGACAAGTCGAACGAGCGAAACGCACGGTTCATCAGCGGCAACAGCTTCGGGTAATGCCGCGCCGCGCCCGGGATGCGGCTCAGGAACGAGGCGTGGACGGGGCGATCGGTGATCTGCGCTGGCCACGGCGCAGGGTCATACACGGAGGTGAACAGCTCCGCCTGGGGGAACATCTCCAGCAGCTCCAACACCACCTGCTCAGAGCCACCCGGGATCGTTAGCCAGTCATGGACGACCGCCACCCGCTTGAAGCGCTCGCGCAGCTGATCGAGCGTGTGATGCTCACCAACGCCACTCGGCTCGCTCACACCGGCAATTGGACCACTCCTCGGCACCGAAACGAGACTACAACGCCAGCGCCTGGGATCATGCCGCCGATGCCCGATCCGCCCAGCCCCCGCGATCCGTCCACCCCGCTCGATCCCTCCACCCTGCGCGGCCGCGACATCGTGTGCGTCGGCTTCGCCGACTGGGACACGGAGCTGTGGACCAACCAGCACCATCTGATGTCGCGTCTGGCGCAGGAGAACCGCGTGCTGTTTGTGGAGTCGCTCGGCCTGCGCCGCCCGCAGCTGGCTGGCCGTGACCTTGCACGCATCGCCAGGAGGCTCAGACGCGGCGTTGCGCCGCCGCGCGCAGTCGACGGCCTGCACGTGCTCTCGCCCCTGGTAATCCCACTGCACAGCAACCGCTTCGTGCGCAAGCTCAACGCTCGCCTGCTACCGGCGCTAGTACGCCGCGCCGCGCGGCGACTAGGGATGAGCGAGCCGATCCTGTGGGGATATGTTCCACAGGCGGAGGTGCTGATCGAGGCGCTTGACCCCTCGCTGGTTGTCTACCACTGCGTTGATGACATCTCCGCGCACGAGCTGATCGACACGGCGAGCTTCCGCGCCGCGGAGGATCGCTTCGCGGCACGCGCCGATCTCGTCCTGGCGAGCGCTCCCGCGCTGGCCAAGCGACTGCGCACTGTCTCGAGCAATGTGATCGACGCACCGAACGTGGCCGACACGGAGCTATTCGCGAGGGCGCTCGAGCCTGGCACACAGGACCCGGCGATGGCGGCATTGCCGTCGCCCAGGATCGTGTTTACGGGTGCGATCGTCGCCACCAAGCTCGACCTGCAGCTGCTCGTCGGACTGGCCCGCCTACGGCCAACGTGGTCGTTTGCGCTGGTTGGCCCGGTGGGGCCTGGCGACCCGCACACGAACGTCTCCGCGCTCGCAGCCGAGCCAAACGTCCACCTGTTGGGCCTGCGCTCTTACGATCAGCTGCCGAGCGTGCTGCGCGCAGCCGACGCCGGCCTGATCCCCTACGCACGCAACGAGCTCACCAACAGCATCTTTCCGATGAAGGTCTACGAGTATCTTGCCGCCGGGCTGCCGGTCATCGCCACGCCGCTACCGGCGCTCGCCAACGTCACGGAGGTGCTCACAGCGGCCGATGCTGACGGGATCGTGCGGCTGCTGGAGCAGGCGCTAGGTGAGGACAGCCCCCAACGCCGCGCCGAGCGCTCACGGATAGCCGCTGCGCACTCGTGGGATCGACGTCTAGAGGAGATCGCAGCGGCGATCGCCGCCCTGTGAAGCGATGAGAGACCTCTTTGTAACCACGCACACCCCGGTGTTGGGTACCGGCCAGGCCGTGCGCACTTACGGTGTCGCGCGAGCGCTGGCCACGCATCGCGAGCTCGATCTTCTGTACGTGCGCTTTGGCGAGACCCAGCCGGATGCGGCCTTCCGGGCGATTCCCGGCATTACGCTGCACGAGGTAGTGCCCTCGCGGGGGCTGCGACGCCTGCTCACATACGCGAGCGCACGTGCGAGTGGCGTGCCCAAGGGGTTTGCGCGCGGCATCTCACCCGAGCTGGCACGTGAGGCGCGTCGGCTAGCAGAGGTTCCCGACCGTGGGCGCGTGATTGCTGACGGTCCGATCACCGCTGCCGCGCTTACGCCTCTGGCGCGTAGACGTCCTGTCATTTACAACGCGCACAACCTCGAGTCCGGCTTCCGCGCCGATGTAAGTGGTGCCTCAAGCACACATGCAGAGGCTTTGCTGAGCTTCGAGCGCGGGCTGCTCGCGCGCGCAGCCGAGTCCTGGATGGTCAGCGAGCCCGATCTGCAGGGCGCCCGCGAGGTCTGCGCCGAGGCGACGCTGCGCTACGTGCCCAATGTGGTGGACGTGGAGGCGATCACACCCGTTTCCCCATACGCGGGCGAGCCTAGGGGGGTGTTCGTCGCGAGCTTCACGTATCTGCCCAACCGCAATGGCCTGCGGTTTCTGCTCGATGAGGTCATGCCGCTCGTATGGCGCCAGCTGCCACAGGCGCAGCTTGCACTCGTCGGCGGGGGATTGGTCGGCGGCGGATTGCGCCAGCCGCCCAGCGACGATCCGAGGGTCCAGGCGCTCGGTTTCGTCCCCGACCTAAGGGACGCCTACGCAAATGCCGCGTGCGCGGTGGTGCCGCTGCTAGAGGGAGGTGGCACGCCGCTGAAGCTGATCGAGGCGCTTGCGTACGGGCTACCGGTCATCGCCACGCCGCGAGCGGCTGCTGGGCTGCAGTTGCGCGACGGCGAGCATTGCCTGATCGCAGGCGACGCCCACGCGTTCGCCACAGCGCTCGTGCGGGTGCTGCGCGATGGCGCCCCTGAGATCGCCCGCGCGGGGCGCGAGCTCGCCCGCGAACGCTTCTCGATCGAGGCGCTCAGCACGCTCGTGGCGCCCTGAGCGCCCCGAATCGTCCAGCGGACATGTGTCCACGGCCACGGTGGCCGCTACAGCTTGCTCGGATTGCACCGAGAGATGACTTGCAAGGTTCAAGTAGTGGCGTGATCGCATCGAATCCCCGGGGGGAAAGACACGCACGCCACTGCCACATCCCGAAAAAGGCACTCCCGTCGCGAGGCGGGTTCGCAAAGCCAGGGGTCTCCAGCAGACAGCCCGGTCATCGAAGGAGAACGCATGCACAGGACTCGCCCCCGCACCACCCGAGCCCTCAGGACTCTGATGGCAGCCTCGCTCGCAGTATTCGTTGCCCTGCTTACGTTCGCCGCCGCCAGCGGCGCCGCCTCGCAGGCGAAGCACTCATCCTCTACCCGCAACCATCGCCTCTTTGCGATTGCCGCGAGCCGCTCGGTACCGCGGCCGCTGGCCGTTGCCGCAGCGGTCAGCCGCAACGCCGACCGCAACCTCGTCACCAAGGCCAAGCGCTTGAAGAAGTGCCTCGCCGCGCACCCCACCCAGCCGAGCGCCTGTAGCGCCGCGCGCAGCGCCCTGCAGAACGCCGGTAGCCAACTCAAGCGCGCGCAGAGCAAACTCGCGAGCATCGCCGGCGGCAGCGCGAGCCCCGCCTACCGTGCCGGCTACAGCCGGTCCGGGTGGTACTCCCTGCTGCAGGCTCCCAAGCTGGCTGTATCCGGCGAGAAGCTCAGCTGGACGCAGGTGGCTGGCGTCGTCAACTACGTGTTCGTACGTAAGGTGCCAGGACAGCCCGACCAGTACTCGACCGTGAGCGGCACATCCGTCACACCGCCACCGGTACCAGGTGTCACCGTCACATACAGCGTGCGCACAGCGGTTAATGGCAGCTCGTGGGCTTCTGAAGAGTCGATCTCCTACCCAGAACCCGCGGGAACGACCCCAGGCGAACACGAAACCGAAACTGAAGCTCCTCATGGTGAACCGACCCCGACTGAAACGGTCGACACGCAGGCCGCGCCGAAGCTCGTCGCGTCTGGCCTGAAGCTGTCTTGGAACCCTGTCGGCGACGTGAGCGCGTACGTGCTCGCGATCAAAGTGCCGGGCAAAGCAGAACAGTTCACAGAGGTCAGCGGTACGTCGTTTACTCCGCCGGTCGTTGCCGGTATGACCGTCGGCTACAGCGTGCGCACGGCCGTGGATGGCAGCGCGTGGTCGCCAGAAGTGGCGATCTCCTACCCCAGCATGAGCACGCCCCCGCCACCGCCGCCCCCGCCGAGCGAAGAACCAAAAGCCGAAGAAACGCCGTCCGGTTCGATCCTGACCTCATCGATGTGGGTGGGCGTGGACGTCGGCGGCTGGCCCTCGACCTTCGCCGCCGACGTGGCCGGAGCAGCTTCCTATGTACGCGTCAACTCGCAGTCGAGTGTCCCCGGCTACACCGCCGCGGGCCTGCACGTGATCGACCTGCTGCTTGATGAAAACTCAGCCGGCGTCAGTGGACTAAATGCCACTGAATATGCCGCCAAAGCGGTCGCCGCGGTGAAAGCCAACCCGAAGATGGCAGCGCTCGAGGTTCTCAACGAGCCCGGCAACGAGTGGGGAGCGATGGGGCCAAACGCGGGCAGCGCAACCAATGCAGCCGCATATGACCACCTGCTCAAGGTCCTACACGAAGCGCTAGTGGCAAACTTCGGCAACAGCTACCCGCCGGTGCTTGCCTCCTATGACGGCGGCGAGGGACCGACCACGTGGGGCCAGGAGATGTGGGCCGCGGAACCGAACGTGGGCAACTACATCAACGGGATCACGATGCACTCCTACGGTGGCACGAGCAATCGCGCCCACTCGGCGCTTGGCGATCGCGGACAGATCGAAGCCGCGCACGCGCAGCACCCGAACATCCCCATCTACGTCACAGAGGTGGGCTGGCCTACAGCTGTCGGCCAGCCTTCGACAGGAGATTCGTTCCAGTGGACCGAAGCTGAACAAGCCCAGAACGTCACGAACTTCGTCAACTGGGCCAAAGGCACGGGCTACATCCAGGACGTCACGATCTTCAACTATCGCGACTACGGAACGAACGACTTCTACGGCATCGAGACGGCTTCGGGGGCGCACAAGCTCTCATATACGGCGCTGGCAGCCTTTCGACCCTGACAGCGCGTAGTCAGCTAGTAGATGGCCAGGGGCTGAATTCCGGGGCGGTTGGGGCAGATTCCCGACCGCGCCGGTCAAGGTGGGTGTCAGCACGATGCACCATCATGTGGCTGTGACTGACAGCAAGCGCGGGGCACACCAGTGACCCCACAGGCCAGAGGTGCAGTTCGCGGCGGCCAGCGGTTGGGTGTACTGGGACGCTGGCCGCTGGGCGTAGCCGGAGCGATCGTGCTGGGCCTGCTGGGCGGCCTTCTGGTCCATCGCGAACCGAGCACAGCGATCCTCGTGTGTGTCGTCGTCGTGGCGATCCTCGGCCTGGCGATGCTCGGCGACAAAGCGTTTCCGTGGGCGATCGTGACCGTCGCGGTGCTGCCCTGGTACCCATTCCTCACCGAAGCCGCAGAAGCACCGATCGTCAAGCAGAAGGTCCTCTGCTCGGCGGTCGCAGCGGCGCCGCTTGCGCCTTGGCTATGGTCGCTGGCGATGGGCGGGCGCAGAACGCGCCCCAGTCGCGGCGCGCTGTTGATGGGTTTCCTGTTCCTGGGTCTCGCAATCCTGATCTACGAGAACCTCCATGGACTGAACGCTGTGATCCAGTCGGGCATCGTCGGCTATGTGTTCATCGGCGTGACGTTCCTTTGCGCCCGACGCTTCGGCGACGGCGAGGGCTGGCCCGCCGCGTCGTTCGCGGGGCTCTCGATCCTCATCCTGATGGCTGCCGACGCGTATGTAAAAAACCCGTCAGGTCGGATCGGCTACTTCGTCGGCTACCCGATCACCTATGGGGCGCTCGTCTCGGCGCTGCTGCCAGGAGCGCTGCTATTCGCCTCCCGGCGCTCGCTGCTGTTGGCCGCTGGCCTTGCCGGCGCCAGCGCGGTGATGCTGATCTTCTGTCAGTCGCGCAGCTCATGGATAGCGGTAGTCGTGATGTTGATCATCGTGGCCGCGATCCAAGCGCGGGCGGGCAATTACCAGGCGCTGCGGGCGATCGGCGCCGGCATCGTGATCTTGACGGTGCTGATCCTCAGCACCAGCTCCCTGCACCGCCTGGTCGCAGAAAAGCTGGCCGCCAAGCAGGCATCCAGCCAATCTGTGACCCACCGCGAGTTCAGCTACAGCTATGGCATCCACGAGCTCGGCCTACGCCCGATCTTCGGAGCTGAGGAACCGGGCTTCTCCGGGAAAGAATCGGCCACGAAAACCAACATCGGGGCGGTCGACAACGGCTATTTGTCGATCGCCGCCGACATGGGCCTCGTGGGCCTGCTCGCAGCCGTCATTCCGATCGGGGTCGCGCTGCGTGCGCTCAGCCGCTGTGTGCGCTTCCGCGTCACCCCTACGTACGACCTAAGCCTCGCGCTCGGCATCGTCGGGATGGCGGTCGTCGCGGCCTTCTACGACAGCTTCTACTGGGCGCAGCTCGATCTGCTGCTGGGAGCGATGGGCGGCGTGCTCTCAACCCGCGTAGCACGCATCGGCTCAGATGTAGACGAGGCTGAGCTCGCTGCCGAGAGCGACGGCGATCAGACAGGCGAAGAGACGCCGCGTTGGCCCGAGCCTGGGCGGCCGTTGGGCTGGCTGGGCTCGTCCTCGTAGTAGTAGTACCCCGCCTCGGTCGCGGATTTGACTTCGGTGAGCACCAGGCCGAACACACGCCGCCCGCTGACGGCCAGCACGCGGCTGGCGGCACGAACGCGATCGCGTCGGCTGTAGGAACCGCGGGCAACCATGATCACGCCGTCGACCTCCGTCAGGCGCAGGAGCACACGCGTGTCGGCAACTGGCAAAAGCGGCGGCGAGTCGACGATCACGACGTCCGCGGATGCGCGCATGAAAGACAACAGCTCGCCCATCCGGCCAACGCTGAGCAGATCGGCGGCGTTGGGCGGGATCGTGCCGCTGGGTAGCACCGCGAGGTTCGGCTCGTCCTCGATGCTCACGAGGAACTCGTCGAGCTCGCCATTGGACACGAGCGTGTCGGATAGGCCCGGGAGATGGCGGGGGATCCCCAGCTGTGTGGCCGCGGCGGGACGACGCATGTCGGCCTCTACCAGGATCACCCGCCGACCGCTCGCAGTGAGCGCCAGCGCGAGGTTTACTGCCACGGTGCTCTTGCCCTCGCTCTCCTCCGCGCTCGTGATCACGAAGCAGCGTGCCCGCCCCGTGGGGTCCAGGAAGCGCAGACCCTCACGCAGCATCCGGTAGGACTCGCCAATCGGGCCAGCCAACTGCTGAGCGAGGCCGACGTGCGCTGGAGTGTGAGGCACGCTCGCGATCACCGGGTAGTCGGGCAGCGCCCGTTCGAAGTCATCGACGGTCTTCAGGCGGCGGTCGAGGAAGTCCACCAACAGCGCCAGCCCAGCACCAAGGAACAGCCCGACCACGAACCCAAGGATGCCGTCGCGTTTCGGCTTGGGCGAAACCGGAGAAGGATCTGGTTCTGCGTGCGCGATCACCTCGGCGTTGCCGGTCTGCAGCGAGCGCAGCACGCCGAGCTGGCGCAAGCTTTCGTTGAGCTTGACCGACAGTGAGGAGGAGGCGGTCTTGATCGACTCGTTCACCAGTTCTTCGGCCTCCGTGACCGTGTTGCGGTCGGTTTGGCGGCGATACGTTATGTAGCCTTCCGCAAACGCGTTCGCGACCGCCGCCGCTTCGCGCGGGTCCGCGCGGGTGGCCGTGATCGTGGCGATGTTCGCGTCAGCGTTGGGGCTGACAGAGATCGACTGGATCAGCGAGCTAACAGGTTCTTTGATCTTCAGCAAGCTCTCGGCCTCAGTGCCCACGGCCGGGGAGGTCACCACGTCGATGCTCGTCTGGGTGGTTCGCTGCGGTTCTTCGGCGCCTCCCGAAGTGAACAGGTTGCTGCCGAACAACGCCTGCGCAAAGCCGGTTTCACGGAACAGAAGCTCAGATGAAGCCGAGTACTGCTTGGGCGAGCGCAGCGACAGGGCGACAGCGACCGCAACGCTGATGATCACGACGGTGACCACGATCAGGCGGCGCCGCCATAGCACCGACAGCAGCTCAAACGGCGAGACCGTGGGAGCGGACGGAGCTTTGGTGAGCAGGGCGGGATCGGCCACGGCTACGCGGCTGCTGCGGTCGTATGGGGCACCATGTCAATGATACGTCGCTCCAGGCGGCAAGCTACAGCTGTTCTCATACCTGCGTTGATATCGACTGCGACGCCACAAGCCTTGAAGGCCGGCCACAATCATTAGTACTCGAGCGCTAGTCTGCCGTCAGCGAGCGCTAGTCTGGCCGTTAGGCTAACCCCTGCATCACAGGCCCACTCCCGATGACACCACTCCTGCCGTTGCGCCTCGGCCTTGCCGCGCCGACCAATCCGAGCGATGTGGAGGCGGACTCCGGTGTCAGCAACTCGGCCTTCGTCGGGCTGGCAGAAGTCGTGGCGGAGGTCATTGCCATCAGTGGCGAGCTGCCGCCGCGGGTAGCCAGGCTGGCCCATCTCGGCAGCGTCACCGCGCGGATGCGACCCGGCGATCTGCGCGATCCCCGACGAGCGGCCAAGCACGCGCACAGCGCCGCCCAGCTGGGACGCCCGACGATCGCGGCGCGTAACCGTCTGATGCGCCAGCGCCTGACGGACACGGGGCGCCTCGACGGGATCGTGCAGCGCAGCTGCAACATGGTCCTGCCGGAAGGTCAGCGAGTGGTGACGTACGAGGACTCGACCGTGTTGCAAGCCCGCGAAAGCTATCCCTGGCCGCACCTGCAGGCGCTGACCAAGTCGGACTTCCAGCGCTACGTGGAGCGCCAGCGTCGTACCTACGAGACCGCCACCGCCTGCTGCTGCACGACCCATTGGGTTGCGGACAGCATCACCGGCAGCTATGGCATCCCGGCCGAGCGCGTGTTCGTCGTCGGCAACGGCCAGAACCACCCCGCCGTGGAGGTGCCGCCGCGCGATTGGAGCACACCCCGCTACCTGTTCGTGGGCGTCGACTGGGAGCGAAAGAACGGGCCCGCAGTCCTCCGCGCCTTCAGTCGCATCCGCGCGCGCCACCCGGACGCCCGGCTCGACGTGGTCGGCGGACACCCGCGCCTGGACGTGGCCGGGGTCGTCGGACACGGGCCACGCTCGCGCGTCGATGCTGATGATTGCGAACTCATCGCCTCCCTCTATCGCTCAGCCACGACATTCGTGATGCCGTCACTACACGAGCCCGCAGGGATCGTGTACGTCGAGGCCGCGAGCGCCGGCGTACCGTCGATCGGCACAACCAACGGCGGCAGCGCGACTTTGATCGGCCCCGGCGGACTGACGGTGGACCCGCTCGATGACGAGCAGCTCTACACCGCGATGCTGCGTCTTGCAGAGCCCCACACCGCGCAGCAGCTGGGAGCGCTCGCGTACCAGCACTCGCAACTTTTTACCTGGCGCAAGGTGGCCGAGCGGCTGGTCAGGGCGCTCGCGATACCCGGTGTGGACTGCTCGGGGCTGGCAGACTTCCTGTAGTCAGCGCCGCCCGGGCGTCCTCGACGAACTGCTCCTGCTCGTCGAGATAGGAGTCGAGCCTGAACTCCTGCGCCCGCTCATGGGCGCGCCTTACCCGCGCGGCAGTGTCGGCCGGCTGCGTGAGTGTGCGCGCGAGCGCAGCGGCTGCCATGCGCGCATCCCCGCGCGCGAACAGCAGCGCATGCTCCTCGTCGTGCATGCCCTCGCCGATGCCGCCCACGTTGGAGGCAACGAGCGGCACGTGCGCGAGCGCCCCCTCGATCGTGACCAGCGGAAACGGCTCTTCCCAGACCGACGGCACGATCAATGCGTGCGCACGCGCGAGCGCCGCCGCCACCTGCTCTGGAGGACAGGAGCCGCGCCAGCTGATTGCCTCGGCCACCCCTAGCCGCTGCGCGAGCGCCCGCATCTCAGCCCCGTGGTCTGGATCCTCAGGCCCCATCACGATCAGCTTGGCCTCGATTGCGTGCTCGCTGCGGAGCAGTGCAAGCGCCTCAAGCGCCACAGAAATGCCCTTGTATGGGGTGACGCGCCCGATGAAGACGATCTCCGGCTCGGGTGCCGGCTGGCGCACAACCTCCGCATAAAGATCCCCGTGACGCGGCACCGAGTGCCCAATCCGCTCGAGCACCGGCTCTACGAAGGGCTGCATCTGCACCATCCGCCTGATCGCCTCAGAGTTCCACGAGATCGCCGCACGCACTGGTGCGGTCGGGTTAAGACGCAGTGCCGGCAGCCCGTTCACCGCCCGGCAGCCCACCGCCCACACGCTTCGCGCGGGGCCGCGCTTCGCGGGTAGCAGCTCGCGCATGAACTGATCTTTTACGAACAGGCCCCCGAACCAGTGCTCGCAGACGCGGAACGCGAGCGGAATGTCGCTGTCAGCAAGCACGCGCAGCGCCGCCTGGGGAATCGATGAGCCATTCCAGCAATACACGAGATCCGGGGCCCACGCGAGCGCACGGCGAGCTGACCCAACAGCCTCAAGCGACGCGCGTGGCGCGCGGCGCGCCCCCCGTGCGTCCGGCGTCAGGCCACTCAGCTCGCGCCTGACAGCAGGGGTTTCGTGCGCGCCTACGCTGCTGCGGTCGAAGTCACTCGTCAGCACGAGCACCTCGTGGCGCTCGCGCAGGCGCTCGACTACACCAGAGCACTCGACCTCGTATCCGCCGACAGCCACCGGGGGGTAAAGCGTTGAGATCACAAGGATGCGCATCGCATAGACGCTAGCCGGTGGAAGGCCATCTTGGCTCGTGGCTAATAGCACTAAATCCATGGGGCGGCGTAGAAGGGGCGCTGGCGGGCGCGTGATCTGCGTAGAGGGCGTTGCGGGCGCGTGCTTACATAAAGCCGGACATGATCCAAGCCGACATGAGAGCTATGAGCACAGCGGAGAACCAAGACCTCGAGGCAGCGATCGCGGCGGCCAGACAGCCGCTGAAAGCACCGCGCATGCCACCAGCCGATCTCCGTGTGCGGCTGGGGACCTCGACACGACTACGCCACGTCGTACCCAACGGGCTGGTCATTCGTAGAGCAATCGCCAAGGGACGAGCGGAGTGGGAGAACCCACTACAGCGCCAACAAGCACTGGCCAGCATGAACGCGATCCTCGGCGGGACCGACCGCGCCGGTGAGATCGAAGCGCGCGCACGTCGTCTCCTGATCGAGGATGAGGTGCAGCGGGCGCTGTACTGGCAGCCGTGGCCGACCGCGAAGGTAAGCGCTGCCTCAGCTGCCAACCTCAAGGCGGGCCTACCGGCGGACCGTCCGGTACTCATCAGCGTCTGCCACCTGGGCCCTTATTTCCTGCAAATGTCGGCAGTAACGTCGCTCGGCCACAGTCCATTTGCGGTCGCGGCACCGTGGTTCTTCAAGGCCCCAACCCCCGACTACTGGGGCCGGCGCCTGGCGCGCTGGTGGAGCGGGATCGCTAAGCGCAACGAGCGGCTGGTGTCCTCGGTGGGCGCATTCCCGGTGCTGAGCGCACTGCTCGAAAAAGGCGAGAAGGTGGTGATCTACTTCGACATGCCAGGCGGGACGCGTACGGACTTCCTGGGCAAGCCGGTGATGCTCTCCAGCGGTAGCGCCAAGCTCGCGTGGGGTGCGCAAGCGTTGGTCCTGCCACTACGCGCTCGACGCGCGGGCGATTACGTTTGGTCCGATGTGTTCACGCCACTCGACGCGCGCGACTACGCCGATGCCGATGAGCTCCATCGCGCTCTCGCGGGCGTTCACGAGCGTTCGATCTTCGAAGTGCCGGAAACGATGGAGGACCCCAATCGTGCCGGCGCCTGGGAGAACGGAGCCACGGAGCACGAATGGGCGCGCCCCCCGCGCGACCAGCAAACACCGTCATCGCCTGACTCGGACACCGCAGCGTCCGCGCCCGGCGCGAGCTGAGTGCGGGTCCTGTTCCTCAACGAGGGCAACCTCGGTAGCTACATCATGGGTCAGGCGCAGCTCGAGCAGGCGCTGCATACAGGGTTGCCCTACGCCCCGCAGGTGCAGGCCCGCTTCGCCGGGGTCGGCCCGCTGGGGCGCGTGGCCCACTCAGCGGCCACGCGGCCGATCGGCGCACTGGCAAGCAGTGGGCTCGATTTCCGCACGCTGCGCTGGCATCTGGTGCAGGCGCTGCGCGCGCGCCGCGCCGTGCGCAAAGAGCTACGCGCGTGGCCAGCCGATGTCGTGCACGTCCACAGCCATTCGATCGCGCTGACGATGGCCGGGGTCATGCGCACTGTGCCGATGGCGCTATCCGTGGACACCACGGTGCGCGACTGGTGGTCGATGCCGGCTCAGCGCGAGCTGCAGCGCCGCCATCGCGAGATCACGATCGCTCCGAGCGTCGCGCTCGAGCGTCGCGCCTGCGAGCACGCTGCTGTGGTGCTCGCGTGGACAGCCTGGGTGCGTCGCTCGGTTGAAAGCTCGGCACCTGGCGCGCGCGTGGTCGAGCACCATCCCGGCATCAACCTCGACCGCTACCGCCCTGCCCCACGCCGCCCACGCGAGCGCCCGCGGGTGCTGTTCGTCGGCGGCCGATTTGTGGCCAAGGGTGGACAGGATCTGCTCGATGTGCTCGCCGATCGCCTGGGTGAGAGCGTGGATCTCGACCTGGTCACCCCCGAGGATGTGCCCGAGCGTCCCGGTGTGCGCATTCACCGGCTCGGACCATCCGACCCGCGGTTGCTGGACTTGCAACAGCAGGCCGACATCTTTTGCCTGCCCAGCAAGGCCGATGCGGTGCCGTGGGCGGTGCTCGAGGCGATGGCCTGCGGCACGCCGGTGCTCTCCACACGCGTGGGCGGAATCGGCGACCTGTTGGCCGATGGCAGCGCGGGCGTGCTCGTCCCAGTCGACGACTCACGCGCCCTGCGTGACGGCCTGCAGCACCTGCTCGACGACGACAGCAAACGGGAGTCGCTGGCCGCCCGTGCGCGCGAGCGCTGCGAGCAGCGCTACGACGCCCGCCTCCAGCTGCCGGCACTGATCGAGCATTTCCGTAATGCGCTCGCGGACGACCGCGCTTAGAGACGGGTTCTCAGGCGGGAAGACCGCGCCGCAGCAGTATCTGAACGTCGGCGGGTCCAAATGCCCGCAGTACGAACAGCAGCAGCGGATAACACACGCACGTCGCCACTACCAGCCACCCGAGGGGCGTGTGCGCGAGGCGCAGCAGCTCGAGCACACCGGTGAGCAGACCTGCAGCGGCCACCGTCCTCCCGATGCGCCCAGGTTTGGGGAGCGGACGCTCGAGCGTCCGCAGGATCAGCCGCAGGCTTGCCACGCATACGACGACCTCAGTCACGAGCGTCATCCAGGCAGCACCCATGAAGCCCACGAGCGGGACCAGGATCAGGTTTCCGGCCAGGTTGACCGCCAGCGCAACGAGGCTGATCCGCAAGAACCGCTTCTGCATCCCAAGGACAACCAGCAGGTTGCCGTTGAGATAGCCAAACGCGACGAACACGAAGGCCGCGGCAAGCACTGGTAGCGCCGGCGCCGAGGGCACGAACTGGGCGCCAAAGATCAGACGCACGAGCGGCGAGGAGGCGACGATCGTGAACGCCAACCCCCCCAGCGAGGTGATCGCCAGCAGCTCCGCCGTCAGCCGCGAAGTGCGCAGCAGCCGCGCGGGGTCGGACGGCCATGAGGCGGCGATCACCGGCGAGAGCGTCGTCAACACGGAGATCGGCACGAAGTGCGCCTGGTCAATCAGGTTGTACACAGCGTTGTACAGGCCGGCGGACTTGCTCCCAGCGATCACGTACACGATGATCTGGTCGATCTTGGCGTAAGCGATGACCAGCACCCCGGCGACGCCGATCGGCAGCCCCACGCGCACGACTTGGCCGAGGCGCTTGCGCGACGGTCGTGGCAAGCGCACGCCGAGTTTCAGCACCGCCACCGCCTGGACGATCGAGCCGAGCGCATTCGTGCTGGCCATCGCGATCGCGAGCATGATCATGCTGCCGTGTTCGAGGTAGATGATCAGCGCGGCGATCCCCCACAGCACGCTACGTAGCGTCAGCACCAGCATCGGCACGCGGTTATCGACGCGCAGCTGGAAGATCAGCCCGAGCGCGCCGACGCCGTCGAAGGGCATCGTCATCACCAGGATCACGCCAGATATCAGCATCTCGTGGCTGCGATGCAGCAGCACGATCACGCCAAGCGAAACGATGATCAGCGGCGCGAGCATGATCAGCCGCAGCATCATCACCGCCCCGAGCCACTCGTGCTCGTGCTCGGGGTCGCGCGCGGCTTCGCGTAGGGCCACGCCCTGCATGCCGAAGTTGGCGAAGTAGCCGACAAGCACCAACGTGGTGAACGTGATCGACCATTCGCCGTAGCGGGTCTCACCCAGGGTGCGCACGACCAGCGCCGTGACGATCGCTCCCATCGCGAGATTGCCGATGCGCACGATCACCTGCATGGCGATATCGCGGGCGGCGCGATGGCGCGTGGTTTCGCGAGCTAGAGTCGGCATTCAGATGTAGGCCCCGTTCGAGCCACAGTGACACAATCCCTGCCCCAATCGGCACTCAAGCCGACCAGGATGAGTGCCGATGCGCTTGTACGATGGCGTCAGCGCCATCGCGAGACTCCGCGATCAGCGTGGACGAAAAGCGGATCCTCGCCCACTCGGGGCTTAGGGCCAGGAACTACAGAGAGGACCATCAGGTGGCCAACACGACACTAGTGACCGGCGGCAGCGGCTACATCGGCGCGCTGCTCGTAAAGGAGCTACGCGAGGCGGGGCAAGAAGTTCGCGTGCTCGACTCCCTGCTCCACGGCCAGGAGGACATCGCATCCGAGCAAGCGCGAGCCGGCGTGGAGGTCATCCGCGCGGATATTCGCGACGCTGAGGCGCGCAAGCGCGCTCTGGCGGGCGCTGACGCGGTCGTGCACCTTGCCGCGATCGTTGGCGACCCCGCCTGTGGGCGTGATCCTGAGCTCTCTGACGAAGTCAACGTGCAGGCAACGAAGGGCCTCGTGGCCGACGCCGGCGAGGCTGGCGTACAGCGACTCGTGTTCGCGTCCACCTGCTCCAACTATGGCCGCATGGCCGATCCCACCGTGCCGATCACCGAGGACGGCGAACTCAGTCCGGTGTCGCTGTATGCGGAACAGAAGGTCAGCATGGAGAAGCTGATCCTCGGCGGCCAGGAGAGCAGCGTGAAGCCGACCTGCCTACGCTTTGCCACCGTTTACGGTGTGGGCCGGCGGATGCGCTTCGATCTGACGGTCAACGAGTTCACGCGCGACTTGTGGAACGACCGTGAGCTGGAAGTCTTTGGCGAGCAGTTCTGGCGTCCGTACATCCACGTGCGCGACGCCGGACGGGCTGTTCGCACGGTGCTCGAAGCCCCCGAGGAGAAGGTCGACCACAATGTCTTCAACGCTGGCCGCTCGGGCGAGAACTACCGCAAGCTCGATCTCGTGGAGGAGATCGGCAAGCAGACCGACCGCGGCAAGGTCTCCTATGTCAAGCGCGACGAGGACCCTCGCGACTACAAGGTCAGCTTCGACAAGATCCGCGCCGAGCTCGGCTTCGAGACGCTGATGACGGTGCCCGATGGGATCGCCGAGATCATCGCCGCGCTCGATCAGGGCACGTTCGGGGACCCGTACGACGCCCGCTACCGCAATATTCCCTGAGCGACCCACACTGCGATGAGAAGGGGGGCCGCTAGATCATGAGCGAGTGGCGAGTGCCGCTAACTGACATCGCCATGCCTGAGGAGGATGTGCAGGCGGTCGCCGACTGCCTGCGCTCCGGCTGGCTGACGCTCGGCCCGCGCACGCAAGCGTTTGAGGGCGCGCTGGCGGCGCATGTGGGTACGCCGCATGCGGTTGCCGTTTCCAGCGGCACCGCCGCACTGCACTTGGCATGCCGCGCGGCCGGCCTCGGTCACGGCGATGAGGTAATCGTGCCGGCGTTCACGTTCATCGCCAGCGCCAGCGCCGCGCGCTACGTCGGCGCCACGCCAGTGCTCTGCGACGTGCGCGGCCCGCACGACTTCAACATCGACATCGAGGACGTCGCGCGACGCATCACCCCCCGCACGCGGGCAGTCATAGCGGTGCACTTCTGCGGCTATCCCGCCGACGTGCTCGCGCTGCGGGAGCTGTGCGACGAGCACAGCCTGACGTTGATCGAGGACTGCGCGCAGGCGATCTGTGCACAGGTAGACGCCAGCGGCCGCCAGGTCGGCACGGTGGGCCAGCTCGGCGCGTTCAGCTTCTTCTCCAAGAAGCAGCTGTGCGTGGGCGAGGGCGGCATGGTCACAACCGCGGACGAGGAGCTGGCAGCGAAAGTGCGACTGCTGCGCTCACACGCGATGACGAGCGGCACGTGGGATCGCCACAGCGGCCGCACCGACACTTATGACGTGGTGGGATTGGGCTTCAACTACCGCATCGACGAGCCGCGTGCGGCGCTCGGGCTGAGTCGTTTGGGACGTCTGGACAGCGACATCGCCAAGCGGCGCGCGATCGTGCGCGCCTACCGCGAGCAGCTCGCGGGTATCCCAGGTCTGGAGCTCCCGTGGGATGACTCCGCGGTGGAGCGCTCCAGCCACTTTGCGTTCCCCGTGCTGCTAGCCGACCGCGAGGCCCGCGACCGTTTTCGCGATGACTTGAAAGACAACGGCGTGCAGACCACCTGGTATCCGGCACTACACACCTTCACGGAGTGTCAGCAGCTTGCGCCCGCTGGCGGGCTGCCGGGAGCCGAGCAGGCCGCTGCGCGTCACTGCGCGCTGCCGCTGAGCTCGACGATGGACGAGGCAGCCGTGGCGATTGTCGTCGAGGCGGTCAAGCAGGCGCTCACGCACTGAGCGCATGGCGGGTATTCAACGATCGACGCCGCTGGTAGTTCAGTATCTGTATGTACACGGTGACGGGGAGGCGTTTTTCTACCCCACGAGCCGCTCGAGCTCTGCCGTACAGGTCGCCAACCGCTATCTCGAGTGCGCGCTGGCGCAGGCGGCCACGCTGCGGTTGCGCGAGGTCGACTGTGATCTGGCGCTGGTCACCAACCTCGGCGATCCAGCGTCGCTGGGGGGTACAGGTGCCAAGCTGATCGCGCGGCTTGAATCGCTCGGCGTGCAGATCATGCCCACCGAATACCGCCACCGCCCGGTGGACACCGGTGAGCACTACAAGGACTACATCTCCTCGCGCTACGTGCTCGACGCGATCCTCGCCGCTGGCGAGGGACAGCCGGCCGATCGGCAGCTGTGGCTGACCGACCTCGACTGCGTGTGGCCTGACGCCGAGCGCGTATTCGCAGCCACACCGCCCGCACCTGAGATCGGGTACGTGTGCATCCCCTATCCACCGGAGTGGGATGCGGTCGGCTTCGGCGCACACGGCACGCGCACGGCGATCGGTGCTCTCGCGCTCGACATGGGCGGCTCGGAGCGCCTACCCAACTGGGTCGGCGGCGAGCTGTTGACGGGCACGCCGCCGGTATTGCGCGCGCTAGTCGAGGCGTGCGTGCAGATCGATCGGCGGCTTGCTGGCGAGGGCGTGATGCTGGCAACCGAGGAGCAGACGCTCACGCTCGTGGGAGCGCTTGGTCTGGCGCAGTTCTCAGACCTCTCCGAGGTCGCCCGCAGGATCCTCACAGGCCCACGCCACGGGGCCGCAAAGGTCGAGCAGCCGTTG
>DATBYJ010000247.1:0-27764 GCA_036513795.1 Solirubrobacteraceae bacterium | reverse complement strand
CGTGTACTTCGGCGACGCGACTCGCCCGCACGCGAAGTGGCTGTCGCTCGCTCGCGTGCTTGCGGACTCGAGCTCTGCTGGTGCTTCCTATGTCGACGTGCGAGTACCGGGACACCCAGCAGCAGGATTCCCCGCAGGCGTGTTGCCTCCCAGCGCGAGCGCAAACACTGCCACCGCCACCGGCGAACCGGTTGCCAACACCGAATCGACAATCGCTTCACTTGCCGCGGGCCTCACGAATGGCACAGCGGTCTCCAGTTCGGGGGAACCGCCCGCAGGCAGTGCAGCGGCAGAAACTGCCGCTGGCTCCTCGTCGGCATCGTCTGGTGAAGGGACCGAAAGTGAACCCAGCACAGGGGCGGAAAGCGAAGCCGGCGCCGAAGCTGGGGCGAGCGAAACGGGTCCGGCGACCGGTGGCTAGAACCATCAACCTCTACCTGAGCTTGAAAGCCTCCGAGGATCGATCCTCATGCAGTGGTCGAGAGTCGGGCGATCTGCAATGAATGTTGCGAGACTTGTCGCCTTCGTTGACAGGGCGAAGTTCCCTGCATAACGTGCACAACCCGGCGGTTCGGCGATCGGTATGCTGCGAACCCTAAATTCCTACTGAAGGCTTCGGACGGGAACATCATGGAGAGTGGCGGAAGCTACCTAGCAGTCATCAAGGTCGTGGGTGTTGGAGGCGGCGGCACGAACGCCGTCAGCCGCATGGTCGATGCTGGTCTACGCGGTGTCGAGTTCATCGCAGCCAACACAGACGCTCAGGCGCTCGCCATGTGCGACGCCGACATCAAGCTGAATATCGGCCACGAGTCGACCAAGGGGCTCGGCGCGGGCGCCAACCCTGACGTCGGTCTCGCCTCCGCGTCGGAGTCACGCGACGACATCAAGGAGGCGCTGAAGGGCGCGGACATGGTGTTTGTCACCGCTGGCGAGGGAGGCGGTACCGGCACGGGCGCGGCGCCGGTGATCGCGGAGATCGCCAAGAACGAGATCGGCGCGCTGACCGTCGGTGTGGTCACACGCCCATTCGACTTCGAGGGTTCCCAGCGCGGTCGTCAGGCGACCGAGGGCATCGAGCGCCTGCGCGAGGTCGTGGATACGCTGATCGTGATTCCCAACGAGAAGCTGTTGGCGGTGGTCGAGCGGCGCACGTCGATGCTCGACGCCTTCCGCGAGGCCGACAACGTGCTGCGCCAGGGCGTTCAGGGAATTACCGACCTGATCACGATCCCCGGCCTGATCAACCTCGACTTCGCCGACGTCCGCACGATCATGGCTGACGCCGGCTCTGCGCTGATGGGCATCGGCACGGCCAGCGGCGAGAGTCGCGCAGCCGACGCGGCCAGAGCGGCGATCTCCTCGCCGCTGTTGGAAGAGTCCGTCGACGGTGCCACGGGCATCCTGCTGAACATCACCGGCGGCAAAGATCTGGGCCTGTTCGAGGTCAACGACGCCGCTGAGATAATCCAGAACGAGGCGGACCCGAACGCGAACATCATCTTCGGTGCGGTGATCGACGAGAGCATGTCCGACGATGTCCGGGTGACCGTGATCGGTACCGGCTTTGACCATCGTGCAGGCAGCCGCACCAGCGCTCGCCGCGCCCCAGGCGCGAGTACGCGTCCGGACCGCAATCCCCGCATCTCAGATCGCCAGCGCTCCAGCCTGGAGATCTCCGACGAGGACATCGACGTGCCGCCGTTCCTGCGCTAGCAGCGTCTGCAGCTGCTGTCAGACTTGTGCGCATGGTTCCCTCGGGCGCACGCGCGGCTGCGCTGATCGCGGTCGTGACGCTGGCGCTGCCGACGGCGGCCACGCAGGCGAGCTCGGGCGATACGAGCGTGACGCAGGCCTACCTGCAGGCGTACCTGGGGCAGGCACGCGCGGAAGTCAAGGACCTAGCCGCCGGGCTTGCGGCGATGGAAGCGCTTCGCGGGCAGCTGCAGCGGGAATGCCCGGGCGTGCTCGCGCGAGAGCCGACGCCGTCGGCAGGCCAGAAACCAAGCGAATCGGCGATCGAGATCAGCGACGAGGTTCAGGACGCGCTGTTCGGGGTAGCGCAGCGCACCGAAAGCTTGGTCCATCGCCAGTTTGCTCATTCCGTTGAGCGTCTGAGGTGGAGCGACCGCAGCTTGGCACGGCTTGTCCATGTCTACGCGATCGGTGAAGTCGAACAGGCAGAGATCCCCACGCCGGACCTCTGCGCTGACATGCGCGCGTGGGTCGCGAGTGATTTTCAAGGTGTCTCCGCCACGACCGCTGCCTACCTGGGGCGCGAGTCGATGCTTTCGAGCCGCACGGCAAGTGCTCAGGAAGCGATCATGCACAAGCTGAAGCGCTACCAGAGCCCGGCTGACAAGCGCATCGCGCGGCGGATCGCCGAGGCCGAAAAGCAGGCGCTGGCGACGGTCTTGCCCAAGGTTCTCGCGATCATCGCCAAGGTCGGCGAAGCTCTGCAAGGCCCCACGGCCGCGCCCGCAAGCTAGCACCGCTGACGCTAGCCTGGGCCGCATGTCCTCCACGACCCCACCGGCTCTGCGCCGCACGCCCTTGTACGACCGCCATGTTGCTGCTGGTGCCAAGCTCGTGGACTTCGCCGGCTGGGAGATGCCCGTGCAATACGAGGGTGTGCGGCCCGAGCACATGGCGGTGCGCAAGACCTGCGGGATGTTCGACGTCTCGCACATGGGCGAGATCGAAACGAGCGGCCCCGGCGCGCTTGAGTTGCTCCAATGCCTGCTCTCCAACGACGTCGCCAAGATCGCCCCCGACGGTGCGCAGTATTCGGTGCTGTGCCGCGAGGACGGAGGCGTGCTCGACGATCTGTTCACCTATCGCCTCGACGCCGAGCGATATCTGACGGTCACCAACGCCTCCAACCACGAGCGCGATCTCGCCTGGTTCGAACGCCACGCCCAAGCTGTCGACGGTGTTCAGGTCCAGGATGCGATCGACGCGTGGGCGATGCTTGCCGTACAGGGGCCGCTCGCGAGGGAGATAGTGCAGGCGATTTCCGATGCGCCGCTGCCCGCGCGCATGCGCGCCGAAATGCGTCGCCTGGCTGGTGTTGAAGTGCTCGTTTGTGGCACCGGCTACACCGGCGAGGACGGCGTCGAGTTGCTGTGTGCGCCCGAGTATGCCCCCGCGCTGTGGGATGAGATCGTGCGCCGCGGTGGCGTGCCCGCCGGGCTCGGCGCCCGCGACACGTTGCGGCTGGAGGTTTGCTTCCACCTCTACGGCAACGATCTGAGCGTCGATCGCGGGCCGATCGAAGCGGGTCTGGGATGGTGCTGCAAGGAGGACACAGACTTCATCGGCGCGGACGCTGTGCGTGCCGTGCGTGAGCGCGGTCCGGCCGAGAAGCTCGTCGCGTTCGCGCTCGAGGGCCCCGGCATTGCCCGCCAAGGAAACCCCATTAGCGGTGGTGGCGAGGTCACCAGCGGCACGCTCTCGCCGTGTCTGGGCATCGGTATCGGCATGGCCTATGTGCCTGCCGGGCACGCCGCTGTCGGCACCCAACTCGAGATAGACGTTCGTGGCAAGATGCGGCCCGCTGTTGTAAAGGACAAGCCGCTCTACAGAAAGGGCTCGTAAATGAGCCAGACCAGCTATCCCCTTGATCTGCTGTATCACCCCGAACACGACTGGGCTCGCATCGCCGAGGATGATGCTGAGCACGCGGTGTTGGGCATCACCTGGTATGCGCAGGACGCGCTCGGAGAGGTTGTTTTCTTCGACCCACCGGCCGTCGGCACGACGCTCGTCAAGGACTCTTCGTACGCGGAGGTCGAGTCCGTGAAGGCTGTCTCTGACGTTGTCGCCCCGCTGTCCGGTGAGATCGTGGAGGTCAACGAGGCTTTGGCTGATAACCCGGCGATGATCAATGAGGACCCCTACGGTGAGGGCTGGCTCGTGAAGATACGCCTGTCCGATTCCTCCGAGCGCGACGCGCTCATGGATGTAGCCACCTACACGGCCACGCTCGCCGGCTAGCTTGCGTGCCGCGCGTCACGGGATCGCCGCGAGCCACCCTCTATCGTGACGTGAGCTCTTGAGCCGCTATACCGCCATTACCCCCACAGATCTGGACGCGATGCTCGCGGCGATTGGGGTTGGCTCGCTCCAGGAGATCTTTGACCGCCAGATACCCGCGGGCGTGCGGCTGGGTCGAGCGCTGGAGCTCCCCGACGGACAGAGCGAGCAGGACGTGTACGAGCACCTGCGCGAGCTCGCTACCCGCAATACCAGCGTCGAAGACGAGCTGAGCTTTCTCGGCGCGGGGATGTATGACCATTACGTGCCAGCACTGATCGACATGCTGATGGAGCGCTCGGAGTTCCTCACGCCCTACACCCCTTACCAGCCCGAGATCTCCCAGGGTGGCTTGCAGGTCATGTTCGAGTACCAGACCGCCATCTGCGAGCTGACCGGCCTGCCTGTATCCAATGCGTCTGTGTATGAGGGCCCCTCGGCAGTGGCGGCCGCCGGGTACATGGCAAAGCTCCACAACAGCGGACACAAGATCGTTGTCAGCGCCGGCCTACACCCGCACTCGCTGCAGACGCTGCGCACCAACGCTTATGGCTATGGGGCGGAGGTCATGGAGGTGCCGCTGCGCGCTGGCATCACCGACCCGGAGGCATGGGCGCAGGCGATCGCGGCGAGTGGGAGCGAGATCAGCGCGGCGATATTCGCGCAGCCAAATTTCTATGGGGCGGTCGAGGATGCAGCCGCGCTCAGCGCCGCCGCAAAGGCAGCAGCGGCTGGGGGGGACCCCTCGGCGAAGGTGCCAATGGTGATCGCGCAGGTGGATCCGATCACGCTCGGCATTCTCAAGCCGCCCGGAGAGTGCGGCGTGGACGTGGCCGTAGGCGAGGGTCAGTCGCTCGGTAACCGGCTCGACTTCGGTGGGCCGTCCTTTGGCATGTTCGCTGCGCGCGAGGAGTATCTGCGACGGATGCCGGGGCGGATCGCGGGGGAGACGGTCGATGTCGACGGTCGCAGGGGCTTTGTGCTTACGCTGCAGACTCGCGAGCAACACATCCGCCGCGAGAAAGCCACGTCCAACATCTGCACAGCCCAAGCGCTGAACGCGCTCGCGGGGGTTGTCTATCTTGCCTGGCTCGGACGCAGCGGCATCGTCGAGCTGGGAGAGCTGCTGCTTGCCCGCACCCACTACGCCCGTGAGCAGCTGGCTGCGCTCGACGGCGTTGAGAAGCACCACGAGCAGCCGGTGATTCGCGAGTTCGCGCTGCAGTTGGACGCCGACGTCGCGGCCGTCAGACGCAGGTGTGCCCAGCATGGCGTCAACCCTGGTGTCGACGTACATGCCCTCAGCGGACGCGATCAGGACCGCGGGGTCCTGCTCGTGGCGATCACCGAGCGCCGTACTCGCGCGGACATCGACCAGCTGGTGGCTGTCCTCGGCGACGCGGTGGCGGCCGAGCGTGACAGCACGCAGGCGCACCGCATGAGCGTGCCCGCGTGAGCTCGATCGACGAAAACCACTTGCACGCGGACCCTGCCATCGAGGCGCACCATCTGCATGCGAGCGCCAGCGGCGCTACGGCGTCACCGCTGCAGCGCGAGCCGGCACGCACGATCTTCCAGAAGGGCGCGCCTGGGCGCCGAGCGTTCATGTGCCCCGACATGGACGTGCCGCGGGTCGACGTCTCAGAGCTGCTCCCCGCGCGCTTTCGTCGCTCACAGGCGCCGCGTTTGCCTGAGGTTTCAGAGCCCGAGATCGTGCGCCACTACGTGGGCATCTCCAAGCGCAACTTCGACCTCGACTCCGGCTTCTACCCGCTTGGCTCGTGCACGATGAAGCACAACCCCCGCCTGCACGAGCGCGTGGCTGCGCTGCCGGGTCACGCCCGGCTGCATCCGCTGCAGGACCCCGAGCGGGCCCAGGGCGCGCTGGAGCTGATGTGGAATCTGCAGCACGCACTCTCGGAGGTCTCTGGCCTGCCGCACGTCTCGCTACAGCCCTCCGCCGGCTCTCACGGCGAGCTCGCGGGCGTGCTGCTGACCCGTGCCTACCACGAGGGCCGCGGCCAGACGCGCCACAAGGTGCTCACGCCCGACACCGCCCACGGCACCAACCCGGCGACCGTCACGATGGCCGGCTTTGAGGTCGTCAAGCTCGCCACCAATGCCGACGGTGGCATCGACATCGAGGACCTGCGCGCGAAGGCCGATACGGACGTTGCCTGCCTGATGCTCACCAACCCGAACACGCTTGGCGTGTTCGACCCCAACATCGCCGAGATCGCTGAGATCGTGCACGGGGTAGGGGCGACGCTGTATTACGACGGCGCCAACCTCAACGCCGTGATGGGCATATCTCGCCCTGGCGACATGGGTTTCGACATCGTGCACTTCAACCTGCACAAGTCTTTCACCCAGCCGCATGGCGGTGGTGGCCCGGGCTCTGGTCCGATCGCGGTCTCAGAGCGGATCGCCCCATTTTTGCCCGTGCCGGTCATCGTTTGTGACGAGCAGGGCGCATTCGACCTCGATCATGCTCCGGGCGAGGGCGTCGGTTCCAAGTCGATCGGTCGTCTGCGCGGCTTCCAGGGCAACTACGGATGTTTCGTACGCTCCTACGCCTACATCCGCTCGCTCGGAGGCAACGGCCTCAAGGACGCATCTGAAGTGGCCGTGCTGAACGCCAACTACCTACTCGCGCGCCTGAAGGAGCACGGCGTGGCCCAATATCTGCCGCTTGCCTATGGCGAGTTGTGCATGCACGAGTTCGTGCTCTCCGGTGGACCGATGAAGCGCGAGCTACAGATCAAGACGCTCGACCTGGCCAAGCGCCTACTCGACTTCGGCTTTCACCCTCCGACCGTGTATTTCCCGCTGCTGGTGGAGGAGGCGCTGATGGTCGAGCCCACCGAGACCGAGACGAAGGAGACGCTCGACGCATTCGCCGACGCGATCGCCGCGATTCTCAAGGAGGCCGCGGTTGACCCCACGATCGCCCAGTCCGCGCCATACAGCACCCCTGTGCGCCGTCTGGACGAGGTGGCCGCGGCCAAGGCCCCACGGATCAAGGAGGCGCTCGACTGATGGCTACAGAGCACCGCAAACTCGGCTCGACCGGCGTCAGCGTAAGCCCGCTGTGCCTCGGAGCGATGATGTTCGGCGCGTGGGGCAACACCGACCACGACGACTCGATCGCCATCATCCACGCCGCCCTGGACGCTGGCATCAACTTCATCGACACCGCCGACGTGTACTCCCGCGGCGAGTCCGAGGAGATCGTCGGCAAGGCGCTGGCGGGTGGCCGGCGCGACTCGGTCGTGCTTGCGACCAAGGCCCACGGCAAGATGCACGACGATGATCCAAACCAGTTCGGAAACTCCCGCCGCTGGCTCGTCAAAGAGGTCGAGAACAGTCTCAAACGTCTGAAAACAGATTGGATCGATCTCTACCAGATCCATCGTCCCGAGCCCGACACCGACATCGACCAGACGCTCGGTGCGCTCTCTGATCTGGTGGCGGCTGGCAAGGTGCGGGCGATCGGCTCCTCGACGTTCCCGGCCTGGCAGATCGTGCAGGCCCAATGGGCTGCCGAGAAGCGTGGCCGCGAGCGCTTCACGTGTGAGCAGCCGCCCTACTCGATGCTGATCCGCTCGGTCGAGAAGGACGTCCTTCCGGTGTGCGAGCAGTACGGCATGGGCGTGATCCCATGGAGCCCGCTTGCCGGTGGGTGGCTGTCCGGCCGCTACAACAAGGGCGGCGATTCGCCTGCTGACAGCCGCCGCGCGCAGATGCTTCCCTCGCGCTATGACATGTCGATCCCCGGCAACCAGGCCAAGCTCGAGGCGGCCCAGGCGCTCGGTGAACTCGCGCAAGAGGCTGGGATGACGTTGATCGAAATGGCGCTCGCGTTCGTCACTAGCCATCCTGCTGTGAGCGCTGCGATCATCGGCCCGCGTACGATGGAGCAGCTCGAAAGCCAGATCCCCGCGCTCGAGACGAAGCTGAGCACCGACGTTCTTGACCGCATCGATGAGATCGTGCCGCCAGGAACGAACATCAACCAGAACGACACAGGCTGGGATCCGCCCTGGCTGAGCGACAGTTCGCAGCGGCGCCGATAGCGGTCGGACCGATGCGCATCTTCTCCGGAATCCAGCCGACCGGGCGTAAGCACCTCGGCAACTACATCGGCGCGATCGCCCAGTACGTGACCAGCCAGGAGCGCGGCGAGGGCATCTTCTGCATCGTGGACCTGCACGCAACCACCGTTGCCTATGACCCGGCCGAGCTGCGCGTACGGTTCTACGACACGCTTGCAATCCTGCTCGCTGCCGGTCTCGACCCGGCGCGCTGCGTCCTCTTCCGCCAGTCAGACGTACGCGAGCACACCGAGCTGACCTGGCTTTTGTGCAGCGTCACCGAACTCGGTCGGCTGGAACGCATGCATCAGTTCCGGGATAAGTCCGAGGCGCAACGCCAAATGGTCCGGGCGGGACTGCTGTTCTATCCCGTGCTGATGGCGGCCGACGTGCTTGCCTATCGCGCACACGAGGTGCCGGTGGGCGACGACCAGCGCGAGCACGTCGAGTTGATGCGTGACGTGGCTGACAACTTCAACCGCCGCTTTGCGGGCGGCGATGAGGTTCTGGTCGTGCCCGAGCTCAAGATTCCGCCGGTCGGGGCGCGGATCATGGATCTGCAGAACCCGATCGCCAAGATGTCTACCACCAGCGGCTCTGAGCAGGGCACCGTGTATGTGCTCGACGAGCCCAAAGCGATCGAGAAGAAGTTCAAGAGCGCAGTCACGGACTCCGGCAGCGAGGTGCGCCGAGACCCGCAAAAGCCGGGGGTGAGCAACCTGATCGAAATCCTAGCCGCCGTGCGTGGCGTGACGCCCGCCACGATTGAGTCCGACCTCGCCCAGGCGCGCTACGGCGAACTGAAGGTGGCGGTGGCGCAGGCCGTCGTGGACTACCTCGCGCCGGTACGCGAGCGCTACGAGCAGTTGCGCGCCGACGAGGCAGCGCTCGAGTCGATCCTGCGCGACGGCGCCACGCGCGCGCAGGCGATCGCCGCCGAAACGCTTGCCGACGTCCGCGAGCGGATGGGGGTCGGAGCGTCGCTTGCCGCCCGCCATAGTGGATGAGCGCAACACCACGTCATCGACGGTCGCTACGGTGAGCGGGTGAGCACTGCCACTCGCCACCTCGCCTTGGTGAGGCAATGAGTCTCGCCGCGCTCGAACTCGACCTCGATGTCTTCAGCGGCCCGTTCGACCTGCTGCTCACACTCGTGCTGCGCGAAGAGGTCGATTTGCTCGAGCTGCAACTCGCGGAGGTAGTGCTTGCCTATCTC
This sequence comes from Solirubrobacteraceae bacterium, assembly GCA_036513795.1. Lineage (GTDB taxonomy): Bacteria > Actinomycetota > Thermoleophilia > Solirubrobacterales > Solirubrobacteraceae > Palsa-744. Next base: position 18,419 of record DATBYJ010000247.1, on the reverse strand, counting down.
GACCATCTCGAGCAGCGCGGCGAGCTAGACCTGGAGACCGCCACCGAGTTCATCGTGCTCGTGGCGGCATTGCTGGAGCTGAAGTCGCGGCTGATGCTCTCTAGCGACGAGCAGGAGTTGCTGGACATCGAGCCAGAACAGGCCGCAGAGGAGCTACTTGCGAGGATGCTCGATGCGCGTCGCTACCGCTCCGCCGCAGCACATCTCGGCGAGCTGCTTGAGAGCGAGCACGGCGTGCGCTTTCGCATCGCACCGCCGCCTCCCAGCCTGCGCCGCACGATCGTCCAGGCGGAGGATGGCTCCCAGGACCCGCTTGTGCTCGGCGAGGCGGTCGGGCGGCTGTTGACGATGCCGCCAACGATCAGCCTGCACCACGTCAGCACCACGCGGGTGAGCGTGGCTGAGCGCCTTGCGCACTTGCGCACGCTGCTGCGCCGCGGCAGCTTCAACTTCGATGAGGCCGTGCGCGGAGCCGATCGGATGACCGTGGCCGTCACCCTGTTCGCGCTGCTCGAGCTATACAAACGTGGCGAGGTGGACTGGGAGCAGCAAGAGAGCTTTGGCGAGATTGCTGTGCACGGCCGTTCTCACCAGGCGCCCGCGCCGCCGCTCGCGCTAGCCGCCGCCGGCGGTGCCGTGCCAGGTACCCTCGCGGGATGAGCGAAGCGCAGATCGCAAGCGAGCAGAGCGAGAGCGACGAGCAAACCCCCGTGCTCGCTCGCACAGTTGAGGCGCTGCTGTTCCTGTCCTCTGACCCCCTCAGTCCCGCCGAGCTGGCCGACGCCACTGGAGCCGGCGAAGGAGCCGTGCTCACAGCGCTGGCTCTGCTTGGCGAGCAGTACGCGCCGGGTTTGCGCGGGATCGCCCTGCGCGAGCTGGGTGGCGGCTGGACGCTCGCCAGCGACCCTGCCACCGAGGACGCCGCGCGCCGGCTGTTCAGTCGTCCGCGCACCGCCACGCTCAGTCCCGCCCAGGCTGAGACGCTCGCGATCGTCGCCTATCTGCAGCCGATCTCACGACCGGAGATCACCCGCATCCGCGGCGTCAGCGCCGACTCCGCAACCGCCACGTTGCTCGACCGTAGCTTGATCGAAGACGCCGGGCACTCCCAGTTCGGGGCCGTCCTTTATCGCACTACCACCCAGTTCCTCAAGCTATTTGGGCTGCGCAGCCTTGAGGAGCTCCCCGACATCGCCCGCTGGGACCCAACGCCAGAGGAGCAGGCCGAGCTGCGCGAGCGACTGCTGCGAGCCGGTGAGGCGCGCGCGGGCGGGGGAACGTAAGAAGACGGGGCTCAGCCAGGGCGACGGTCGGGAGCGCTCAAAGCGCCAGATGTACGCGCAGCGCCTCGTCAACATCGGCCATCGCCGTTGCGGATACCGAGCCGACACGTCTACCGATCCGCTGAACAGCAACTGAGCGCACCTGCTCGGCCTGCGCCTTGCAGTCCTCGGTGAGCCCGGTATCGGTTGCTTCGAGCAGGACCTGAAAGGTGTGGACCCTGTTGGTGTTGGTCGTCAACGGAACAACCGTAAGGACTCCGCGCCCCAGCCTTGCGGCCGTTGTGTTGGCTCCATCGTTGCTAACGATGATGGCTGGTCGCTGCTTGTTCGCCTCCGAGCCGACTACGGGATCGAGAGCGACGACCCGGATCTCACCGCGTTGCATCAGTTGCAAGGCCGTCGGGCGTGGTCGTCTCCCAAACGGTTGCTTCGCCGCTCGCGGCCCATGTATCCCAAGCGTCTTCGTAGGCGCCGCTGAGCTCCGTGGCTCGCAGCGCACGGACGGCCTTGTGAAGCACCGCCGAGCGGGATGCGTCACCAGTCTTGCGTGCGTACGCGTCCAGATACTCGACGTCCACATCCGGCAGGCTCACACTCAGCTTCATACCTTTATGCTACCACAGGTAGCAATGGGTCGTACCACTTCCGACGGTGGTTTCGGCCGGCGCTTACGCTGCTTTCGCCGCCAACTGGCCACATGCCGCCGCGATGTCACGCCCGCGCGTCAAGCGCACGGTTACCGGTATCCCCCGTGACTCGAGCGCCGCCTGGAAGGCCGCAATTGACTCGCGGCCGGAGCCCTCGTAGGCGCCAGCCGCAGTGGGGTTGTACGGGATCAGGTTGACCTTGAAGATCGGCTGAGCATTGCGCCCTTGCGACAGCGCGTCGGCCAGCGCCAGTGCCTGCTCGTAACGGTCATTGACGCCTGCCAGCATCACGTACTCCACGAACACACGCCGGCGCTTGCGCGCATAGAAGGCGCGACACGCGTCCAGCACCTCCGACAGCGGGTAGCGCTCGTTCACGGGCATCAGCTCCGAGCGCAGCGCTTCGTCAGCGGCGTGCAGCGACAACGCTAGGCGCACCGGCATGTCGCATTCGCTCAGTGTTTCGATCCCAGGGATCCAGCCGACCGTCGAGATCGTCGTGCGCCGATGGGTGATGCCGATGTCCGGTAGGCGCTCACATGCAGCCAGCACGTTGTCCAAGTTCATCATCGGCTCGCCCATACCCATGAACACGCAGTGGTCGATCGCCTCCATGCGGCGGAAGTGAAGCGCCTGCTCGAGGATCTCCGAGGCGCTCAGATTACGCGCGAACTTCATCGCGCCAGTGGCGCAGAACTTGCACGTCAGCGGACAACCCGACTGCGAAGACACGCAGATCGAGCGCCGACCATCGCGGAAGCGCATCAGCACCGCCTCGAGCGCGCGACCGTCGGTCGTCGCGAACAGCGCCTTCACAGTGCCGTCGTCGGCGTGCGCCTGCTCGCGCAGCTCCAGACTCGTGAACGGCAGCTCGCGCTGGAGCGTCTCCCGCAGCCGCGCCGGGATGTTCGTCATCTCCTCATAGCCTCGCGCCCCGCGGGCAGTCCACGTCCACACCTGACCGGCACGAAAGTGTGGCTCGCCAAGGTCTGCGAGCGTTTGGTCGAGCAACTGGAGGTCCATGGTTTATCTCGCCGACAGCGCGGATGCAAGGGCATCCCAAGCCGGATCTACTCCTATGGTTGCAGCACATGCCCCAACTCTCCAGGATGGGTCCATGCGACTAGCAAAGTTCCTCGCCCATGCAGGCGTTGCCTCTAGGCGCACTGCCGAGACGCTGATCGCCGCCGGGCGGGTAACGGTTTCCGGCGAGACCGTCACCGACCCAGCCCGTGATGTCGAGGAGAGCAGCCGCGTGGCGCTCGACGGGAAGCTCCTCGCAGGCCCCGAGCCACGTGTCCTCTATGCGCTCAACAAGCCCGTCGGCGTCGTCTCCACCGCGCGTGACACACACGGGCGGCGGACGGTCACTGAGCTCGTGCCCGCGAACGGCCTGCGGCTGTATCCCGTGGGACGACTCGACATCGACAGTTCTGGGCTGATCTTGCTCACCAACGACGGCGAGCTCGCCAACCGGCTCACCCATCCGCGCTTTGAAGTACCCAAGAGCTATCGCGCGAAGCTACGTGGGGGGGCCATTGGCGATGAGTCGCTCGATTTGCTGCGTGTGGGTGTAGAGCTCGAGGACGGCCGCACGGCGCCCGCCCACGTACGCCGCGTCGGCGGGCGCAGCACGAACCTGATCGAGCTGACCATCCACGAGGGGCGTAACCGCCAAGTGCGCAGGATGTGCGAGGCGGTTGGTCATCCGGTGCTTGAGCTCGAACGCGTCGGCTTTGGCCCGCTAACACTCGCTGGGCTCGAGCCAGGCGCGCACCGCCGGCTGAGCGCTGCAGAGGTCAAGCGTCTGCGTGCGCTCACGCTCTGACAGAATCGCCCGCAATGCGACTGTTCGCCCTGCGGGGCGCCATAAGCGTCGAGCTCAACAACGCCCAGGACATCCTCGACGCGACCAGCGAGTTGATGCAGGAGATCATGGACCGCAATGCGCTTGAGCCGCGCAATGTCGTCAGCTGCTTGTTCACCGCCACGAAAGACCTCAATGCCGAGTTCCCGGCCGTCGCCGCTCGTGCGCTCGGCTTCGAGCGCGTGCCGCTGCTGTGTGCGCAGGAGATCCCCGTGCCGCGCTCGATGCCGCGCGTCATCAGGGTGCTGATCCACTACTACGCCGACGAGCAGCATGTGCCCGCGCACGTTTACCTGGGAGAGGCCCGCGCCCTGCGCGCCGATCTAGAAGCGGCACAATAAGGCCGTGGCCATCGAGTTCTCACAGCGCATCGGGCGTATCCCCGTCTATCCAGCAGCCGGTGGCTACGCACAAGAGCAGCCGCTCATACGGCTCGCGAGCAACGAGTCGCCGTACGCGCCGCTGCCGGCTGTGCGCGAGGCGATCGATCGGGCACTGGGGACGCTGAACCGCTACCCCGATCCCACCAACGCGCTGCTGCGTCAAAAGCTCAGCGACCGCTATGGCATACCCGGCTCGCGCATAGCGATTGGCAATGGCTCTTGTGACATTTTGCTCGCCGCTGGTGAGGCGCTGCTCGAGCCGGGCGCAGAGCTTGTGTACGCATGGCCTTCCTTCTCCGTCTACCCACACCTTGCCGCCGCTTCCGGTGCCCGTGCGGTTACCGTCGCGCTTGATCAGCAAGAGCGTCACGACCTGCCGGCGATGTTGCGTGAGATCACCGTTGCCACAAGGCTCGTGCTCGTGTGCAACCCCAATAACCCCACAAGCACTGCGATCCCGTTCGATGCGGTCGCAGGCTTTCTTGCTGAGGTGCCGCCGCATGTTTGCGTGATCCTCGACGAGGCGTACTGCGAGTTCAACCTGCTCGACGACCCTGATGCCTCGCTCGCACTACTGGACAGCCATCCCAACCTCGCGCTGCTACGCACCTTCTCCAAGGTGCACGGCCTGTGTGGCCTGCGCGTCGGTTTTGCACTGTGTGGCTCTGAGGAACTGCCGCTTGCGCTCGACCAGGTGCGCCAGCCGTTCTTCTGCAATGCGCTTGCCCAGGCAGCTGCCGTCGAGGCGCTCGCTCATCAGGATGCAGTCGAGGATCGCGTGGCCCGGACTGTCGCCGAGCGCATCTCGGTCGAGGAGCGCCTGCGCGCGCTTGGCATCCAGCCGGCCGACTCGCAGGCCAACTTCTGCTGGTTTCACCTCGGCGAGCACCACGATGAGCAGGAGGTAATGCGTGGGTTGGGGGAGCGAGGTGTGTTGGTGCGTGGTGGTAGCGCGCTCGGATCGGAAACACCAGCGCTACGTGTCACCTATGGCTTGCCCGAGGAGAACAGGCGCTTCCTCGATGCGCTCGCGGAAGTGCTCGTGCCTGCTCCAGCGCGCTGACACGCCAGTTGCGCGGAGACTGATGGGCGACATCCTCGTCTGGCGATCTGTCAAATCTGTCCCGTCGCTCGACTGCGCGCCAGCGGTCTGCTACAAACTCTTGTGACAGTCATGATCGCGTCCATTTGCACATCAGCTTCGAACTTCCCCGCAGACGCCGCGTGGCCGTCCTCATGTGCCTATTTCGCCTGGCGATTTAGCTAGGCGCTTCGGCCGTGACCCGTTCGTGAGCGGGTGCCCACGGCCGCATCGGGTCTCTGACACGAGACCAAGCGCCACCCATCCGGGGTGCCTCGAGCGCTCCTCTCGCGAAGCACTAGGTGGTGAAAGCCCAGCACCTCTAACATGCCCAGGCGTCAGTGAAAGGATGAGTTGATGATGATCGTCATGAAGGAGACCGCAAGCGACGAGGAGGTCGAGGCGGTTGTCGAGAAGATCGAGCGCGCCGGCGCGCTCGCCCATAGGAGTAAAGGCGCGCGCGTAACCGTCATCGGTGCGATTGGTGACGTCGAGCAGGATGTCACCGTCGAGGGCCTCGGCCTCGAGGCCCAGCCTGGCGTGGATCGTGTCGTGCCGATCCTCAAGCCATACAAGCTCGCCTCAGCCCAGATCACCCACGGTGAGCGCACCGTGCTCGACATCGAAGGACGCAAGGTCGGCGGGGATAACTTCGCGCTGATCGCCGGACCATGCACGGTCGAGTCGCGCGAGCAGACGCTGCAAACCGCCCGTGTCGTGCGCGACGCTGGCGCCACGCTCTTGCGCGGCGGCGCGTACAAGCCGCGCACTTCCCCGTACGCCTTCCAAGGTCTCGGCCAGGAGGGGCTGAAGCTGCTTGCCGAGGCCAAGGCCGAGACCGGGTTGCCGATCGTCACCGAGTTGATGGACATCTCTGATCTGGACGCCGTGCTGGAGGTCGCCGATGTAATTCAGATCGGCGCTCGCAATATGCAGAACTACCCGCTGTTGGCGGAGATCGGCCGATCGGGCTGTCCTGCGCTCCTCAAGCGCGGGCTGTCCGCCACCCTCGACGAGCTGTTGATGGCCGCCGAGTACATCCTCAAGGAAGGCAACCCCGATGTGATGCTCTGCGAGCGGGGTATTCGCACGTTCGAGACCGCCTACCGCTTCACGCTCGACCTGATGGCTGTGCCCGTGCTCAAGCAGCTCTCGCACCTGCCCGTGATCGTCGACCCCAGCCATGCTGCCGGCCGACGTGACCTCGTAACGCCGCTGTCGCTGGCTGCCGCTGCCGTTGGTGCCGATGGCATCATCGTCGAGGTGCACCCGAATCCCGAGGAGGCCATCTGCGATGGTCCCCAACAGCTGCGGGCTGACGATTTCGCCGAGTACGCGCGCGCGGTTGAGCGTGCCACGGCGCTGGCAGGAAAGGCGCTGAGCGTCGTCTGATGGGCCGCACTCAGCTCGAGGCGGCCAAGGTCGCGTGAAGGTCGCGGTTCTTGGCGTCGGGCTGATCGGCGGCTCGATTGGCCTAGCCGCTCGCGGGCGCGCGGATGCCGAGGTGTGTGGATTTGACCCTGACGAGCGGGTACGCGCCCGGGCATTGGAGCTAGGTGCGATCGATACTCAGGCCGCCAATATCGCCGACGCAGTTCTGGGGGCGGACGTTGTGTTCGCCGCAGCGCCCATCGGTGTGCTTGGGGAGATCGTGCGCCGCGCGCTAGACAATGCCGCTGCGGACTGTGTCGTCAGCGATGTTGGCTCGACCAAGCGTTTCTTTGCCGACGCCGCCCTGGACGAGCGCTTCGTCGGCGGGCACCCGCTTGCCGGCGCGGAGACCGCGGGCGTGGAGCACGCCCGCGCGGACCTGTTCGATGGTGCCACCTGGTATCTCACGCCCGCCAAAGGCAGCACCGCGGGTGTGCTCTACGAGCGCCTGCACCGGCTGCTGGGTCGCTTCGGTGCACGGCCAACGGCGATCGACGCCGATACCCACGACCGGCTAATGGCGTGCGTCTCACACCTGCCGCACGTGCTCGCCAATCTGCTCGTCGGGCAGGCATCTGGGCTGCTCGACGAGGAGTCGCAGAGTCTGCCCGCCGTGGGCCCCAGCTTCCGCGACGCCACCCGCGTAGCCGGTGCCAACAGCGCGATCTGGACCGATATCTACATGTCCAATCGCGACGCACTCGTAGCCGGTATCGACGAGCTCACCGCTCGCCTCGCGGAGATCCGCGCGGCTCTCGACGCAGGCGACGCGCCGGCGGTGACTGCTTGGAATGACCGCGCCCGCGACGAGCACAACGCGCTGCTCGGGGCTGGTCTCGTCGGCGGGTCGGTGCTCGAGCTACGTGTGTCGGTGCCCAACCGCCCCGGCGTGATCGCCGAGATCGCGCTCGCGCTCGGGCGGTCGGGCGTGAACATCCTCGACATGGTGCTCTCGCCCTCGCAGGACAACCGCCAAGGGGTCGTTGCGCTGTGGATCGGCGGCTCCGAGCACGCCCAGCGTGCCAGCGAGCTAATTGCCCGGCTTGGCTTCCCTGTCGTGCAAGCATGAGCGCCACGCCATGAACATGCGCTTCCAGCCAGCACGTGGACTTTCCGGTGAGCTTCGCGCGCCCGCAGACAAGGCGATCTCCCATCGCGCTGCACTGCTCGGTGCGATGGCCTCCGAGCCGGTCCGCATCGAGCGCTATCTGCACGCCGCGGATACCAACTCCACGCTCGATGCCATCCGCGCGCTCGGTGCGCTCGTGGAGGTTCATGGCGAGGATCTGGTGGTCAGGGGCACTGGCTTGCGCGAGGCGCGCGAACCTGATGAGCCAATCGATGTCGGCAACGCCGGCACTTTGCTGCGCTTGGCGCCCGGCTGGCTCGCCGCACAGGAGGGGCGCTCGTTCACGCTCGATGGCGATGAGTCGATCCGCCGCAGACCCGTGGACCGCATCGCCGAGCCGCTGCGCCTGATGGGCGCCCAGCTCGAGGCCTGCGACGAGCGCTTCCCGCCGCTACAGGTGCATGGAACCCGACTGCGCGCGATCGCCTACGAGCTCGAGGTGGCAAGCGCCCAGGTCAAGTCCTGCGTGCTGCTCGCCGGGATCGCGGCCGACGGTGCCACTACCGTTGGTGAGCCTACCCGCAGCCGCGACCATACCGAGCGCATGCTGCTGCGCGCCGGCGTTGCCATCCACCGCAATGGCCGTCATGTGACAGTGGTCAACGCCGACGAGCTGCTGCTCGACAGCGTCAAAGTCCCCGGCGACCCGAGCTCCGCTGCATTCATGATCGCCGCTGGAGTGCTCGTGCCAGGGTCGCGCCTGTTGATCAGCGACGTTGGTGTCAACTGGACCAGGAGCGGCTTCTTGCGGATCGTGCGCCGGATGCGCGGCATCGTCCTTGGCGACCTCGAGGAGGAGACCGGCGAGCTGGTCCCCGATGAGCCCGTCAGCGATCTCGATATCGCCCACGGGGCGCTCGAGGGCACAACTGTGGAGCCCGACGAGGTGCCGCTCGCGATCGACGAGCTGCCGCTCGTCGCGCTACTTGGCTGCTTCGCCGAGGGGGAGACGATTGTGCGCGGTGCCCAGGAGCTGCGCATCAAGGAGATCGATCGCATCGCCGGCGTCGTCGATGGACTCAGCGGCCTCGGCGCCGACATCGAGGCGACCGACGACGGGTTCGTGGTACGCGGGTCGGGCGGCTTGCGGGGTGGGCAGATCGACGCTCGCGGCGATCACCGTATGGCGATGATGGGGGCCGTCGCTGGGCTCGCCTCTCGGGACGGCGTCGAGGTCATCGGCATGGACGTCGCCGCGGTCTCCTACCCCGGGTTCGTGGACGACTTGAAGCGGCTGTGCTCGTAGCGATTGACGGTCCCGCCGGCGCAGGTAAGTCCACCGTCGCTCGCGCACTCGCCAACCAGCTCGGCTTCACCTACCTCGACAGCGGCGCCATGTATCGCTGCGTCGCTTTTGCGGCATTGCGGCGAGGGGGAGAGCTGCCCGCGTCGCCAGGTGCTCTCGGTGCGCTCGCGGGTGCGCTCACGATCGAGTTCCCTGGTGCTCCCAAGGACGCGGCATCCGGCGGCTCGGGCATGGTGCTGCTCGACGGGCGCGACGTCAGCGACGCGATACGTACGCCCGAGGTCTCAAAGGCTGCCTCCGTGATGGCCACCGATCCGGGCGTGCGTGCGGCGCTCGTGGCCAAGCAGCGCGAGCTGATCGCCGAGGGAGATTGGGTTGCAGAGGGGCGCGACATCGGCACCGTCGTCGCGCCCAATGCCGAGCTGAAGGTCTTTCTCACCGCCGATGCCCGCGAGCGCGCACGTCGCCGCGCAGCCGAGCTCGGCGCCAACCTCGACACCGTGCTCGCCGAGCAGGCGATGCGCGATCAGCGTGACACCAGCCGTGAGCACAGCCCGCTGCAAGCAGCCGCCGACGCGGTCGTGCTTGACACGAGCGGGCTCAGCGTCGAGGCAGTCGTGGGGGAGATAGCTGGCCTGGTAGAAGACCTCGATCGGGATGTGACGTCGCTCGACGACATCGATTGAGCGCCACCGAGGCCGGGACGGAACCCATATCTGGGCATACTGGCCCGATGAAGGTTGCCGTCGTCGGCTATCCAAACGTGGGCAAGTCCTCGCTCATCAATCGCCTTACGGGCACCCGTGAGGCGGTCGTGCACGAGCGTCCGGGCGTCACGCGCGACCGTAAGGAGCTCGACTGCGAGTGGAACGGCCGGCGCTTCACGCTGATCGACACCGGTGGCGTGGACTTCGAGGACGAGGACCCACTTGCGGGCTCGATTCGCGACCAGGCCCGCGCCGGTATAGCGGATGCTCAGGTGGCTGTGCTCGTTGTCGATGCACGCGCGGGCGTGCGACCAGGCGATGAGGAGATGGCGGACCTGCTGCGTCGCGGCGGGCTGCCGACGATCGTCGCCGCCAACAAGTGCGACAGCGTCGTCGAGGTGCCACTGGCGGCCGACTTCCATCGTCTTGGCCTGGGCGAGCCGATCGCAGTATCTGCCGCGCAAGGACTCGGATCGGGGGATTTGCTCGATGAGATCGTCTCGCTGCTGCCGGCCGGTGATCTCGAGCCGTCCGATGGGGTTGTGCGCTTGGCTGTGATCGGCAGGCCCAACGTCGGTAAGTCCTCGCTCGTCAATCGTTTCGTCGGCGAGGAGCGGGTGATCGTCTCTGAACTCGCCGGCACCACCCGCGACGCGATCGATATGCCATTGCTGGTGGATGGGCGCGAGCTGATCCTTGTCGACACCGCCGGGATGCGTCGCCAGTCGAAGGTTGCCGACTCGGTCGAGTACTACACATCTCTGCGCTCCCAGCGCGCTGCCGAGCGCGCCGACGTGGCGCTCGTAGTCTGCGACGCTAGCGATGGCGTCACCGCGCAGGATCTACGCGTCGCCGAGCTCGCGATGAAGGCCGGCTGCGCGACCGCAATGGTGCTCAACAAGTGGGACCTGCAGGAGCACGCTGAAAGCGACGGTGGACGCCGGCTCGATCTCGACCACGAGCGCGCGCGCGTGGCCGCAAAGCTGCGCCTGCGCCCACGCGTGCTGACGGTCAGCGCCAAAACCGGTCGTCACGTGGCACGCCTCCTGAGCGAGGCGCTCGCGCTCGGCGATCGCATATCCGGGCGAATCCCCACGCCCGAGCTCAACCGCTTCCTCGCCGAGGCCACGCAGGCCCGCCAGCCGCCGATCGGTACACGGCGCGGAGCCGGCGGGCACCGTCTGAAGTTGATCTACATGGCTCAGATCGGCGAGCGCCCACCGCGCTTTGCCATCCAGGTCAACTCTCGTGCGCGTGTCACCCGCGACTACGCGTATTTCATCGAGAACCGTCTGCGCGCCCGCTACGGCATGGACGGCGTGCCGCTGATTATCGACTTCGTCGAGCGCGGCCAGCGCGGAGGGGCTCGTGCCGCATAGAATTCTGCGACTTTTGCTGCGCTTGCCGGCGACCACCGCTATCCACCCACGTTCTGGAGCTGATCCCCAAACACATGACTGAGCTAAACGAGAACGAGTTCCTGTTCACCTCCGAGTCGGTCACCGAGGGCCATCCGGACAAGGTCGCCGACCAGATTTCCGATGGTGTGCTCGACGCTGTGCTCGCCGATGAGCCCTATGGTCGGGTGGCGTGCGAGACGCTCGTAAACACAGGCCTAGTGGTGGTTTCAGGGGAGATCTCAACTGAAACCTATGTGGACATCCAAGAGATCGCCCGCGAGACGATCCGCAAGATTGGCTACACCGACGCCGACCTCGGCTTCTCGGCCGACTCGTGCGCAGTGCTCAACGCGATCGACAAGCAGTCCTCGGATATCGCGCAGGGTGTGGACAAGGCCTATGAGGCGCGCACCGACGCGGGCGACGACGACGAGCTCGACGTCGCCGGCGCCGGCGACCAGGGGATGATGTTCGGCTACGCAACCGACGAGACAGAGACACTCATGCCGCTGCCGATCTCGCTTGCGCACCGACTTGCAGAGCGCTTGTCCGCGGTTCGCAAGGCCGGCACGCTCGACTACTTGCGCCCCGACGGCAAGACCCAGGTCAGCGTGCGCTACCAAGACGGCAAACCGGTCGAGATCGAAAAGCTCTTGATCTCCACCCAGCACCGCGAAGGCGCCGAGGCACTGATCCCCGACGACCTATGGGAGCACGTGGTCGAGCCGATCCTGCCGAGTGATCTCTACGACGCAAACAAGCTGCGTCGCAACTTCCTAGTCAACCCCACCGGGCGTTTCGTGATCGGCGGGCCTGTCGGCGACTGTGGCCTGACCGGACGCAAGATCATCGTCGACACCTATGGCGGGATGGCGCGCCACGGCGGTGGCGCGTTCTCCGGCAAGGATCCGTCCAAGGTCGATCGCTCGGCCGCCTACGCCGCACGTTGGGTCGCCAAGAACATCGTCGCTGCTGGTCTTGCCGGCCGCGCCGAAGTGCAGGTTGCCTACGCCATTGGCGTTGCGCACCCGGTGTCGGTGATGGTCGAGACGTTCGGCACCGAGAAGGAGGGACTCACGCGCGGGCGGATCGCACGCGCCGTCGATGAGGTCTTCGACCTGCGCCCCGGTTCCTTCCGCGAGGAGCTGAACCTGCACCGGCCGATCTACCAGAAGACTGCCGCCTATGGTCACTTCGGACGTGACGACCACGACTTCACGTGGGAGCGCACAGACAAGGGCGACGCGCTGCGTGCGGCCGCTGGCATCTGACCGCGGGGTACTCGAGTACGCCATCTGGCGCCGCCTGTCGACCGTCTAAGGTCGGGCCGATGTCGAGCATCGCCCAACTTGACCGCCCCGAGGTCGCGACCGCAGCGACACCAACGACCACAATTGAGCTGGGGGCGGCCTCGCCAATCGCACAGGTTGAACCGATGACGACGGCCCGCGCGTTGCGTGGGCCGTTCGATTATCGGCTGCCGCAGGAGCTGCGCGGCAGCGTGAGCGTTGGCTCAATGTTGGTCGTGCCGTTCGCGGGGCGCAAGCTGCTCGGTGTAGTAGTCGGCTTGGCCGGCACCAGCGAGGTAGCCGAGGAGAAGCTGCTTGCGCCACTACGGGCACTGGATCAAGGCCCACCCGCACTCACACGCGAGTTGGTAGATCTGGCCAAATGGATCGCTGCGGAGTACTGCACAACGCTTGCCCGTGCGCTGGGGCTCGTCTTGCCGCCTGGGGCTGCGCGCCGGCTGAGCGGACGCAAGCGCCGTGCGGTCGCTCGCCCGCAACATCTGAGTGTCGGCGCCCGCAGCCCATGCATCCCTGAGTTGACCGATGACCAGCGCTTCGTGCTCGAGCCGCTGCTGCAAGCGCTGAAGGAGCGACGCAGCATGCAGCGACTGCTGCAGGGGGTCACGGGTTCGGGCAAGACCGAGGTGTATCTGCGCGCCGCTGAGGCGACCCTCGAGCAGGGGAGGGCAGCGATCGTGCTCGTTCCCGAGATCGCGCTCACGCCACAAATCGTCGGGCGGTTCATCGAACGCTTCGGCGAGACCGTCGCCGTACTGCACTCGCGGCTGACTCAAAGCCAACGCTACGCGGAGTGGCAGCGTCTGCGTGAAGGCGAGGCGAGGGTGTGCGTCGGACCGCGGTCGGCCGTTTTCGCGCCAGTCGAGGATCTCGGGCTGGTAATCGTCGATGAGGAGCACGACGCTTCGTACAAGTCGGGCGACGATCCGCGTTACGACGCACGTGACGTGGCCGCGGAGCGCGCCCGCCGCTGTGGTGCAGTGCTGCTGCTCGGTAGTGCCACGCCGCGCGCAGAGAGCATCCACCGCCTGCCGATAGCGAGGCTCGTCCGCCGTGTGGACGGTCGCCCGCTGCCAAGCGTCGAGATTTTGGACATGCGTGAACAGGCCCAGGGTTTGCACCCGATCACCGCGCAGGCCCTCGCCGAGGTGCGTGCCGCGCGCGGCAAGGCGATCGTGCTGCTCAACCGCCGTGGTTGGTCGAATTTCCTCTCGTGTCGCTCCTGTGGACGCGTCTGGAGCTGTCCGGATTGTGATGTGGCGCTTGTGCTGCACCGCGCCGGCGGCTATGTCGCCTGCCACCACTGCGGTCACCGTGAGCAGGTGCCCTCGCGCTGCCCTGACTGCTCATCCACGTCTGTGGCGCGTCACGGCGCCGGCACCGAGCGTCTGCAACATGATCTGTCTCAGATCCTCGATGACGGGAGCTTCCCCGTGTTTCGACTCGACGCAGACGTGGTCGCCGATACCAGCGACGCGCAGGATACGGGTGTCGGTGCGGTGCTGCGCCGCTTCGAGGCGGCCGGATGCGGGGCGCTGATCGGCACACAAATGGTCGCCAAGGGCCATGATTTCCCAGATGTAGGGCTCGCAGTAGTGCTCGACGCCGACGCCACCCTGCGCTTCCCCGACTTTCGCTCTGAGGAGCGGACGTTCGCCCTGATCGCCCAACTCGCAGGGCGTGCTGGGCGCGGCGGGCACGGACGGGTGCTCGTGCAGACGATCGCACCGCAGGCGCGTGCCATCCTCCACGCCGCCCAGCACGACAGCGATGGCTTTCTCGCAGGCGAGCTCGAACGTCGTCAAGCCCTGCGCTATCCGCCGTACTCGCACCTGATCAGGATCATCTGCTCCGCCGAGGAGTCGGCACCAGCTCGTGACGCCGCGTTCGCACTGCGCGAGTCGCTGCTGGAAGGCTTCGGGCGCCACCAGGGCAAGCCGGCCGACGGTGCCGTCGTGCTCGGCCCAGCCTCACTCTTCAGGCTGCGCGGGCGTGAGCGCCAGGTGCTGATGGTCAAGGCAGCCCAGCGTCGTCCTGCGGTATGGGCGGCAGGTGAGGCTGTGCGTCAGGTCGCCGGCGGCCGTGAACATGCTGGGGTGAGCTTTAGCGTTGACGTCGATCCGCAGTAGGCACATGAGGGGTGTGAGGATGGATCCAAGGAGTCTGCGCGTCAGGATCAGCGGCTTGTGCGCACTTGCCCCCGTACTTGCTATCAGCCTGACCGCGATGAGCTCAGTCGCGATGGCGGCGCCGAAGCGAATCGGCTATGCGCGCCTAACCCACGCTTGTCCGCCCCCGCCGGCGGGCAGTGCCACATGTTTCGCGGTCGTGCGCGAGCCGATCCCAGCCTCCGTTTCCGCAGCCTCGCCAGCTTCCGGTATCTACCCGTATGCAATCGGTGCGGGGTCAGCGAGCGCGGGTCCGGCCGGTGGGCTGACGCCGGGCGAGTTGGCAAGCGCTTACGGCTATAGCCCGGCGGGCGGCTCCGGACAAACCGTGGCGATCGTCGACGCATACGATGACCCCAAGATTGAAGAAGATCTCGCCGAATTCGACAACCACTACGGACTCGGGCAATGCACGAAAGCCAACGGCTGCTTTAGGAAGGTCAATCAAGCAGGCAGCGAAAGCACCGCGGCACTCCCCGCGACGGATGAAAGCGGTTGGTCCCAAGAGATATCGCTCGACGTGGAGATGGTCCGCTCGGTCTGTCATGGCTGCAAGATCTTGTTGGTGGAGGCCAATGGCGCAGACGACAGCGACCTCGCGACGGCGGTGAACGAGGCGGTTGCGCTCGGGGCAACCGAGGTCTCCAACTCCTACGGCGGACCCGAGCTCGGGATGGACGCCCAACAGCGGACGGCTTACAACCACCCAGGTGTCGTCATCACTGCTGCCGGTGGCGACTACGGCTATGACAACTGGAACTACTTGCTGCTGGAAACCGAACCGCCGGGGATGCCTAACGCACCGGCGTCACTGCCCTCCGTGGTCGCCGTTGGCGGCACGTCGCTGAATCTGAACTCAGGCGGGGAACGGGCCAGTGAGACGGTGTGGAACGACGATGGCTTCTTTGACGAACACGAACTCAACGCCGGCTACGTCACGACCAGCGGCTGTAGCACCCTATTCGTAGCTCAGCTGTGGCAGCAAAACGCCGATGGTTTCTCCGCCGCTGGGTGTGGCGATAAACGACTCTCCGTGGATGTCTCCGCTGACGGCGATCCGCTGACGGGATTCGATGTGTATGACACCTTTGACTACTGCAAGCCAAGCACCGAATGCGAAGCAACAGTTCAGAAAGAGATCGAACGTTTCGGGGGCTGGGAGACGTTCGGAGGTACTTCCCTTGGTGCACCGCTCATCGCCTCGCTATACGCGCTTGCGGGCGGCGCGAATGGGGTCAAATACCCCGCGCTATCGCTCTATGGTCATCTCGGCGAAGCATCATCGCTGTACGACGTCACCGAAGGGGGGAACGGTGTTTGCGACGGCGAATCAGTGCTGTTCTGCGGGCAGCCAAACAGGGAACTTGGTTTCGTGTTGGACTGCGAAGAAACGTCAGCATGTGATGCGCGTTCAGGGTTTGACGGCCCCTCAGGCGTTGGCACGCCAAATGGGCTTAGGGCATTCACGCCGCGGATTCCTACAGCGGTCATCACGGCTCCGAGTTCCGCGCGAGTGGAAGCCCCCATTGCTTTCAGTGCCAGCGGATCGAGCGATCCTTACCCGGGAGGCAGCCTCACCAGCTACTCCTGGAACTGGGGCGACGGATCACCCACCAGCAGTGGTGTCGCTCCGACGCACAGCTATCACGCGGCTGGTGAATACACGGTGACGCTCATCGTCACCGACAACTATGGCCTTGTGAGCACCCCAGCTGTCGAGTCGGTGCAGGTTGTTGCGCGGACCACGATGGAAATCGAACAAGAAGCGGCGATCACGAAGGCCGCTGAAGAACAAGTAGCTGACGCGAAGAAGCACGAAGAAGAAACGGATGAAATTGCGGCGGCCGCCGCAAAAAGCCGCCAGGAAGAAGAAGCAGCGAGGATCCAAGTGCTCGGAATCCAGGAAGCATCACCCGACGTAGCCCTGGCGCGTAAGCCACTGCGAGCAAATGCTGTGGGAGTAGTGGCCCTCAAGCTCAGCTGTCCGGCCGGCGACACGAAGTGCACCGGCGCACTAACACTACGCACCCAAAAAGCCATTACCTCCACCGCTGGTGCACGTAGGGCAAAGCCCGCAGTATTCACGTTTGGCACAGCTACGTTTACGATCGCCGGGGGCAAAGTCGTCACGGTCTTGCTGCACTTGTCAAATAAAGCCCGTGCGCTGCTCGAGCGCCTGCACATGCTGGCCGTGCGGGCGACGATCGTTGCCCATAGCCCGGCAGGAGCAACTCATACTGCGCAGGCAGTCACGATGCTGCTAGCGCCCAGGGCGTCGCATAGCGGCAGTAGCTCATAAACTGATCGCACGATGGCAGCAGATGACAGCCCCGCCGAGGACGAGGATGCGCTCGAGTCAGTCGACCACGAGGACTCACTCAAGTCAGTCGACCACGAGGACTCGCTCGAGATCCCCACGCCGAGCTCTGAGCAGGACGACGTCGAGGTCGAGCGCGAGCAGGACGCACCCGAGGCAGCCGAGTTGGATCAAGAGACGCGCGAACGCCGCGACGCCGCGCTGCGTCACGTGCGCAAGTTCGGCGACCCCGTTCTGCGCGCGACCGCCCTGCCTGTCGAGCGCTTCGACGAGGCCCTGAAGGGCGAGGTAAAGCGGATGGGGGAGCTCATGCACGACGCGCTTGGAGTGGGTCTCGCAGCCACGCAGCTGGGGGTGCTACATCGCGTGCTTGTTTACAAAGCCTACGCCGACGATCCGGTCACCGCGCTCGTCAACCCCGTGATCGAGTGGGCCAGCGAGGAGCGTGAGCTTGGCGAGGAGGGCTGCCTGAGCCTGCCCGGCGTACATGTTGAAGTCGAGCGCCACGCACAGCTTCGGGTCAGGGCCCGCGATCAGGCCGGGGAGGAGCTCGAGGTCGAGGCCGAGGGCCTGGAGGCGCGCGTGATCCAACACGAGCTCGACCATCTCAATGGTGTGCTCATACTCGATCACCTGTCCCGCCACGACCGCAAGGAAGCGATGCGCGAGATGCGCGAGGCACAAGCCGCGGCCGTGGACGGCGCTTAGGGCCAGCGGCACCCCTTAACGCTTTGAGCACCGTATTCATTGGCACATCGGAGTTCGCCGCCGCTGTGCTCGAACGCCTGGCGCGCAGCGATGGTCATCGTCCTGCGCTTGTCGTCACGCGCCCCGATCGTCCAAGCGGCCGCGGCCGGCGCCTCACCTCGCCGCCGGTCGCCACCAGCGCCCGCGCGCTCGGCATTCCACTCGAGCAGCCCCAGAACGTCAACGACGAGCACGCCAGGCAGCTGATCGCGCAAGCTTCCCCTCGCGCGGTGATCGTGTGCGCATTCGGTGCGCTGATCAAGGATCCGCTGCTTTCAGAACACGAGATGCTCAACGTGCATCCATCGCTGTTGCCTCGCTGGCGGGGCGCTGCGCCAGTGGAGCGCGCGATCATGGCCGGCGATACCCAAACCGGCGTGTCGATCATGCGTCTGACAGCCGGGCTCGACAGCGGCCCCGTGTGCCTCGTCGGCGCAGAGCCGATCCGCCCCGATGACACCTACGGTTCGCTCGCCGCGCGACTGCAGGGGCTCGGCGGTGAGCTGCTTGTGCGCGCCCTCGATCAATCACCGCCGTTTTACGAGCAGCCCGAGGAGGGGGTCACCTACGCTGAGAAGCTCGGCCCAGGGGACCGCCTGCTCGATCCTTCCCGCCCGGCTGCCGATCTCGAGCGGGTTGTGCGGGCACTACAGCCGCACATCGGCGCACGCGTTGCCCTTGCCGACGGCACGCTGCTCGGCGTGCA
>DATBYJ010000246.1:0-2667 GCA_036513795.1 Solirubrobacteraceae bacterium | reverse complement strand
GGCGCCGATTGACCACCATGACTCGCTCCATCCGGCGGACGTCGAACTGGTCGGGCTTCGAGAGACGACTAAGCGTGGCGTCGGAGATGAGAAGTGCCGAGCCGTAGCGTTTGTTGGCGCTCTCGATGCGCGCAGCCAGGTTCACGGCGTCACCGATGATCGTGAGGACCATTCGGTTCACCCCGCCAACCAGCCCAACCCCGACGGCGCCGGTGTTGATACCGATTCCGACTCGAAGTTCCTCGGAGCCAAGCGCAAGCCGCTCCTGGTTGTGCTCGCGAAGGGACCGCAGCATGGCCAGCCCAGCCCGCACGGCGTTGTCCGGCTCCGACTCGAAGACGGCGACGATTTCGTCCCCGCGCACGTCTTGGATCATGCCGTTGCAGCTGATGATCGGAAGCTCCACAGCTCGCAGGAACCCCATTGCCAGATTGCTCGCCTCGAGCACGTCCATGTCCTCGATCAGGGTGGTGAACCCCCGGATATCGGAGATGAGCACCGTCATCTGACGCTCGACCCGGTAGCCGCTGTGGACACGACGCAGGTCGTCTATATCGAGGATCCGCAGCAGTTCGTTGGGCACGAATCTCGACTGCACGTCCATGAGGGACTGCCGATGCTCATCGGCGTTCCGCAACCGAGCCTCGAGCTCGAAGTTCCACAGCGGCGCGGCCGCTTGGGCGCACAGGAAGGCGACCGCCTCCTCGTCTCCGGAAGCGAAGCTTCTGCCCGGCTCTTGATGCTCGGCGTAGATCACGCCAATCGTCTTGTCCTGCACGACTACCGGGACAGCGAGGACGGCCGGGACCGCCGCGTGGCGCTTGTCCCGTCCAGGTGGACGATGACCCGAGTAGGCCGGATCGGCCGCGACGATGTGCGGACGGCCGCTGTCCACCACCCGCCCGACGATGGAGCAGTCATGGCTCACCTCGGTCCAAGGGCCTTCGACGGTCGTGGTGGCACCGTGCTCCCACACGGCCCGGACGGTCAGCTGTTCGCCTTCGCCGGTGAGGAGCAGAACGCGGGCTGCGCCAGTCGTGTCCGCAACCGTGCCGAGCAGGATCTCGGCCAGGCCCCCCAGGGTCCGCGCGGTCGGCAGCGCGTGCACGACCTGATGCGCGCTGACGGGGTCGATTCCTGCCGAGCCCGCCGACATAAGGTCGCGGCTGAGCAGCCATGGATGAGCCTCCGCGAGCCGCTCCGCGCGCACCGCGATGCCCAGAGTCAGGTAGCCCTGGTATGCCGACCGCAACATCTGCGCAGAAACCCTCGGGCGAGTTTGCGCGTTGAGCATGGCGCCTTCTTCGTGGGCAAGCGCGTGAATCAGCGGGAGCTGGTACTCCGCTGCGAGCTCAGTCGCCCGGGCGAGGAAGCGCTCCGCCTTGCTGTGCTGCCCGCGGGCCCGCGCCCACGCACCCTCGATCAGCGCACAAGGTGCCGCGTAATTGGCCGGCGAGCTCGCTGCCCAATCACGGTGCAGCGCTAGCACCTGCCGCACCGATTGCCGGGTCGAGCGGTCATTCGGCGCGGCCCGAATCCTGCTCAGGGCGCTGGCCAGATGAAAGAGTTGGAGGCCCGCCATGCCTGCCATACCACCGAGGTGCTCGGCGGCCTCGTCCGAGACGCGTACCGCACCGGCGTAGTCACCGGCCCAGAAGTGCAGGCCCTGTTTGACGTTCATGGCGACGCTCAGGGCCACCCCGTCGCCCTCGCGGCGCGCCGCCGGCAACACCTCGCGCTCGTCGTAGCCGCTCTCTCCGGCGAGCAGGAAGGGATCCTCGCTGCGGCCCATCAGATTGAGGCAAAGCTGCTGCACAGCCTGGCAAAGCGCGCGGGGCACCGGTTGGGAACGGATCCCGGGAATGAGGGACTGGGCTAGGGCGTCGATCTCGGCCATCGGTCGGCCGACCCAGAATGACTGCTGGAGCAAAACCGCGGCGAGGAAGCCGGCATATTCCTGGTCACCCCGGTCGAGCGCCTCATCGATGGCTTCGCGGAGCTGGCCCAGGCCGTCGTGGACTGGGTGTCGCCAGTGGCGGATGAAAGTCAGGTAATAGAACAGGGTCTCCGGGCGGGCGTCCCGGAACTCCTTCTGCTCGGTGAGCAGCAGGCCAACCTCGCCGAAGCGCTGGCTGCCGGCGTGGTCACCAGCTAGGACCAGCAGCAGGCCGCAACTGGCGAGCACCGTAGGTGAGGTGGGGGTATGGCCGTGGGCCAACAGAAGCTCGAGCTGCTTACGCACGATCAAAGGGAAAAGATTCGGCTGGAGGATGAAGGACAGGCTGCGCAGCTCAGAAAGAATCCGCTGGACCTCGATGACACGACGGTCCTCGCAATGCGGCAGCCCCAGCAGCCGTTCGGTGGTCCAGCGGCGCGTAGCGAGCTTAATCCGCATCAGCGCGTTGGCCATTCGAGGTTTGCCCGGATTGCGTGGCAGTGGCTCGCCGAGTTCATCGAGCGCCCGCAGCCCGGTTTCCAGCGCCTCTTGGAGGCGATTCTGCGCTACCCGTCCCTTAAGCCTCAGGAAGGCGAGTCGGGCGCGGTCTGCCGGCGCGTGCAGGCCCCCTTCAGCCTCGTCGAGCAGCCCATGCAGGGCCTCCGCGTCGCCCAGCAGCAGGGCCGCCTCCGCGGCGTCAAGTTGCAGCTCTCTGGTCAACAAGAAGTGAG
>DATBYJ010000245.1:0-3455 GCA_036513795.1 Solirubrobacteraceae bacterium | reverse complement strand
CTGGGTGGAGTTGCGGGCGACCAGCGTGCGCGGCAGGTCACCCGGATCCGGTGCGTATTCCCAGGTCGTCTCGATCAGCGGCTGCGGGTCGAAGCGGTCGCTGGCGCCGCCGCGCCAGAGCTCGAAGTGCAGGTGTAATGGCGAGCTGCTGGTTATGCAGAGCCTGTGGCGTAAGTGTGCGATTTCTCCTGGCGAAACGGGCTCGAGACTGCGCATAACGACGGCCTCAAGGAGGCCTCGATGAAGACTCAGATCGGCCGGGTCTGGACGCCGGAAACAGAGCGCAACTACGTTCTCAGCCTGATCGCCACCGCACCGCCGCCGGCGAGATCCTTGTTGCGGTCGTTCGCGCGTTGGCTCGAGCGCGACTGTCGATGCGCGATGGGCACGATCGGCGAACACCTCCGTGCTGCGCGCAGCTTCGTTGCGGCGGTGTGCGATCGGCAGCAAACGTCCGGCGCGAAAGCTCTGCGGCTGGTGACTGCGACGGAGATCGAGGACTTCTTCATCCACTACGCCAAGGCGAACGGGCCGGGCGCGCGCCGCACGATGCAGGCGGCGCTGCGCTCGCTGCTCAAGTTTGCCAGGTCCCGAGGCTGGGTCGATGAAGGTCTCGCTACCGCGGTACCGAGCGTGCGCCGGTATCGCCTCGCTGGCCTGCCGCGCGCGTTGCCAGACGCAGATTTCGAGCAGCTTCTCAGCACGATTCTCGACGGAGATGTGTCGCCAAGGGATCAGGCCATCGTGTTGCTGCTCGCGTGCTACGGCATCCGACGCGGTCAGGTCTCGGGCCTCCGCTTGGACGACATCAACTGGCGGACTCGCACGATCTTGTTCAGGCCGTACAAGCGGGGGAAGGCAACCGAGCACGTGCTGCTGCCCGTGATTGCGGACGCGCTGGTTCGCTACCTGCGCGACGAGCGGTCGTTTCCCGGCGACGAGTTCGTGTTCCTCCGGAAGTACCCTCCCCACTGTCGATTGAGCCCCAGTGCGGTCTTGTTCGTCGTGCACCGCTGTATGCGCCGGGCAGGACTGGAGCCGCGTGGCCCGCACGCGCTGCGCCACTCGTTCGCTTGTCGACAGCTGCGCAGTGGTCACTCTCTCAAGACGATTGCGGATCTGCTCGGCCACCGCTCGTTGGCCGCAGTCGCGGTCTACGCCAAGGTGGACCAACCGCGGCTCCTCGAAGCAGCCGTCGAGTGGCCGGAGGTGCGCTCGTGATTCGCTTCTCAAGTTGGTTGGCTCCCTACTTCCGTCGATTCGTTC
Organism: Solirubrobacteraceae bacterium; assembly: GCA_036513795.1. GTDB lineage: Bacteria > Actinomycetota > Thermoleophilia > Solirubrobacterales > Solirubrobacteraceae > Palsa-744. The sequence goes on along the minus strand of DATBYJ010000245.1, from coordinate 2,189 downwards.
AGCTCAAGCGGGCGGGCGGAGCTGCGTTCGACACCCAGGAGCGCCTGCTGGCAAGGTTCGATCGGTTCGTCGGCCCCCGCCGCCGACCGCCGCTGCGCCGTCAGGTTCTCGTCGACTACCTGGGGTCGCTGGCGCCCCTGTTCGCGCGCAGCCGGGAAAACGCCATCAGTCTGGTCTGGGATGCCCTGGCGCATTCGCAGCGGCACGGTGCTGAAATCGATCTCGTCGCCCGGCCACCGTCGCCTGGCGGTTCCCTGCGGCGGCAGCGACCTCAGGTCATCATGCTCCCGGAGGTCGAGCGAATTCTTGTGGCAGCACGGAACCTGCCTCCTACAGGTGGCTTGCGGTCGGCTACCACGGCGACGCTCATCGGGCTCCTGTACGCGACCGGGATCCGTATCGGTGAGGCCCATGCTCTCGATGTCGGTGATCTCGACATCGAGGCGAAGGTGCTCACAGTCCGCCGGGGAAAGTTCGGCAAGGCGCGTCTGTTGCCCGTGCGCGCATCGACGGTTCAGGCGCTGCAGGCGTACATGGCCCACCCTCGCCGCCGGGCTGCCAAGGAGAGCGGCTCTCCACTGTTCGTCTCGGGCCGCGGTCGCCGACTGGTCCACGGCGTCGCACTCCCGAATTTTCGGGCGGCGTGTCACATCGCCGGGATTGCGCAGCCGTATCCCCGGCTGCATGACCTGCGGCACTCGTATGCGGTCTGCCGCTTGGCCGACTGGTATGCGCAGGGTCGTGACGTCGACAGCCTGCTGCCGATCCTGAGCACGTATCTGGGCCACGTTTCCATTGAAAACACGAGGACGTATCTCACCGCGAACGGCCTGTTGCTCGATCGCGCCGCGACGATCTTCGCCGCGAAGACGACGTTCCTTGACGAGGTGCGGTCGTGAAGTCATCGGCCGTGTCCTTGCCGGCTCTGGTGCAGGGATTCTTCGAGGACCATCTGTCTGCGGAGCGGAACGCTAGCCGCAACACGGTGCTCGCGTACCGCGATGCCCTCAAGCTGTACCTCCGGCATGCAAGCGCCCGCCTGGGCCGCAGCCCTGAGCAACTCGATCACGCTGTGCTGGATGTCGCGCTCGTGCGCTCGTTCCTCGAGCATCTCGAACGTCAGCGCGGATGTGGCCCCGGGACGCGCAACCACCGGCTCGCCGCCATCAAAGCCTTTGCTCGATACGTCGCGTCGGTCGCCCCCGAACACCTGGAGCGCTGTCGGAGGATCCGCGAGATGCCACTGGCGCGTACCGAGCACGTCGAGGTGCGCTATCTCGAGGAAGACGAGATTGCCAGCGTCGTCAAGGCGGCGGATGCGAGTCGAACTCTGCGAGATCGCGCGCTGTTGCTGTTGCTCTACAACGTTGGCTTGCGCGTCCAGGAACTGGTCGACCTCAGCGTCGGCGACATCCGCCTCGATCCGATGCCACACGTGACGATCATCGGCAAGGGACGCAGACAACGCACGTGCCCGCTGTGGTCCCGCACGGTCCAGGCGATCCGGGCATGGCTCGACGAGCGGGGTGCCTGCACCGACGATGAACCCCTGTTCCTCAACGTCCGAGGTGGACGGCTGAGTCGATCGGGAGTTGCTGACATTCTGCGCCGGCTGGTCAACCGCGCGAACATCGCTGCTCGTCACGCCGAGGTGATCTCTCCACACGTCCTTCGCCACACGACCGCCATGCACCTCCTGCAATCCGGGGTGGATATCACCACCATCGCCGCCTGGCTCGGCCATGCACAGCTTGCGACGACTCACGGCTACGTGGAGGTCACCCTGCGCATGAAGCAAGCTGCAGTCGAGACGATCGCCGCGTCTCTGCCCAAGATGCCACGCTACAGATTCCCGTCGGGCGACCTGCTCGCCTGGCTCGAGAACTTCGGGCGCGTGGGAATTATGCGCAGTCCACATCGGACAACCCCAACAAAAACGAGGACTCACACCACCAGCTCCACATAACAAAGCGCTCGCCATAACACCTGTTATGTGCAGCAGCGCATAAGAGGTGCATGAGGTGCTGCCCGTCGAGCGGATCCGCGCCGATGATGCCGATCGGTGTGCCGGCGGTGACCGCTTGCTTGGCGGTCACGAGCAGGGAGGAGAGATGCGTGTAGTAGGTGCTGAGCGTGTGGTTGCCGCGCTTGCGGGGCGAGTGATCGATGATCACCGACCAGCCGCGGGG
>DATBYJ010000244.1:0-12154 GCA_036513795.1 Solirubrobacteraceae bacterium | reverse complement strand
AACCTCGCTACCAAGGCCGTCCTGCACGCCTGCAAGCTGGTGGCACCCAGCGTCTGGCATGGCCCGCCGCCAGCGACCGTCTACACGCCCGTGCTGTTCGACTGCGCGGGGCGCGAACGAGCGCTTGCGGGCACAGCGCGGAGCCCGCTGGTGAGATCCGCCTGAGGCGGGACTTATCGACTCAGGCCACTAGAAAGCCAGCGGGGGTCACCGACAGATCGCCGGTGACCCCCGAATATGGCCCTATCTGAATGTCCGTCAGCTCAGCGTGAGCCGTGACGACCCTGGCGACGCTGCATCGCCAGAATCGAGAAGCCTGCGCCCAACAACACGATGGCGAAACCGATGTCCCAGCGCAGATCAAAGCCGGTGAACGGAAGCGTGCTGGCTTTCGCCGTCGGGCTGGAGCTCGTTTTTTCCGGTTCGGTTTCGCTCGTCGGGGTAGTCGGTTTTTCCGATTCTTTCGACGGCAACGTGCCGGTTTTAGGCGTGGTTGTAGTTGTTTGTGGGGTAGTTGCGGGGGTTGTGGGGGTTGTCGAGGTAGTCGGTTTGTTGGGTTCCTGCCCGTAGCCGTATCCCGCCGTACCCGGTTCTGCCGCAACGGCAGTACTTGGCAGAATGACCGCCAGCGCCAACAGCAGCGCAACTGGTAGGACGCGCAGTGCGCGCAAGATGGTGGACGATCCCGTCCCTGACGGCGCTACACCTGGATTGCGTGGCCTGCTCGAGGCCATGACATCGGTCCGAGTCATGCCAACCTCCCATTCGTGGTGTGTTGAACGCTGCAGCCCCGTTCCAGGGCCTCTTTCCGTGCTTGTTCTATCCGTTTTTTGTGGCAAGGCATCGTCTCTGGTTCGCCGTTTTTAGGCAGTCGCCTGCCTTCCTTTATGAAAGGTGTATCAGCTCTGGCGGCTGTCGCATATGCTCGCACGTGCTCTTTCTCTGTCGCGAGATGCCAAATTGGCGCTTATTGCAGGTGTACGCGACCCTCGAGCGTGCCCTCGCTGAGCTGGCTGCGAAGCACCTTCTTGTCGAACTTTCCTACGCTCGTCTTGGGTATTTCGCCGACGAACGCGAACTCATCGGGCAGCCACCACTTGGCGACCCTGCCGCGCAGATGCTCCACGAGATCCTCAGCGCTTGCGGCGTCCGCCTCGCGTAGCACCACGCAGCACAGTGGGCGCTCGGCCCAACGCTCGTCGGGCTTTGCGATCACGGCGGCCTCGATCACATCGGGGTGGGACATCAGCTCGTTCTCCAGCTCGACCGAGGAGATCCACTCGCCGCCTGACTTGATCACGTCCTTGGAGCGATCGGTGATCTGCACGAAGCCTGTCTCGTCTACGGCCGCGATATCGCCCGTGCGCAGCCAGCCGGAGTCGAACTTCTCGTCGCTCAAATCGTCGCGGAAGTAGCCCGATGCGATCCACGGGCCACGAACCTCGATTTCGCCGGTCGACTCGCCGTCCCACGGAACTTCCTCGCCCGCATCGTCGGTCAGTCGCAGCTCCACCCACGGCAGCGGCCGGCCCTGCTTGGCGCGTTGGTTCCAATAGGCGTCGTCGTGCTCGCCGTCGATCGGGCGCGAGAATGTCGCTACAGGGCTCGTCTCGGTCATCCCCCACGCCTGGAAGATGCGCACCTTGTGACGCTCCTCGAAGTCCTTCATCAGCTGGCGCGGGACCGCCGAGCCGCCGCAGGTGGCGTTCGACAGCGAGGAGAGGTCTAGCTCGGGGTTAGCCTCGGCGTGACGCAACAGGTCAGCGAAGATCGTCGGCACGCACCCCATCAGCGTTGGGCGCTCCGCGGTGATCAGCTGGGCTAGCGGCTCGGCGCCGAGGAAGCGATCGGGGAGGATCAGGTCGGCTCCTGCGAGCGCCGCGCCGTGGGGCAGGCCCCAGGCGTTTGCGTGGAACATCGGCACCACCGCGAGCACGCGATCCGCGCGTCCAAGCCCAAGACCATCCCTGACAAGCGTGGCTGTGGAGTGGAGGCTGATTGAGCGGTGCGAGTAGAGCACGCCCTTGGGGTTCCCGGTCGTGCCGCTCGTGTAGCAGAGCGCCGCCGCCTGGCGCTCGTCCAGCGCCGGGTAGTCGAACTCGCCGGGGCCCGCCTCCTCCAGCAGGTCCTCGTAGCGCAGGACATTCTCCAGCGAGCCGGCGTCGCCGTCGCCCATCACCACGAAGCGGGTGACCGTGTGGAAGCTTGGGGCGAGCTTCTCGAGGATCGGCACCAGCGAGTCGTCGACGAAAATCAGCTTGTCCTCGGCGTGGTTGACGATGTAGGTGAGTTGCTCCTCAAACAGGCGGATGTTGAGCGTATGAAGCACCGCCCCCAGGCACGGGATCGCGAAGTAAAGCTCGAAGTGGCGCTGGTTGTTCCACGCGAACGTCCCCACTCTGTCGCCCGGCTCGACGCCCAGTCGCACGAGCGCCCGCGCGAGCCTGTCGATCCGCTCATGGACCGCCGCGAACGTTGCCGACTCGACGATCCCGGGGTCGACGTGTGTGACCACGCGCGCGTCGGGGCTGTTTGTGCGCATCGCGCGACGAATGTGGTGCAGCGTCAGCAGGAAGTCGTCCTGCATCAAGCCGGTCAACATCTGCGTCATCCCCTCCCTGCTCCCTCGGCTGCGGTCAGGCGCCCGAAACCATCGTAAATGCCGCGGGTGCGCAGCGCGATGTCATCCCAGTCGAAGCGCAGCACATGCTCGGATGCCTCCGTGACAAGTCGGTCGCGTAGCTGGTCGTCGACGAGCAGGCGCTCGATCATCACGCCGAGGTGCTCGGCGTCGCCGCCGTTGAAGCGCAGCCCCACGCGCTCGCCTTGAGGCACTACCTCGCGCAGGCCGCCGGTGTCGGCGACGATGCAGGGGCAGCCGGAGGCCATCGCCTCCAGGGCGACCAGCCCGAAAGGCTCATAGATCGATGGCACCACGCACAGATCGGCGATGCGGTAGAGCGAGTGCAGCACGTCGTCTCCGATCCAGCCGAGGAACGTGCCGTGCTTCATCAGGCCAAGACGCTCGGCCTGGTCCTTCAGTTCGGCCTCGTGGGTGCCGCTGCCGGCGACCAGGAAGCGCACGTTTCCGACCCGGTCGATCACGTCGGGTAGGGCATCGAGCGCGAGCTGGAAGCCCTTCTCGTAGACCAGGCGTCCGACTAGCAGCACGAGCTTCTCGTTGGGTCGCGCGAACTCGCTGCGGAGCGCTTGTAGATCGCCGCTTGGCTGCAGTTCGCTCGGGTCGACGCCGTTAGGGATGACTGTCACCCGCCCCTCGTCGATGTCGAAGATGTCAGCGACGTGGCCGCGCATGTAGTAGGAGCAGACAATCACCCCGTCGGCGCTCCGGGCCATGTTGCGCTCGACCGAGTGGATATGCGACTGCGGCGGATCCGCCACCCAGCCCTGGTGACGACCGTGCTCGGTGGCATGAATGGTCGTCAGATATGGCACCTGCAGACGCTCGGCGAGCGCCGCGGATGCCGGCGCAACGAGCCAGTCGTGCCCGTGGATGAGGTCATATGGCTGGTCCCCGGCGAGCGTTTCGCCCGCCGCCAGCATGTCCTCGTTCATGTGCTCCACCCACGCGACGAAGCGGTCGAGGTCACGTGGCCAGCGCGGCTCGCGTACGCGGTGGATGTTGACGCCCCCACGCTCCTCCGTTCCTGAGCCGTCGGTCTCGCCCGTGACGGCACGCCCGCGGGTCAACACGTCGACGGTCACCCCTTGGCGCACGAGCGCCTCGGCGAGCTTGCGCACATGCCGAGCCAAGCCGCCCTCGATCACGGGCGGGTACTCCCACGAGAGGATGAGCACGCGGTCGCTCATCCCCAGACCCTATAACTCCGCGCTCGCATAGCCGGTCTCAACGCGTTCCAGCCCGTCGCTTTGCACGCTTATAACTGGTTAGGGGCGTCCGGCCTGATCAGATTGCGATCAGCCCTAGCTCATCCATGTGGCGCGCTGCCGGCGAAGCCCACAACTCACTGCCCGCCCGGCCGATCAACCCCTTCTCAGATAGCCGCGCTAACGCCTGCTCGAGCGCCGACACGTTGGCATCTATCGCGTGCGCCAACTGCGCGTAGGTACACCTCGAGTCGCTCGACTCGTCCTTTTTGCTCAACAACACCAGCACGATCGCCCGTTCGACGCGGCGATCGGTGCCAGCCGATGATTGCTCGGTCATGGACAACATTCTGTCTGGTTTTGATGCGTTTTGTCTGAGCGAGCAGACTCCTGTTCGGCGTCGCCTCCGACAACTAGCGCAATAAGCACGCATACCGCGCGCTATCGGCGATACAGAGATGCTCGCGATCCTGGATCATCACGGCATGCCGGAGAACGTCCCGTGGTTCTTCCTGGGCGCGATGTCGCCCTACTCATGGTTCGCCGCCGAGCGGATCGCAGACGTGCTTGCGGAGGCGAGATGGCGGGGCGTGCTCGCGGGCGCGGTCTTCAAGGCCAACGATCGCGTCTCCTGGGGGCTGACCGAGCGCCGCGAACAGGGTATGGCCGACTGCGAGGCACGGGCGAAAGCGCATGGTCTGGGGCCGATCCGCTGGCCTGAGCCCTGGCCGACGAGCGATCTGCTGGTGGCACGGGCGATGGTCTTCGCGGAGTTCAGGGGCGTGCTTGAGCGTTTTGCGTTGAGCGCCATGCGCCTGTGTTTTCTGGAGGGACAGGATTTGGGGGAGATGGAGAGCGTGCTTGCTAGCGGCGAGCGGGTTGGCATCGAGCGGGCCGAGCTCGAGACCGCGATAGCTGACCGGGAGATCAAGGATCGTCTCCGGGCGCAGACCGATGAGGTGCTCGCGCTGGGAGTGTTCGGGGTCCCTACCGTGGTGGTGGGCACAGAGCTTTTTTGGGGCGACGATCGCTTGGAGGATGCAGCGGCGAGCTACCGCGCTGCGAGCTAGAGCTCCAGCTCCAGCTGGCGCGGGGACGGGCGCAGCGGCTCGCTTGTCTGGCGCGGGCGCCCGCGCTTGACCCAGTGGCCGACGACCTCGCGGCTGCGGCACGTGTAGAAGTTCACGCGGCGGTCTGTTGGCTGGATCGCAAGCCCCCCGGGCGCGGGCCCGGTGACCACAGCGTGGAAGCGCCGGCCTTTGTGGTCCACCTCCACGATGTCCCCCGTTTGGATGCCTTCGAGCCGCATTGGAACTGCAACTGTAGGCTGCTCGCAGTGCGCTGGCTCGTGGACGGGATGAACGTGATCGGCACGCGCCCAGACGAATGGTGGAAGGACCGCCACCGGGCGATGGTCAAGCTCGTGGATTTGCTCGAGCGCTGGGCTGCGGCCGAGGGCGAGGATGTGACCGTTGTCTTCGAGCAGCCGCCGTCGCCGCCGATCCGCTCTACGGTGATCGTGGTGGCACACGCTCCCCGCCCGCGTCGCGACTCGGCCGACGATGAGATCGTGCGGCTGTTAGTGGCCGCTGCCCAGCCAGGCGCGATCCGGGTGGTTACCTCGGATCTGTGGCTGTCTGATCGCGTGCACGCGGCTGGCGCAACCGTGCAGCCGGCGGCGCCTTTCCGGGCGATGATCGAAGAGCGATGATCGTCCCCACCACCCGCTACGCGCGCAGCGGCGATGCAAGCATCGCTTACCAGGTCGCCGGCGACGGACCGCTTGACATGCTGTTCCTGACCGGCTGGGTGACACAGTTGGAGCAGTTGTGGGAGGCACCGGCCAACCGTCGCTTCCTCGAACGGCTGGCCACATTCGGGCGGCTGATCATCTTCGACAGCCGTGGCACGGGACTCTCCGAGCGGGTACTTGCGGCGTACACGATCGAGCAACAGGCGCTCGACGCGCTTTCAGTCCTCGACGCCGCCGGCAGCGAACGCGCCGCGCTGTTCACGTATGCGCTGGGCGGTCTCGTGGGCGCACAACTCGCGGCCGAACACCCGGAGCGGATCGGCGCACTGATCATGTATGCCTCGATCGCCCGTACCGCGTGGGCACCTGACTACCACTGGGCGATGTCCAGCGAGGAACGCGAAGTACTGAGCGAGCGCAATCTCGCCACCTGGGGCGAGGCGAACAGCGAGGCGATGTCGGCGTGGGCGCCAACAATGGCCAGCGATCCAGCACTGGTGACGTGGTTCGCCCGCATGCAACGACTGGCAGCCAGCCCCGGCGAGGCGCGGGGCATCTCCAAGGCGATGGTGGACGTCGACGTGCGTCACATGCTGCCGCGCATCCGCGTGCCCACGCTGATTCTCCACCGCCCGAACGAGCTCGTATGGGACGTGCGCCACTCGCGCTATCTGGCCGCGAACATCCAGGGTGCTCGCTACGTCGAGCTCGAGGGCATCGACTCTTTCCCGTTTATCGGCGACAGCGACGCGATCGTCGAGGAGATCGAGGAGTTCCTCACGGGCGTGCGTAGCGGCGGCGAGCTCACGCGGGCGCTGCTGACGGTGATGTTCACTGACATCGTCGACGCCACTGCCCGTGCGGCGCAGGTCGGCGACAAGCGCTGGCGCGATCTGCTGGCCCAGCACGACCGGGAGGTGCGCCAGGAGCTCGCGCGCTTTGGCGGCAGGGAGGTCAAGACGGTGGGCGACGGCTTCCTCGCGACGTTCGACGGACCGCCCTCGCGGGCGTTGCGCAGCGCATTGGCGATCACCGTCGCGGCGCGCCGGCTGGGAGTGGAGGTGCGGGTGGGCATGCACACGGGGGAGTGCGAGCTGATCGGCGAGGATGTTGGCGGCATGGCTGTGCACATCGCCTCGCGCGTGAGCGCACTGGCGGGGGCGGGCGAGGTGCTCGTGTCGGGAACGGTATTTGGCACGGTGGTGGGTGGACCATTCGCGTTCGAGGACCGCGGCCGCCACGAGCTGAAGGGCGTGCCCGGACATTGGCCGCTGTTCGCTCTGGGGGCCTGACTGAAAGCGGAGGGTCGAGCCGCGTCGCCGTGGCGGGCTTTGCGCTGTTCCCGCGCCGGCCACTTACTCTAGGCTGGTTGTGTGAGCAACGATCCCGCCCCTGCCGAGCGACCCCTCTCGCGGAGCCTGGTGGCGTTGATGGCCGTGGCTGCCGGCGCGGCGGTGGCAAACATCTACTACGCGCAGCCGCTGCTCAGCACGATCGCGCACGACTTCTCCGTCTCGGACGGGACCGCAGGGCTGATCGTGACGGCCTCGCAGGTGGGCTACGCGGCGGGCCTCGTGCTGTTGGTGCCGCTGGGTGACCTACTCGAGCGCCGTCGCCTGATGACACGGATCATGCTCGTGACGGTGCTGGGGCTTGCGGCCGTCGCCGCCAGCCCCAGCTTCACGTTGCTGGCGGCGACGCTGGTGCTCGTGGGGCTGACCTCGGTGGTGGCTCAGATCCTGGTGCCGATGGCGAGCATGCTGGCGGCTGAGCACGAGCGCGGCCGCGCTGTTGGTCACGTGATGAGCGGCCTGCTGGTTGGCATCCTCGTGGCCCGCACGGCCAGCGGCCTGATCGCGCAGGCGGGCGGGTGGCGACTGGTGTTCGCTGTTTCGGCGGCTTTGATGCTCGTACTGTGCGGAGTGCTGCGGGCGGCACTCCCCGAAGTGCGCCCGACGAGCACGCTCTCCTATCCGGCGCTACTGCGCTCGGTCGGACAGCTGGTGATCGAGCAGCCGACACTACGGCTACGGATGGTCTACGGCGTGCTGGGGATGGGCCAGTTCAGCGTCCTGTGGACGACGATCGCGTTTCTGCTTTCCGGCTCGCCTTACCACTACGGGGATGCCACGATCGGCTTGTTTGGCCTCGTGGGCCTCGCCGGAGCCCTGGCCGCCCAGGCGGCTGGAAGACTGGCTGACCGCGGGCGCCACCACCTCTCGACCGGATCTTTCTACTTGATCATGGCGCTGTCGTGGGTGTTGATCGCGGTGGGCAGCACTTCGCTGGGCGCATTGATCGTGGGGATCGCGGTGCTCGATCTGGGTATCCAGGGAGCGCAGATCACCAACCAGAGCGTCATCTACAGCCTCGTCCCCTCCGCCCGCAGTCGGCTTACTACGGCCTACATGACGGCTGTGTTCGCCTCCGCGGCCGTCTCCTCAGCGCTGGCCTCGACGCTGTATGACGCGGATGGATGGACTGCGGTGTCAGTGCTGGGCGGTGCCTTCGCGGGCGTGGGGCTAGCCGTCTGGATGTTCGAGCAGGCGCTCAGGCGGCGCCCCCGTGAGATTTCGGTCTAGCTTGACGCATCATTAGCTGCGCCAGCTTACGCTTCTCGACATGACGAACATCAACGACCCGCTCTTTGACGAGCCTCGGGAGCACCCCGGCTTCCGCTGCAAGCGTGCCCGTTTGAGTCGCCAAGCTGGGAGCGAGCGCCTGGGCTTGAGCCTGTGGGAGCTGCCGGCGGGCGAAGCCGCGTACCCCTACCACCACCACCTTGCGGAGGAGGAGCTAATCCTCGTGCTCGAGGGCACCCCGAGCCTGCGCACACCGGGGGGGTGGCGCGATCTGCAACAGGGCGAGGTCGTGCCGTTCTTGCGCGGCCCCCGCGGCGGGCACCAACTCGTAAACCGCACCGAGGAGACGGTGCGGTTCCTGGCGTTCAGCCCGAGCGGAGAGCCCGACATCGTGATCTACCCCGACTCTGGCAAGCTCGGAGCGTTCGAGCGACTGCCCGATGGAGGCGGACTGCGAACTATGTTCCGCATGGACGACGTCGTCGACTACCACGAGGGGGAGCGCCCGCCTGAGCTCCCACCTGACAGGTAGGTCTTGAGGGAGCAGTAAGCGCTACGTCAGGCTCACGCGCGCTCGATCTACAGCCAGCCGTGTTCACCTAGCGCGGCGCGACCGCTCTCGGTTGTCTTCCACTCCTCGCCCAGCTCCACTAAGCCGAGATCGACTGCTTCGATTACTGCCACAGCGTCCGGCTGCGGACCCGTGTGATGCGCAACCCAATGAACCGCGACGAGCGCACCGATGGGCCAGACGCATAGATCGGGCGCCGGACGATGCTCCGCGGGTAGGTGGACTTGCACGAATTCTCGAGCTGGCATCGGTGACGACTCCTTGGAATCAGACGATCAGCGATGCTGACGTAACGGCACACGCTTGCGACCATAACAGACTGGAGACATCATTCGTATTGATTGAACGAATACAGTGATTCACTCTTGCGTCATCCGTCCGGTGCAAGCAAAGCAGCGAACGGAACGCCGTAGCAAGATCGCTCGAGCGGCAAGTCGAGTGAGAAATCCAACCCGTTCGCGCTGTGATCAAAATGGGTTACAGCGTCACGTGATCAGTGAAACCGTACGTCAACGCTCGGCCTTCAACACGAAGTGCTCGATCGCCTTCGCGAACCCGTCATCCTCGTTGGAAGCCGTCACCCGACGCGCGGCGCGGTGCACCTCGGGGCCGGCGTTGCCCATGGCGATGCTCAGGCCGGATCGGGCGAACATCAGGATGTCATTTGGCATGTCTCCGATCGTCGCGAACTGCTCGGCGGGGATGCCAAGGTGAGCGGAGAGATAGCTGACGACCTCGCCCTTGTTCGCGTGGGGATGTGTGATGTCGAGGTAGTAAGGCTGGGATTGGGCCGCTGAGATGTGGTCGCCGAACTTCTCGCGCGCCTGATCGGTGGTCTTCGCCACCAGCTTGTGGTCATCGGAGATGCCCACGATCTTGGCGACCGCGCTGACGCCGTCGAAGCTCTCGACGGTCTTCGGATTGAAGACCACGGTTTTCGCCTCGCGGTCGACGTGCGGAGCGTTGGCATTGCGCACGAGCCAGTCGGCGCCGCTGTAGAGCCATACGTCGAGGCCCTGGCCACTGAGCAGGTCGATTGCCGGCGTGACGAGCTGCTGGGGGATCGTCTTCTGCTCGATGACCGACATGTCCGGGCGCACGATCAGCCCTCCGTTGAACGCGGCGATCGGCGTGGTTAGCGCGAGCGGCTCGATCAGCATCGACATGCCGCGCGGGGGGCGGCCGCTGGTCACCGCGAACTCGATGCCGGCGTCGCGCAAACTCTTCACCGCTGCGACGGCGCGCTCGGTCAAAGCCTTCCCCTGGGTCACCAGCGTGCCGTCCACGTCGGCGAGCACGATCTTGATCGGCAGCTGCGTCATCGTGCTGCCCCGCTTGTCATCACGTTGTGCCGCTTGCCTTCAATGTCCGGTAGCGGCGGATCAGCGCGTTGGTGGACGAGTCGTGCTGGAGCTGCGGCTCGGATTCGCTCTCGAGCTCCGGGATGATCGCCTTGGCCAGCGCCTTGCCGAGCTCGACCCCCCACTGGTCGAAGGAGTCGATGCCCCAGATCGCTCCTTGGGTGAAGACGCTGTGCTCATACAGCGCGACCAGCGATCCGAGGATGCTCGGCGTGAGCTTCTCCGCCAACAGCACGTTGGTGGGGCGGTTGCCCTCCATCACGCGATGTGGCACGACCGCGTCGGGTGTTCCCTCGCCGCGCAGCTGCTCCTCTGTCTTTCCGAACGCGAGCGCCTGCGCCTGCGCGAACACGTTCGAGGAGAGGATGTCGTGATGGTCGCGTAGCGGATTGATGCTCTTGCCGAAGCCGATCAGGTCCACGGGGATCAGCTTCGTGCCCTGATGCAGCAGCTGGTAGAAGCTGTGCTGGCCGTTGGTGCCCGGCTCGCCCCAGTAGACCGCGCCGGTCTCGTAGTCGACGTGCTCTCCCGTGAGCGTCACATGCTTGCCGTTTGACTCCATCGTCAACTGCTGCAGGTAGGCGGGGAAGCGCTTCAGATACTGCTCGTAGGGCATCACCCCGATGGACTGGGAGCCGAAGAAGTCGCCGTACCAAACCGCCAACAAGCCCATCAGAGCAGGCAGGTTCTGCTCCAGCGGAGCCGTGCGGAAGTGCTCGTCGATCGCGTGGAAGCCACCCAGCATCTGCGCGAACTGCTCCGGCCCGATCGCCAGCATCGTCGACAGCCCGATCGCGGAGTCCATCGAGTAGCGCCCTCCCACCCAGTCCCAGAAGCCGAACATGTTGGCGGTGTCGATGCCGAACTCGCGAACCAGCTGCTCGTTGGTGGAGACGGCCACGAAGTGCTTGGCGATCGCCGCCTCATCGCCCAGCCGCGCGAGTGTCCATTCGCGCGCGGACTTCGCGTTGGTGAGCGTCTCCAGCGTGGTGAACGTCTTCGAGGAGACGACGAACAGCGTCTCCTCCGCGCTCAGGTCGCGCGTGGCCTCGACGAAGTCCGTTGAGTCCACGTTCGAGACAAAGCGGAAGGTCAGCTCGCGCTGTGTATATGCGCGCAGGGCCTCGTAGGCCATCACCGGTCCGAGGTCCGAGCCGCCGATGCCGATGTTCACGATGTTGCGGATCGGCTTGCCCGTGTGGCCCTTCCACCCGCCCGAGCGCACCCGCTCGGCGAATACCCCCATCCGATCGAGCACCTCGTGAACCTGCGCCACGATGTCCACCCCGTCGAGCACCAGTGAAGCCTCTCTGGGCATGCGCAGCGCGACGTGGAGCACGGAGCGATCCTCGGAGACGTTGATCCGCTCGCCGCGGAACATCGCGTCGCGGCGCTCCTCGACGCCCGACTCGCGCGCGAGCGCCACCAGCAGGCGCAGCGTCTCGTCGCTCAACCGGTTCTTTGAGTAATCGAGGTAGAGGCCGCACGCTTGCGCGGTCAAGCGATCGCCGCGCTGGGGGTCCTCGGCGAACAGCTCGCGCAGGTGGCGGTCCTTGATCAGCTCGTAGTGGTCCTGAAGCGCATTGAAGGACCGTCGCTGCCTGAGTGGGAGAGGGGCCATGTGCCTTCGACTTTCTCGCGTTGGGCGTGAGTGATGCGGAGCGATCAATAGACGCGTCGTTCGCGCAACCGTCCCGGCCGACTTTAGCGTTGCGGGCTCAAGATCGAGCGGCGTCGAGACGTGCTAGCGCTGCTGCTTCCAGGTCACAGGAGCGTTGGAGCGAGTGCGCAGCAGGCCGGGCAGCGTGCCGCGTACAGCTGCTGCGGCGCTGAGCATCCAGTAGGCGAGTGGATAGATTGGTATCCAGAGCGCGTAGCGCCGCACCGAGTGATCGTAGCGACCGTCTAGCGAGAGGCCAATCGAGATCTGCACGACGAGCACGCTGGCGATCAACAGGCCCCAGAAATTCGGGATCGGGTCGCCGGCGAACCCGTACACGCCGGTTGCGAGGGCGAGCGTCCAGAATGCAGCCGCGAG
>DATBYJ010000243.1:0-30337 GCA_036513795.1 Solirubrobacteraceae bacterium | reverse complement strand
CACCGGTGCCGTAGATGTGGTTGATGCCCCAGCGCCCGAACCACGAACCGTCTGCCTCCTGCTGCTCGATCAGCCAGCGCACCCCGCGCCGTGCCGCGGGTGTGTCGCCCAGCCCGAGTACACCGAGCATCTCCAGCGTATGCGCTGTCACGTCGGCGCTCGGCTCGTCGATTACCTCGCCAAAGTCCAGGAACGGCAGCTCGCGCACGAGCGCGCGCGTGTTGTCAGCGTCGAATGCGCCCCAGCCGCCCCCGTTGCTCTGCATCCCTTCGACCCAACGCAACGCGCGTCCGATCGCCCCGTCGACGCGAGCACCGAGCGGCGGGCGCCCGGCGAACCGATTCAGCGCGAGCACGACCTCCGCGGTGTCATCGACATCGGGGTAGTTGACGTTGGCGAACTCAAACGCCCAGCCCCCGGGCTCGAGCTGGGGCCGACGTATCGACCAGTCGCCCGGCACGGTGACCTCCTCTGCGAGTAGCCATTCCGTGGCTTTCACCAGCGCCGGATGGTCCTCTGGCAAATCAGCATCGCCCAGCGCGACGACCGCGAGCGCCGTATCCCACACCGGTGATTGGCACGCTTCCAAGCGCCTACTCGCGCCGGCGGGAGCACCGGGCGGGCGCGATCGCTGATCGTCTCCTCGGTCCTCGACCATGAAACGCTCGAGGCCTTCCAGGCCACGTCGCATCACGGGATGCTCGAGTGGATATCCGCTCAGATGCAGTGCCATCAGCGAGTACACCCACGGCGGCTGGATCCCGCCCCAGGAGCCATCGGCCTCCTGGCGGCGCACGATCCAACGCTCGGCCCGCGCGAGCGCCAGGCGCCGCAGCGGCGCGAACGGGTGACGTTCATAGGCGCGCAGCAGGTTGTCCAGACGCGAGAGCCATGCGGCGCGACGGAACTGGCCTTTGCCCAGTCGCCATCCGGGCTCAGCGCCACCGGCTGGGGTACTGCTCGTATGCAGCTCTTGCAGGTCGAACGGGAGCGGACGCATGGGCCGGTTGGCTTTGACGATCGACAGCGCCACGATCGTCTGACGCGCCCAACAGGCGAAGTCGTACACGTTCAGAGGGACCGATGCTGGCAACAGGATTACCTCCGGCGGCAGGGCCGGAACTCGATCCCACGACCACAGCCCGAACAGCGCAAGCCACAGATGGGTGAACACCCGCGCTTGCTCGATCCCGCCTTCGCGGCGGATGAACTCGGCGGCGGCGCGCATGTGGTCGGCCTCGACGGGGTCGCCGGCGAGCCGCAAGCCCCAATAAGCCTCGATCGTTGTAGAGAGCTCACCCGGCCCACCGTGAAAATTTGCCCAGGTGCCGTCAGCGCGCTGCTGCGAACGAATCCACGCGGCCGAGCGCTCTGTCTCGTCTGCATTGCGGATCCTCAAAAACTCGCGCAACAGCATGTCCTCGGCGTCCATCGTCACGTTCGTCTGTAGCTCACCGCGCCACCAGCCGCCGTCCTCCTGTAGAGACAGCAAATGCTCGCGGGCGAGCTCCAGCGCGACCTTCGCCTCGCTGTGAGCCTCAACCGTCAGCTGTGCCATGCAGACAACCTAAATCTTTTTGCTCGACGACGACAGTTGCGCATGCACCTTCTTACCCTCGCACGTCCGTGAAGTTAGCCTGGGAATTCGCTGGCACCAGCACATTCGGGGTTGCAAGCGTGATCACATGGCGGCGCAGCGCCTCCTCGCTGACCAGCCGTGCTGTGGGTGAGACGAAGCGATAGACGATCAGCCCGTCGATATCCAAACGCGTCTTCAGGCGAAAGCCGGGCGCGGGCGGCTCCCCTGCGGATGCCCGCAACGGCGCGTAGCCAGTCTCGTCGATCTCACGCACGAGCACGGAGCTGTGCTCGTGCAACTCGTGCAGCCCATGCAGGTAGTACTCGAGCGGCGCAGAGCCCAGCTCGACGGTCGTGATCGCGTAGTTTCGGTCCCCACCCACCCCGCCACGCAGGGCATTGGCGACGTCGCGCCAATTCCCGCGTTGCAGGCGCGGGCTCGCATCGACGTCGAGGGAGATGGCAAGGAAGGCCACCGCGATCAAAGCCGCAAGCGCAATCCCCGTCCTGCCCGTGCCAGGCCACACACTGATCACGGCGATCGCCGCCGTGAGCGGGACCATCGCCGCGACGAGGTTGCGCGGCGCCAGGTAGTCCGCCCCGAATCCCACGAGCACGATTGGGATTATCACTCCGCAGGCGGCTATCACGAGCGCAATCCAAACGCCCTCCCGGCGTACGTTCGAGACCTCGAGCTGAGGGCGCGGATGTGGCATCTTCATACGCCAAGCTCCGAGTGTGAGCGCTGCGAGGATCGGCAGCGCGACGAGCAGCTCGATGCCGCGCCCGAGCGGCATGCCGGAATAGCCGGTCAGGTAGTACTGGGGGATCGCCTGCAGGCGTTCGCTGAGCGGCCAGTGCCCGATCCACTGTGTGCCGTGCCCTCCCTGCGCTGAGATCAGCGGCAGTAGTGCGATGCCCACCAGCGCAAGCACGCCGACCGCAGGAGCTGCCGCGCGACGGGTGCCACGATTGCGCAGCAACAACAGCGCCATTGGGATCAAAAGAAAGACCGCGAAGTAATGTGTCAATAGCGCCAACGCGCCGGCCAGCGCGAAGACCGTCATGCGCTTCGCCGTTGGCTCGAGCAGTGCCCGCAGAAAGCACAGCATCGCTATCGCCCCCATCAACACGAACAGCGCGTACGCACGCGCCTCCTGCGAGTACCACACGAACAGCGGGTTGACGGCCACGAGCACAGCGCACACGATCGCTGCACGGCGGGTGGGCGAGCCTTCGATCTCGTGAGCAATCGCCCACGCGACTGGCACCGTCGCGATCCCGGCTAGCGCGGACGGCAGCCGCAGGGCGATCTCGCCGGTGCCGAGCAGACGCGAGTCCACCCACTCGAGTACGTACCAGAGCGGCGGCGTGTTCTCTGTATGTGTGACCGAGCGCAGCGTCGCCCATAGACTTGGGTGTAGGACGTGGACGGGCGTGAACGCCTCGTCGTACCAGAAGCTCTGCAGATCGAGCGTCGACAGGCGCAGCACGGCCGCGAGCAGGGTTACGCCGATGAGCGGCCACCACGAGGTCATCGCTTTGCGTGCGCGTGCCGCGGCCGGCGCCGCGGGCTGCGCGGTTGCGCTCATCGCGGACAAAGCTCCCGCACTGAGCCGAAGCAGCCGTAGCGCTCGCTGCGCACGTCTTCGTAGTAAGGCGGCAGATACCAGCCGCCGTGGACGGTACGCCGGCCATTGACGGTCGGTCCCCAGATCGCCAGGCAGACCTGCGTCTTGCTCCCGGGCGCACCGCCGCTGGTGTTGCCGCAAAGCACCTCGCGGTTGCTGCCAGCACCGAGCGTTTCCTGGTCGATTGAGATGTTTTTGTAATCGTGGTCGGTGTAGTGCCGCCACGTCGTTAGGTCGGCTACGAGACGGTGGTTGATGCGCGTCTGGCGGGCGAGGTCGTTGACGACCGCCACCGCCAGGAACAGCCCGACAACCACGAGCACTGTCGTCTCCAAGCGCCACAGACGCCTACTGCCGCGCTGCTCTGAGATGCGCGGGCGCAGCCATCGGGGCAACCGCTCCCAGCGCCGTTCCTCGACCGGGAGACGCTCCTCGGATGAAAGCGATGCGCCACTCATTGCACGGGCGCCAACAGCGGCGAGGTCTGGTGGATGATGAACAGCGCCTGGATCGCGAGTGTGGCAGCGAGCAGGCGCCGGTCGCGCGTGACGACCGCTAGCGGCAGCGGCCACAGGATGTACCACGCCAACAGCCATGTGCTGGTGACGGAGATCGCCAATAGCGCCCAGCCAGAGGCCGCTACCCAGTCATAGCCACGCCACGTGCGCCACAGCAGGTGCAGGAGGATCAGCACGAGCGCCGCCTTGAGCAGGTCGTGGTCGATCGGGAACACGCCTGGCTTGCCGAGCAGGTGAGCGATCTCGTTGGCGAAGCTGTCGGTGGAGACGAACGCCGCATCGCGGTTGAGGGCGGCGACGATGTTGATGCCGTGGATGCCGAACGCGACATAGCCGACAATCGCGCCGAGCGCCAACGCTGCCACGGTCCCGAGGATCGGCGCGAGTCGTCGTTTGGAAACGATCATGAACGGCAGGAGCACCGCCACGGTGGCCTTCGTCAGCGCGCCTGCCACGATCAAGGCAGCGGCACCGGCCTCGCGTCGTGCAGAGCGTGTGGAGGAGCCAGCTGACGGGGCCACGACAACGAGACTGACGGCCGCCATCATCGCGAGCATCATGATCAGGTCGTTGTGTGCGCCACCCAACGCGTAGAGGAAGTAGAGCGGGTTAGCGCCCACCACGAGGACTGCCGCGACGGGGTCAAAGCCACGGGCGCGCGCACAGCGCCAGGTGAGCGCCAGCGTGCCAGCGCTCGCGAGCAGCGCCTCGAGTTTCATCGCCCACAGCGCGCCGACTACCCCCAGCGGCGCCAGCGGATAGGACAGCAGCGTGTACAGCGGCCCATATGCAGTGGCCACACGGTCCCAGTCGTGGCCGACGTAGCGGTAGATCGGATCGTGCACGATCGCATCGGGCCCATGGGTGTAGGGGTTCAGGCCGTGTTCCACCCCCATGCGGGCGTAGGCGACATAGCTGAAGACGTCGGTCGACAGCAGCACCGGGCCGACAAACACGATTAATTGGAGTGCGGCGAGGAGGAAGATCGCCCAGCGTGTTGAGATCGCGCTGGCACCGAAACGACGGGCGAGGGTGGCGAGCGTCCCGTAGGCGCCGCAGGAGATGAGCAGCGCGATCAGGAAGCCGCGATAGCCCAGGCGCTCGCCGAGTCCGCTCAGCCAACCAACCAGTTCGGGTGATTTCGGCACAACCGGCGAGGGGCCGGCGGCAGCGTCGATGACGATCTCCACAGCGATCGCAAGCAACAGCAACCCACAGACTGCGGCGAGTGCGGGTACCCACCGTTCACTGCGTTCATGGGCAAGGCGCGGTTCGCCCTGCGCGACGGCGCTCACAGAGCGAGAGGGCTCACAACGCGGTCCACACCGTCTTGGTCTCAAGGTAGGCATCGAGGCCATCGTGGCCGTGCTCGCGGCCGATGCCGGAGGCCTTGAACCCTCCGAACGGAGCGGATGGGTCTACCACCCCCCACGTGTTGATGTAGACCATGCCTGCTCGCAGCATCGCCGCCAGGCGGTGGGCGTTTGAGACGTCGCGCGTCCACACACCGGCGGCCAACCCGTACTCGCCGGCGTTGGCGCGCTCGGCTACTTCCTCGAGCGAGTCATACGGCGAGGCGACGAGCACCGGGCCGAAGATCTCCTCGCGCGCGATGCGCAGATCGTCGGATGTGGTGGCGAACAGCGTCGGCGCAACGAAGTAGCCGCCGCTGTCGGTGAGTGCTGCCTTGCCACCGGCAAGCACCTCCGCGCCCTCCTCGAGTCCGGCTTCGATGTAGCCGAGGACACGTTCCTGCTGCTCGGCGGAGACGAGCGGACCGAGCTGGGTGCCCGCCTCGAGGCCCGCCCCAAGCTGGGCTGAGGAGGCAGCCTCGGCGAGGCCGGTCATGACCTCATCGAAGCGCTCCGCGGGGACAAACAGACGCGAGCCGGCGTTACATGCCTGCCCGGAGTTGAAGTAGATCGCCTGGAAGGAGCCCCTGATAGCCGCCTGGATGTCGGCGTCGGGAAGGATGATGTTGGGCGACTTGCCGCCGAGCTCGAGCGTTACGCGCTTGAGCGCTTGGCCCGCCTTCGAGCCGATCTCACGCCCAACCGTAGTCGAGCCCGTGAAGGCGATCTTGTCGACATCCGGATGATCGACCAGCGCGGCACCGGTGCTGCCATCGCCAGTAAGCACGTTCAGCACACCCGCGGGGAAGCCCACCTCGAGCGCGAGTTCACCTACGCGCAGGGCCGACAGCGGCGTCTGCTCGGCGGGCTTGAGCACAACTGTGCAGCCGGCGGCGAGCGCGGGGCCGAGCTTCCACGCGGCCATCAGCAGCGGGAAGTTCCACGGGATGATCTGCGCGCACACGCCGACGGGCTCACGGCGCGTGTAGCAGTGCATGTTGGGGGCGGTCACGGGCAGCACGCCACCCTCGATCTTGCTCGGCCAGCCGGCGAAGTAGCGCAGGTGCCCAACAGCGCCGGCCACATCGACGTACTGAGCCAGCCCAACCGGCTTGCCGTTATCGAGCGACTCGATCTGCGCGAGTTCCTCGGCATGCGCCTCGATCGCATCGGCGAGCTTGTGCATCAGCCGCTCGCGCCCAGCTGCGGGCATCGATGCCCATGGACCGTCGGCGAACGCCGCGCGTGCGGCGGCGACCGCGCGAGCGACGTCGTCAGGGCCGGCGAGCGCGACCTCTGCGATCTCCCTGCCGGTGGATGGGTCGAGCGTGTCGAATGTGCGCCCGTCGGCTGCATCCAGACGCTCGGCGCCGATCAGCAAACGGTGTGGCTGTGCGATGAACTCGCGCGCGGGGGCGCTCAGCGCGTCCGGCAGGGTGTCAGCGGAGATTGTGGTCATGTGCAGAGCCTACCTCGCGCAGGCACACCTCAGCGCCTATGCTGCGGCAATGGCTGAGCCTTCCAAGGCGGTGCTGATAACCGGTTGCTCCTCCGGCATCGGCCGCGCGAGCGCGCTTCGCCTGGCGCGCTCTGGCTGGAGCGTCTACGCGAGCGCCCGAAAGCTGGAGTCGATCGCAGAGCTGGCAGATGCCGGCTGCCACACGTTGGCGTTGGATGTAACCGATGAGGAGTCGATGGGCGCGGCCGTCGCCACGATCGAGCAGGCGGAGGGCGCGGTGGGCGTGCTGATCAACAATGCCGGCTATAGCCAGAGCGGCGCAATCGAGACGGTGCCGATCGCGACGGTGCGCCGCCAGTTCGAGACAAACGTTTTCGGCCTCGTGCGTCTCACACAGCTGGTGCTACCGCAGATGCGCGCCCAGCGCTGGGGCAAGATCGTGAACTTGGGCTCGATGGGCGGGCGCCTGACGTTCCCCGGCGGCGGCCACTACCACGCGACCAAGTACGCACTGGAGGCGATCTCCGACGCGCTGCGCTTCGAGCTGCGGGGCTTTGGAATCGACGTGATCCTGCTCGAGCCGGGGCTGATCACGACAGAGTTCGGCGAGGCCGCGACTGCGAGCATGACCGATATCGGGGGCACCGGCAGTGACGGCACCGGCTCGGATCCGTATGAGCATTTCAACGCAACAGTAGGCGCGGTCACTGCAGGCGCCTACGAAGGGCCGATGCGTCTTCTCGGCGCGGGACCGGACCGCGTGGCGGAGGTGATCGAGCGTGTGATCACCCGCCGTCGTGCCCCGGCGCGACGCACGATCACCGCCTCGGCGAAGCTGTCGATTATCACCCGGCGGCTGCTGAGTGACCGGGTTTGGGATCGCGCGATGCGCGCGCAGTTCCCGCAGCCGCGCTAACGCCAGCGCGACTGCACGCTCAGGCGACTGCACGCAGCGCGAGTATGCGGGGCAGCAAGTCAGCTACGCGGCCAGCGGCAGATGCGGGCTGGGTCGCCCCACCTCAAAGCCCTGGGCATAGTCCACGCCGTAGCTGCGGAGCATGCTCATGGTCGTCTCATCACCAACGAACTCAGCGATCGTGCGTCGTCCCATGCCGCGCACAACACCGGCCAGCGCCCGCACGACTAGCTGGTCGGTACGGGAGACGGGCAGGCTGCGGATGAAGTCGCCGTCGATCTTCAGATAGCTGAAGGGCAGGTGCTTGAGATATTGAAACGAGCCAAAGCCCGCACCGAAGTCATCCAGTGCGACGGCGCAGCCGAGCGCGAGCACGCCGGCGCAGAAGATCCTGGCACTCTCCATGTCTGAGATCGCGGCGGTCTCGGTTACCTCGATCACGAGCCGCGACGGGTCAACCCCGTGGTGGGCCAGCCGACGCTCGAGGTGAGTGAGCATGGCGGGATCGGTCACCGATAGCGCCGACAGGTTCATGGCGATCGCTACGCCCTCGGAACGATCGCGCCCTCCCAACAATGCGGCGACCTTCTCCAACACCATACGGTCGATCTCGCGGATCAGGCCATAGCGCTCGGCAGCAGGAAGAAAGTTGCCCGGTGCGATCAGCTCACCGGGTTCGTCGGCCAGCCGTAGCAATGCCTCGTGGTGGGAGACGAGCCCATCCTCGAGCGAGACAATCGGCTGAAAATGCAATACGAACAGGTCATCGATGAGCGCGCGCCGCAGGCGCTCAAGCCACGGACGCCGCTGCCAGCCAGCGGGCGAGCAAAACTGCTCGGCCAGCACTCCCCCTTCGAGCAGATCTCGATAGCCCGTGTAGCCGGAGGTTCGCTGGGCCCTGATGGACATGCGTGGGGCCGCATGGGTGCTCGTGGTGCTCAGCATCGCAACCGACTTCTTCGACGGGACCGCGAGCTCACCTGCGTGTGCTCGGACCCCTGGGGTGCAAGCGCCTGCGGCCAGTAGATGCGCGCGTCCGCGGCCGGCGGTGCGAGCCGTCTAGGAGCGGGCGCGGCCCTCGAACGGCCGCCGCGCGCGGTCGGAGACCACCAGCAGCAGGGCGACGAGCACGAAGTTCATCACCACCGAGGAACCGCCATAGGCAACGAACGGCAACGTCACACCGGTGAGCGGTATCACGCGCGTGACGCCGCCAACGATCACGAACACCTGCAGGGCCACCACGAACGAGAGCCCTGTGGCGAGCAGCTTGGAGAAGGAATCCCGGGCGAGCACGGCCGTCTTCAGGCCGCGGGCGATCAGCATCAGATAGACCCCGAGAAGCGCCGCCGCACCCACCAAGCCGAGCTCATCGACGATGACGGCATAGATCATGTCGCTTTCGGGCACCGGCAGGATCGAGCGGTGAACGACGTGGTGGTTGGCCAGTTCGTAGGGGTACTGCAGCAGCGAGCGATCGAAGCCGGTGCCGAGCAGCCCCCCATCGGCCTGCGCGAACAGCGACTGCGCCAGCTGGTAGCTGCCGCCCACTTCGCGATGGTAGAGAGCTTCGTTGAAGGGGTGTTCCCACGCTTGCACGCGCGCCTGCACGTGACTGACGTGGCCGGTGAGATACCAGGCGCCGACGGCGAACAGAGCGATGCCGATCAACGGGAACGACAAGCGCCCGGTGGCTACGTACAGCAACGCGAGGAACGCGCCGTAGAACATCAGCGAGGTGCCGAGCTCGTCGGTGAGCAGCAGCGTCATCATCGCCGCGCCCCAGACGATCAGCATCGGGCCGAACTGCTTCATCGGCGGAATCGTCAGCCCGAGCACACGCCGCCCGGCAGTCACCAGGATCTGACGGTTGTCGCGCAAGTAGCTGGCGAGGAAGATCACGATCGCGATCTTGGCGAGCTCGGCAGGCTGGAAGGAGATGCTGCCGACGTGGATGTCGAGATAGGCACCGTTGACCTGTTCGCCAATGCCAGGAATACGGGGCAGCACCGTCATGCCAATTCCGACTGCGGCGATCGTGTAGCGGTAGCGCTCGAGCACCCCCACCCCCCGCTTTCGCAGCGCGAGAATCGTCGCCGCGAACAGCACCAGCCCGAGGACCATCCACTGCGCCTGCTGGCGGGCGAGCACCGGTTCGATGCGGTACACCATCACGATCCCGACGCTCGCGAGCACAGCCACCAGCGGGAACAGGTACGGATCGGCGTGCGGTAGCGCGAAGCGGATCACCAGGTGCGCCGCCAAGCACAGCGCCAGGAACAGGGCGCCGTAGCTGAGCGAGACGCTCGAGAGGTGGTTGAACGTGACGTTGGTGGCAGCCTGAGACGTGTTGTTCTGGGCCTGGATGAAGATCGCGGTGAAGCCGCCGGTGACAAGCAGCGCGGAGGGCACAAGGCCGAGAAGCTCGCGGTTACGGGGGCTGAGCACCGATCGAGCGTACCCGCCATAGCGGCGCGTGTGCTCCGATCGGCTCGCTACCCTGCAGCGACCGTGCCGCACCCGCAGGCCCGGAGGCTGAGGGGTGCCGCGCAGCCTACCCTCGGGCTTTTTATGAGCTGCCACGTACCTAGACACCATGAATGACAAGGGTGGGCCTTCGTTGATGTGGAGCATGTGGAAGCGCTTCCTGATCGCCGGCGTGGTGATCGTGGGGCTGAGCGGCGCCGCGACGGCAACCGTCGCGCTGAACGAGGTCTCGAGCATCGCCCACCAGGTGTTCCCTGAACTCAGCCACATCAGCGCGCCGAAAGGCCTGCTCACGCAGGAATACGGTGGCGGCCCGCAGACGTTCTTGATCCTCGGCTCGGACCGGCGCACGGGCTCCAAGAACGAAAGCGAACGCGACGCATCACCGCACAGCGACACGATCCTGCTGGTGCGGTTCGACCCCGCACAAGGACAAACGTCGGTGCTATCGATCCCGCGCGACCTGATGGTCAACATCACGACGCCATCGGGCCAGGTCTATACCCAGGAAAAGATCAACGCCGCCTATACGATCGGCAGCCAGATCGGCGGCGCCAACGAGGCGAGCGTGCTCGCCGCGGAGACAATCAAGCACGAAGTGTTCCCGGCGCTGAAGCTGAACGGCATCGTCGACGTCAACTTCTCGGGCTTCATCAAAGTCGTTGACACGCTCGGCTGCGCCTACGTGATGGTCGACCATCGCTACTACAACGAGAACGTCGGCACGACGGAAACGGACTACACGTCCATCAACCTGCAGCCCGGCTACCAGAAGCTCTGCTACGAAAACGCGCTGGACTACGTCCGCTACCGCCACACCGACGATGACCTCGTACGTGTAGCGCGCCAGCAGGACTTCCTGCGCGACCTGCGCGAGCAGCTCAACCCGGCCAACGAGCTCGGCCAGATCGAAACCGTGGCGAAAGCAGTTGGGCACGCGATCAGGACAAACTTCCCCGCGTCGGCAAGCGAGCTGATCCTGCTCGGCAAGCTGGTGGCGTTCTCACAGACCAAGCCACTGCGCCAGGTGAAGTTCCTCACGACCAACATCGACGACCAGGTCCCTGGCGGCGGTGACTACGTGACCTCGTCTCCAGAACTCGAGCAGCAGACCCTGAACACGTTCCTCAACGACGGTGAACACACGCATCTGTCGACATCTCACTCCTCCAGCGGGCACAGCTCGAGCCACCATCACCACCACTCGAGCCACAGCGTCTCGCCGGCTGCGATCGGGCTCTACCCCACATCCTCCAGCGGCGAGGACGAACTGGTCAAAGAATCGCTGTCGGTGCCCTTCCGGCCCCTGTATCCGGCGCTGCAGACCGGCCCGGCCGAACAGCAGATGGTGCGCGCGTACACGCTCAAGGACGAGCACGGCAGACCACACCACGCCTACGTGATCGTGTGGCAGCAGAACATAATCGGCGGCTACTACGACTTCGAGGCAACCGACTGGCTAGGACCGCCGCTGTTCGCGCACTCTCGCTCACAGAACATCGGCGGCATCGAATACAAAATTGTCGAAGACGGCTCTCACATCCACATCGTCGGGTGGGTCTCCAAACACGTGCTCTACTGGCTTAGCAACACCTTGCTCGAGGAACTCACCAATGCGCAGATGCTGGCTATTGCCAAATCGGCGCAGCCGCTTCGTTGAGGTAAACGCTGTGCGGTGGGCACGATTTCGTCGCCGACGCTTCGCGTGGGGCGCCGAAATCGTGCCCACCGCTCCGCTTACCCCTGGTTGAAGAGGAGCTGCGCCGAACTGGCAGGCTTTCGCTTGGCGTGGCGGCGGGAAGCCCACCTCCGCTGGCCGATACTGGGTGGTAGCGGTGGATGTTCCTGGCTCAGCGGGAGGCTGCTGCGGCTTGATCCAACGCTGCGTTTACCAGCGCGTCGGCATCCGCGTTCTGGGCTCTTGGCACCGTGCGGATGGACCACTTCTGGAAGTTCCTGAACGCTTCCATTGCTTCCATGTACAGGGGGCGCATTGATGGGTGCTTGACCTTGTACATGCCTTTGACCTGCTTGGCGATCAGCTCGGAGTCTCCGACTACCTCCACCTCGGTGGCGCCCAGCTCTCGCGCTCGCGCTAGGCCGAGGAGCAGGGCTCGGTACTCGGCGACGTTGTTGGTGACCTTGCCCAAGAGTTCGGCTTGCTCGTCTACGACCTCGCCGGTGGGAGTGCTGAGGACGCATGCGGCGGCCGCTGGGCCGGGGTTGCCTCTTGCGCCTCCGTCTACGTGAATGATCAGCTTCATTGCGGCTGGAGTATGAAGCTCGCCGGGGACGAAGCTGTTTGGCGCACTGTCAAGCGTGCCCCCACGTGGCCCGAAGGTCGGTTGGCGGCGACGGTAGCCGACTTAGGACGCTTGCGCGAGCGGCAGCAGATCGCCGGGCACGCGGGCGCGACGGCGGTCACGCACGATGCGGCGCTGCGTTGCATCCCCGTCGGCTGACGCGTTCGAGCGTGCGTAACGAGCCCGCCGGTCGAACTCACGCCGGTCGACGATCACGGTGACGTTCTCGTCGTCGCTGTAGTGCTGCACGAGCTTCGGATACAGCTCGTCGGCAAGGGGTCTTGGTACCACGCAGTAGATCATCGTGGCCTCGATGTTACTCCGCACGCGCGAATACGCAAGCGGGGCACACGGAATTGTCACACCGATGCGAGCTCTAGCTTGCCTGACTCGCCGGCACTGGCGTTGGGGCGACGATCGTCGCGGGCTAGCTCTGCAAGCTCGGTGCCCTGGGCGATCACTTGAGCCTCGACCACAGGTTCGCTGAGGTCAACCTCATAGCGATACCAGCAGAGCTCCCAGGCGACGACGATCGACACGACGCTCGCAAGGTGCTCAGCGGAGCGAACGTTGACGAGAGGCGCCCCCAGCGAGCGTGTGACGCCGGCCACGCGGCGAGGGAACTCGCTTGCGTTGAACACGGCGAGCGCCTCTTGCACGTACTCAGACGGTGATTCCGGGGCGGGTCCTGTCGCTGCCGCGCCAGCCGCGGCGGCTTGCCGCCAGTCGATCACGCCGCCCGCGCCCACCTCGCGGGTTTGATCCTCGTGATGGCCGTTGTCGGTCTCCTGTGCGTCCGGTTGCGGCCTAGCAGCGACGGGCTCGACACCGGCACGGGTGTAACCGTCGAATAGGTCATAGGACTGTTGTTCTTGTTGAGACCCATGCTCTGACGCTAGCTCCGGCGCATCGCCAGCAGTCTCGCCGGGCGGCTTAGTCACCTGGCGCAAGCGGTCGAAGAAGCTGCGTCCGCGCCGCGAGCGCATCGGTGGCAGGCTGACCGCATGGCTGTCGGTCTCGCGCATCCAGCCCTCGTGGGCAGCCCGGGGAGCGCACAGCTCACAGACGATCCGCCGGCGTCCAGCAGCAAGGAACACGTCTGGCTGCTCGCCACGGAGCAGGCGTCGTTCGCAAACCTCGCACTCGACGTCTGGCTGTGATGTGACGATCGTGCGGGTGGCCATCGGCCCACCAGACTAGCTGGCGCTGCACTCCAGGGCAATGACCGCTACCTAGACGCTCGACACGGGGCGCTGCTGGCCTGCCTCCTGCACGACCTTTTGGGCGAGATGGGCGGGGAGCTCCTCGTAGCGCAGAAACTCGAATGTGTAGTCGCCCTGGCCCTGCGTGATGGAGCGCAGATCGGGCGCGTATGTGAGCATCTCTGACATCGGCACCTCAGCTTTGATCTCGGTCATCGCACCGGCTGGCTCCATGCCCTGCGGGCGTCCGCGGCGGCTGTTGAGATCGCCGATCACATCGCCCACGCATTCCTCTGGAACCGACAGCGTGACCTGCATGATCGGCTCGAGCAATACCGGGTCGGCGAGCGCGAGGGCCTGTCTCATCGCCTGCGCGCCGGCGAGCTTGAAGGCGATCTCGGATGAGTCGACGGAATGGTGCGCGCCATCGAACAGGCGCACGCGCACACCCTTGACGGGATAGCCCGCCAGCACGCCGCTTTCCATCGCCTCGTGCACGCCCTTCTCGACCGCGGGAATGAACGAGCCGGGGATGACGCCACCCTTGATGTTGTCGACGAACTCGAAGCCGGTGGGATGCGCGTGGTCATCCAGCGGCGCGATCTCGATGTGACAGTCGCCGAACTGCCCGCGCCCACCGGACTGCTTCTTGTGACGGCCGTGCGCGGCCGCGACGGCGCGAATCGTCTCGCGGTAGGGCACCCGCGGCGGCTTCAGCGTGACCTCCACGCCGAAGCGCGTACGTAGGCGATCGACGATCACTTCGACGTGCACCTGGGAGAGCCCGGCGACGATCTGCTCGCCAGTCTGCTGGTCGCGGTGCAAGTCTATTGTGGGGTCCTCCTCCTGCAAGCGTCGCAGCGAGGAGAGCACCTTGTCCTCGTCGCCGCGGCTTTTGGGCTCAACTGCGAAGGCCATGACCGGCGAGGGAAGCTTTAGCGCGGGCATGTCGATGGGCTCATCTTGGTCGGCCAGCCAGTCGCCGGCGCGAGTCTCCTTGAGCTTGGCTACCGCACCGATGTCACCGGGGCCGAACTCCTGTACATGCTCGACATCCTTGCCGGCGAACACCACCAGATGGCCGATTCGCTCCTTGACGTGTGCGCGCGTGTTGAGGACCTGGCTGTCAGCGTTCAGCACGCCTTGGTAGACACGCAGCAGGTTGATCCGCCCGGCGAACGGGTCGGCTCTGGTCTTGAACACGTATGCGAACAGCTGGCCGTTCTCGTTGGGGCTGAGTTCGACATTGCCTACCCTGAGCGAGCCGTGCTTGACGGGCGAGGGCAGATCCTCGACGATCGCGTCCAACAGTCGCGTGGTGCCGAGATTGCGGGTGGCCACGCCACACACGACGGGAAAAATCTTGCCGTGGTTGGTGCCCTCCTTAAGCGCATCGACGATCTCCTCGTGGGAGATCTCCTCGCCGTCCAAGTAGCGCTCCAGTAGCGCATCAGAGACTTCACACACCTCGTCCATGAGTTTCTCCCGATATTCCTGCGCGCGGGTGACCTCCCGCTCGGGGATAGCGAGCTCGCTCCAGCCTGCACGCTCAGCGCTGTCCTGACGGTATGCCTTCATATCGACCAGGTCGATCACCCCATCCACATCGTGCTCAACGCCGATGGGGATCTCGGTGGCGACGGCGTGGGGGCCAAACGCTCGCTTGAGCTGGTCGAGCGTGCGAAAGAAATCCGCACGCTCACGGTCGAGCATGTTCACGAACAGCATCCGTGCAATGTCGAGCTCTGCCGCACGCGCCCACAGGCGTGTGGTCGAGACCTCTACGCCCATGACCGCGTTGATCACAAACACGGCGGACTCGCACACGCGCAGGGCACCGAGCGCATCCGCAACGAAGCTAGGCTCGCCGGGGGTGTCCAGCAGGTTGATCTTGCGTCCCTGCCACGCAAACGAGCTGAGCGTGGTCGAGATCGACATCTGCCGCGCCTGCTCATCAGAGTCGGAGTCCGACACGGTGGTGTGATCGGGCACGGACCCCAATCGGTTCGTCACCGCCGCCTCGAACAGCAGCGCCTCATGCAGCGCAGTCTTCCCCGACCCTCGATGTCCAACGAGGGCCACGTTGCGAATTCGATCCGCTGGGGGGTGCATGAGTATCTCCTTCGGCTGGGTACAGCCACGATAACGCCACGTCCCAGCGAGCACCACCCTTTTTCATCTAATCGTCGAAGGACTCCTCTTGCATCCTGGAACGCAACCGCAGCACCGCCTTGGTGTGCATCTGCGACACGCGTGACTCGGTCACGCCGAGCACCTCGCCGATCTCACGAAGGGTGAGGTTCTCGTAGTAGTAGAGGGCGATCACTAGCTTCTCGCGCTCCGGCAGCTTGGCGATCGAGTCGGCGATCCGGTCCTTGAGGTCACCCACGTCCAGTGCGCGCGCGGGGTCGGGCGCACCAGGATCCTCGATTGTGTCCATCAGTGACACCTGGTCGCCGCTCGCGTCAGAGACACTCCACAGCTCGTCCAGCGCGACGATTGAGGAGTGCGAGATCGCCAGCAGCGATTCGTTCAGTTCGTCAACCGTGATGCCTAGCTCCGCTGCCAGCTCCTGGTCGGTGGGAGCACGCTGGAGGGTGTGCTCGAGCTTCGCGTTCGCGCGCTCTACCTCGCGGGCGCGGGCACGCACGCTACGGGGCACCCAGTCGAGCGAGCGCAACTCGTCGATGATCGCGCCCTTGATACGCATGATCGCGTACGTCTCGAACTTGATGTCCCGCGACAGGTCGAACCGCTCGATCGCGGAGATCAGGCCGACGAGGCCGTAGGAGATCAGGTCGGCCTCCTCCACGTGCGGGGGCAGCCCCGCGGCAGTGCGCCCGGCGACGTACTTGACCAGCGGCGAGTACGCGACGACCAGGCGCTCGCGCACGCGGGCGTCCCCTTCGTTCTTATAGCGCCGCCACAGTTCGCGCAGCTCGATAGGTTTGACGTTCGTCTCCAGGGTTCCATCCCCCCTAGGG
Organism: Solirubrobacteraceae bacterium; assembly: GCA_036513795.1. Taxonomy (GTDB): domain Bacteria; phylum Actinomycetota; class Thermoleophilia; order Solirubrobacterales; family Solirubrobacteraceae; genus Palsa-744. The sequence goes on along the minus strand of DATBYJ010000243.1, from coordinate 13,907 downwards.
GCGGTTGGGCATTTCAATCACGCCCGAGGGTGACTGCGCGCGTAGGCGCTTCTAAGCCTGGCGGACTCTACCCGAGTGTAAATCTGTGTGCTCGACACACTCGCATGGCCCATCAGCTCCTGGATACTGCGTAGGTCCGCGCCTCCGTCCAGCAGGTGCGTCGCGAAGCTGTGACGCAGCGCGTGCGGCGAGGCTCCCTCTGCCACGCCAACACGTGTTGTCCATGTGCGCAGCCGCCGGCGCACGTCGCTCGTGCCCAGCGGTCGTCCGCTCTTGCTCAAGAACAGAGCATCCGCGCCACTGCCCCTGGCCGCATCAGCCAACGTCGGGCGAGCACGCTCCAGGTAGCGCCTCACAGCTGCCATTGCTGGCTCACCTACCGGCACGAAGCGCGTCTTTCGCCCCTTGCCCTCAACTCGCAGCTGCTCGCCATCGTGATCCACATCCGCACAGCTCAACGACACGATCTCCTCCGCACGCAACCCGCACGAGTACGCAAGCTCGAATAGCGCGCCGTCTCGTACGGCCAGTGGATCGGACGCGGGGATCCCATCCAACAGCCGTCCTGCCTCGCGGGCGCTCAAAACACGCGGCAAAGGCGAGGATCGCCGTGGTGTGGAGACGAGATCAGCTGGGTTGTGCGCGATCAGCCCATGCTCGCGCTGGCTCGTGAACAGCGCCCGCAACGCGGCCAGCTTGCGCGCAGCCGTGCTCGGCGCAGCGCCCGCACGGGCAGGGGTGCGCTCGGACAGGTGCGCCACATAGCGACGCACCGTCTTCGCATCGACGCTCGCTGGAGACAAGCCACGAGCATCCGCCCAACACGCGAACTGCTCTAGGTCGATCGCGTACGCACGGCGCGTTCGCGGCGCTGAGTCGCGCCTGCGCAAGTCAGCTTGGAGCAGCGCGAGCGCCTGCGCCCACGCGCCGCCTGGCACGGTCTCCCCCGTTTGCACTGCCGCTTCCTGCATCATCACGCTCATTTGTCCAGCTGTAGTTCGCCGCGTACGTTGCTCCGCCTGCCTGTTAAACGCGCTCTGTTGGCGTTGCGCTGGCACCATAGCTATACAACGATTCTTCAGGCACCCAGCACGTAAGCACAGCTGGAGTACATTCAAGTGACGATGAGCTTCCAGTCCCACAGCCAGGGCGTCGCCGATCGGGCGGCCGTCCACGCCAACGGCAACGGCTCACACCACCAGGCGGGCAATCATGACGCCTACGGTCCCATCGGACGCTCGCCGTGGCTTGACATCGACTGGCGTGCACATCAGCGCTGGGTTGTGATCGATGGCCAGCCCGTCAACACGATCGACATCGGCCCCGAGCAGGCCTCCAGCGGCGCCCCATTGGTGTTCGTACACGGCTTGTCCGGCTGTTGGGCCAACTGGGTCGAGCAGCTACCCGTGCTCGCGCAACGGCATCGCGTGGTGACACTCGACCTACCCGGATTCGGGTACTCGCCGATGCCGCGTGAGCCGATCACCATGGCCCGCTACGCACAGCTGCTCGACCGCCTGCTCAGCGAGCTGCAAATCGACGCTGCCACCGTCGTGGGCAACTCGATGGGCGGATTCATCTCCGCGGAGCTCGCCATCTCCTTCCCGCAACGGGTGGAGCGCCTGGTGCTCATCTCTGCCGCCGGGATCTCAACCACATCCCAGGCCCTGCCAGCGAGCGAACGGATCATGCCTGCGCTTCGCCGCCTGGAGACGCTCCTGATCGCCAGCGGCGGTTGGGTGGCATCCAGATCAGACGCCGTCGCCCGCCACCCACGCCTGCGCGAGGCCACCCTCAACGTCGTCGTTCGCCACCCCAGCCGCCTGCCAGCCGCCCTCGCTGCCGAGCAGCTGCGCGGTGCGGGCAAGCCCGGCTTCATCCAGGCCCTGCAGGCAATCCTCGACTACGACATCCGTGAGCGTCTGCCCGAGATCGCGTGCCCCACGCTGGTCGTGTGGGGCGACAGCGACCGCCTCATCACCGTGAGAGACGCTGACGTGTTCGCCGAGCTGATCCCCAATTCTCGCAAAGTGATCTTTGAGGACACCGGCCACATGTCGATGCTCGAGCGCCCAGCCGCGTTCAACGAGTTGCTTGAAGAGTTCATCGCTGAGTAGCGGCGATCTAGCGGGCTACGGCGCCTTGGGCGGCGCTGCCCACGAGCTTGGCGTACTTCTGGATGGCCACGTCAACGTGCTCGTCGGCACGTGGGGGGCGGCTGTAGGCGCTCACCCGTGCGGCGATCTCTTCATCGGAGAGCGCCACGTCCAGCCGGCCGCTGTCCACGTCGATCGTCAGCTCATCCCCGTCCCGAATGGCCGCGATCGGGCCTCCGCGAACGGCCTCAGGCGCGACGTGAGCCACCATGAAGCCACGCGATGCGCCAGAGAAGCGACCGTCGGTAATAAGCGCAACGTCCGCGCCGATCCCCTCTCCGATGATCGCGGCTGTGACCGACAGCATCTCGCGCATGCCGGGGCCGCCGGCGGGTCCCTCCGCGCGGATTACCACCACATCGCCCGCTTTTAGCTCGTGTGCGAGCACCGCTTTCATGGCGTCCTCCTCGCCGTCGAACACACGGGCGGGCCCCACGTGTTTGCGTCGCTCATGGCCTGAGAGCTTCACCACGCAGCCGTCAGGCGCCACATTGCCTCGCAGAATGGCAAAGCCACCGGTGGGTTTGATCGGGTTGCTGAGTGGCCGCACCACAGGCTGGCCGTCGGTCTCAACCGCCTCGTCGGCGTGCTCGCCGATCGTCCTACCCGTGACCGTCGGCGCGTCCGCGTTGAGGATCCCCGCCTCCTTCAGCCGCGCCAGCACGAGCGGCACGCCGCCCGCCTCATAGAGCTCAGTCGCCACGTACTTCCCGCCGGGCTGCAGGTCACACAGCAGCGGTGTCCGCTCGGAGATCACCTCGAACTCATCGATCTCCAGCGGCACTCCCATTTCGTACGCCACCGCCAGCAGATGCAGCACGCCGTTGGTTGAGCCTCCGCTGGTGGCGACTGCGGCGATCGCATTTTCGAGCGCCGGCTTGGTGATGATGTCGCTCGGGCGCTGTCCTCGGCGAAGGACGTCCATCACGAGTTCGCCGCAGCCCTTTGCGACCTCGAGCTTGCGCCCATCCTCGGCCGGAACCATCGCAGCGCCCGCCGGCGAGATTCCCAGTGCCTCGAACGCCATCGCCATCGTGTTGGCGGTGAACTGCCCGCCGCACGCGCCCGCACCGGGCGATGCCGCTTCCTCCAACTCGTGCAGCTCCTGCTCGGTGATCTTGCCGGCGGCGAGCTCGCCCACGGCCTCGAACACCTGCTGGATGGTTACCTCCGCGCCCTTGTAGTGGCCGGGCTTGATCGAGCCGCCGTAAAGCATCAGGCCAGGGATGTTCAGCCGCGCTAGCGCCATCACGGTTCCCGGGATCGTCTTGTCGCAACCGGAGATCGTGACTAGCGCGTCGAAAGCATGGGCTGAGGCGACCAGCTCGATCGAGTCGGCGATCAGCTCGCGTGAAACCAAAGACGCGCGCATACCCGCGGTGCCCATCGTGATGCCGTCTGAGATCGCAATTGTGTTGAGCTCCATCGGCGTCCCGCCGGCGGCGCGGATGCCCTCCTTGACCTTCGCCGCCAGCACCCTGTTGTTGAAGTTGCAGGGCATCGTCTCAATCCACGAGTGCGCGACTCCCACGATCGGCTTCGCTAGATCCTCCGCCGAGTAGCCGATCCCGTGCAGGTAGGAGCGCGCGGCCGCACGCTCAGGCCCCTCGGTGAGAGCGCGGCTGCGGTGCTTGACGTCGAAGGTGCTGGGAGTGCTCACGCGGCGCGGATGTTATCCGGGTCAACGCCGTCCGACCCAGACCCTCTACTGAACTGGATCGGCTCGCGCGCCAACTGCTGCTCCCAACAACGCAGCCGCACAATGTCACGCCTGACCCTATCCGGGTCGACCTGGCGTCCCGGCAGGTGCATATTCGCCTCCCCCACCAGCCGCCGCTCATCGGCCGTCAACGCCATCCACTTGGCCAGCACGTCGTCGGAGTCGGGTAGCCGCGAGCTGCCATACGGCTTGGTCAGGTCGGGAAACGCTACGCAGTACTCGTTCAGCAGCTCGCCGGTCTGCGGCATGTAAGCGACGATCGGCTTGTGCGGGTAGATCAGATAGGCGTATGCAGCGCCCGAGCCGCGACCGTGATCGCCCAACCCACCCCACACGCGCAGGAAGCCCAGGTCACGGTACATCGCCCAGTCGCGCGCGCTCACACACGAGCGCAAAAGCGCACGCGCACGCTGCTCGGCACGACGTTCACGCCCGGGGTCATAACCGGCTGGTATGCGACCGCGCTGGCGTTCGCGCCACAACATCTGAAGGCGCGTGAGCGTGCGTTTGAACGTGGGTCGCGCGAGCTCCCACAACAGCACCACGAGCACCACCGTAGCTGTGCCCAGCGGGAGGCCCATTGCCGGCTAGCGGGCTGCCGGTGGCGCTCCGCCGGCAGCCCGCGGAAAGAAGATCACGCGCTCTGCGTCACGCGGCACTTCGTCGAAGCTCTTCACCAGCTCAGCCTCACGGCGACCGCCGGGGGTGGCAGTGGGCACGGCCGCCCACATACCCGCGTCCAACTCGCGTCGAAATGCCTCGATCAGCTCCTGCTCCTGCTCCGGTACCTCGACGTCACCCTCAGCGAGCACGATCTCACCATGACCCGGCTTCATACGCAGGAGCTTCATCGTCGTTTGATTATGGCAAACGGATGCGCGCAAATCGTCAGCTGCCGCGCAGAGCGCCAAGGCCAATCACATCTACCGGGCCGGCACCCGCGCCGACGTCGCGCAGACCGTGCGCCACGGCCTCCCCAACAAGCGCGCGAGCGCGGCGGGCAGCCTCAAGTGGCGTATGGCCGAGCGCCAGTTGAGCTGCTAGCAGCGAGGAATGCGTGCAGCCCGATCCATGCGCAGCGCCGTCGGGGTAACGCTCGCCCCCGATTAGCACCACCGAGCCGTCGCTGGAGTCTAGGAACAGATCGACAGCCCGAGCGCGATGCCCACCGGTGAGCACGACCGCGCGCGGACCCAAGGCCAGCACGACTCGCGCCAGCGCCTCCAGCTCCGCGTCTTCCTGGGCGAGATCCTCGCCGGATGAATGTTCCTCGGGCGAGTCCTCGCCGGAGCGAGCTTCGACAACTGCACCGTCGACAGCGCCCGGGAGCTGACTGCCGGCGAGCACGCGGGCCTCGGGGACGTTCGGGGTGAGCACGCTCGCCCGCGGCAGGATCTCCCGCACGAGCACCTCCTGGGCATCGGCAGCAAGCAGCCGCGCACCCGACTCGGCAACCATCACCGGATCGACCACAATCGGCGTGCCTGGCGGCAGCTCGTCCAGTGCGTGTGCCACCGCCAGTGCGACCTCAGCGCTGCCGAGCATGCCCACCTTGACGGCATCCACACCGATGTCTGACACGACCGCGCGCACCTGCGCGAGCACCATCTCCGGCGGCACCTGATGGACGTCTGTGACAGCAAGTGTGTTCTGCGCGGTGATCGCTGTGATCGCGCTCATGCCGTGCACACCGCAGCGCACGAATGCCTTCAGGTCGGCCTGGATACCGGCCCCACCGCCGGAATCCGAACCGGCGATCGTGAGCACTCTCGGCGTCAGCGCAACTCCGGCGGTACGCGGATCGAGTAGCTCCCAACGGCGGTCACCAGCAATCGGCCGTCCTCGTGGCGCACCTCAGATTTCATGATCCCAACAGTGCGGTTGCGACGGTCGAGCACCGTCTTGCAGATGACCTCGCCCGCGGTGGCCGTCTGCACGTAGTTGATCGAGATCGAGATTGTCGCAATGCGCTCATTCTCCGCTGTCTGCACCCACAAGGTCGAGCCCATGCAGTAGTCGACCATCGCATATGTGGCTACCCCAGAGAGCAGCCCGCCGCCGTTGATCAGCTCGGGGCGAATCGTCATACGAACTGTCTCTGGGTCCTCCCAGCGCAACCCCATGAAGCTACTCACACCATCCAGCGAGCGTGGCCCTCCGGACTCGCCTTCCTCCCTGCGTGCGCTGGGGTGTGGCGGCGCAGGCGCGCCCTGGAGGGACGCCGCTACGGAGCCGTTCGGATCGTCGTTCACCGTAGGCAGGCTACGCGAGCGACGTGCCTGATGCCCGCCAGCTACTGCCTGGAGCCCGCACTCGCCGCGGCGGAGATCATCCGCCCTATTAATTCTGCATAATTTTGATATAGATAGTGGTGATTAGTAGGCGACGGAGCCGCGAACCAGCGCACACGCCAACCGCGACTTCCTATCCTCATCCTTGAACAGCCAAGCCTCCAGCAAAGGAAAGCCGATGCCCAGAATCATCGTCATGGCCGACCCCACCTCACCTGATTTGGCCGAGGAGACACCAGTGCTGCTCGACGAGCAGGTTCGCTCGGTGCACCTCAGCACCAACCACGCCGCCTCGCAGCTCGTGGAGCGTCTCGCCTGGGCCGTCAGCGACGCCGAGAAAGCCGAAAGCGACCGTTCCGAGCGCCCCACGCCGACCCGCCGTGCAGCTAGAAGCCGCAGGTCAACAGGGCGCTCGCAGGCGCGTGAGACAGTCAGCGCGTAGCGACCTTCCAAGCCTGCTTCTCGCCAGTTCCGCAGCACTAACCACGGGCACCCAACCGGGGAGCACCGCCCGGACGCTATGCCGGTCGAGCGGCAAAGAGACACACTCTCGGCACAATCACGACACTAAATAGGCACACAAGACACCCCGGTGTGACATTTGTCGGCCTAGCGTGCCGGTGGTGTTCCCCGAGCGGCATCCCAAGCAATCCGAGCGACATCCCCAGCAATCCAAGCGGCCGTCACCACAGGCGCAACATGCGGATAAGCAGGCGGACGCGCGCCGCGCGACAGGACGGCTGGGCGAGGACCTCGCCGCGGCGCACCTCAAGCGGCTCAGCTTCACGATCGTCGCTCGCAACGTTCGTACCCGCACAGGCGAGATCGACCTGATCGCATTCGATGGCGTGACACTCGTTTTCGCCGAGGTCAAGACGCGCCGCGTCACCTCGCGCGATCGGCGCGTGCGCGCCGATCAGGAGCCGCTGCCATGGCTGCGTCCACGCCAGCGTGCCCGTCTGCGGCGACTTGCGGTCGCGTGGCTGAATGAGGGCAAACACCTCCGCCCCACCGCCCATACGATTCGCTTCGACGCCGTCGGCGTCATCGTCGACGGACAGGGACGACTGCTGCGCCTCGATCATGTTGAGGGGGCGTGGTGAGTCCGGCCGCTACAAAGCCAACTGCTGATACGCCAGCGACTGGAAGGACATCCTGTGCAGTGGCGAAACACCCTGGCGGAGGATCGCGTCACGGTGCGTTGGCGTGGAATAGCCGACGTGCTCGGCGAAGCTCCAGCCGGGGTGTTGAGCGTCAGCGTGTTGCATGAAGCGATCGCGGGTGACCTTCGCAACAATCGACGCGGCCGCGATCGCTGCGCTGGTGGCGTCACCGTCGACAATCGCCCGCTGCGGATGCTCGAACTCGGCAACCGCGAAACCATCGACCAGGCACAGTACCTCCCCTGAGACATCGGCGGTCACCGCACGAAGTGCGTCGCGTAGTGCGGCCAGATTCGTCTTGTGCAGGCCCCTTGTGTCGATCCCGCGTACGCATCGCGACACGACCACAACCTTGGCGGCGCTGCGCATGACAAGCGGATAGAGCTCCTCACGGGCCTGTGCGCTGTGCTGCTTTGAGTCGTTCAGCGCTCCGAGCGCACGCAACTCACGTGTGGTTATCGCCTCGTAGTCGAACAGCACGCCCGCGGCCACGAGCGGCCCTGCAAGGCATCCGCGGCCGGCCTCATCCGCCCCCGCCACGAGCCGGGATTCAAGGCGGCGATCGAACGCGAACAACCGCTTGCCGCTACCCGCGCGGCGGGCACGGCGCCGGGCGCGTGCCGATGAGCCAGAGCTGGACGCCGTGCGCTTGACGCCCACGTCGATATCGCTAGAGGCTGCCGATCCGGTCAGGGGGCCAATAGGTGGCGATGGCCTGTCCGATGATCCATCCAGTGGGAACTGGTCCCCAGAACCTGCTGTCGTCGGATTCGCCACGGTTGTCCCCCATCATGAACCAGTGTCCGGGCGGAACCTTGATCGGCTTGGGGAAGTTGCACTCCGGACTTTCGCCACAGGCCCGGATGTAGGAATCCTGCTCGCGGACGAACTGGCTCTTACCAGCGGCCTTGCGGAAGACGTGACCTTCCTTGATGTAAATTTCATCGCCCGGGCCGGCGACCACACGCTTGATGAAGTTGACACTTGACTGCTTGGGCACCGGGGAGGCGCAGGGCGCTTCGCCGAGTTTGATCACATGCGGGCTCGGCCCGCACTCCTCCTGCTCGGCACCTTCCGGCGGATGGAAAACTGCAATCTCGCCGACATGCGGTTCGCTGAAGTCCGTGGCAATACGGTTCACCAGCACGCGCTGACCGACCGCCAACGTCGGCTCCATCGAGCCACTGGGAATGCGGTACGGCTTGATGATGAAGGCCTGGATCGCCAGCGCCAAACCAAGCGCAACGGCGATAATCACGACCAACTCAACGATCGAGCCGAGCGTCGATTTGGAACGCTTGGCGCCTTTGCCGCCCGTCCCCGTGGACATCACACTGGCGTCGGTGTTCGCCTTCGCGCGTTTCCCCCGACCTGCGGGCGCACTCTCGCCCTCCTCGGTCTTGGCGCCAGGGCTCACGCCTGCGTATCGCTGGGAGCGCCTGCCTCGGCGTCACCAGCGTCGGAGGGGGTATCAGCGGCCTCTGCGCTCGACGCAGCTGCCTCCGGTGCCACCTCGGCCTCCGTTTGGGTCGCCTGTTCCTCACTACCCCCCTCAGCGGACCCATTACCTACCTGCTCGCCATCCTGCGCCTGATCTGTGCCCTGCTCGAGGACCGTCTCAGCGCCAACATCTGTGTCGGACGCCTGTGTATCCGGCTCCTGCACCACCTCATCAAGCGTCGGATCTTCAAGCAAACCAGGCTCGACCGCCTGCTCGGGCCCTGTATAGCGACGCTCGCGCACACGCGCACGCTTGCCGACGCGGTCGCGCAGGTAGTAGAGCTTGGCGCGGCGCACGTCGCCACGGGCAGCCAGCTCAATCCGCTCGATCTTCGGCGAGTGCACCGGAAACATGCGCTCCACGCCAACACCGAAAGACTGCTTACGGACCGTGAAGGTCTCGCGCGCACCGTGACCCTGACGCTTGATGACAACGCCCTCGAAGACCTGTACACGGCGGCGAGCGCCCTCGATCACCTGGAAGTGAACCTTGACGCGGTCGCCCGGCGCGAAGTTTGGGACGCGGCGCAACTGCGCGCGCTCGATGGTTGCGATAACGCTGCTCATAACGGATAAGGAGGGCGCGCCTTTTCTGGCCCAACAGGCCCCGAGAACGAGTCCCGGTCAGCGCGAGGTGCAATGGTAGCGGACCGTCGACTCAGTTCGCTTCACTAGGCCACGAAAGCTCACCGGCTGGGGTTCTCCGAGGACGGGTTCAGGCCCCCGCGTTCGCGGCTGCGCTCGTGCCGCCATTGCTCGATTCGTTCATGGTGGCCAGACAGGAGCACCTCCGGTACGCGCCAGCCGCGGTATTCGGCGGGACGGGTGTAATGAGGATACTCAGGGTGTCCGTCGAGGGCAGCACTAAAGGACTCCTCCCGCGCGGAGTGCTCGTGCCCGAGCGCACCCGGCAGCTTGCGCAGTACCGCGTCGCACAGCACCATCGCGGCTAGCTCGCCGCCGCTCAGCACGTAGCGTCCGATCGAGACGACGTCGCTGGCAAAGTGCTCCAGGATGCGCTCATCAAAGCCCTCGTAACGACCACACAGGAGCGTCAGCGACGGCTCAGCAGCGAGCTCGTTGACGAGCTGCTCGTCGAGGAGCCGCCCGCTCGGCGCAAGCGCGATCACACGCCGGCGTGATCGCAGCTCTACTGGATCGATGCCGTAGTGGGCGCGCAACGCAATGTCGAGCACATCGACCCGCAGCACCATCCCAGCGCCGCCTCCGAAGGGCGTGTCGTCGACCTGGCCGCCACTCAGCGGCGTGTGATCCCGCGGGTTCACAAACGCAAGCTGTGAGCCACCAGCCAGGACGTTGGCGACGTGGCGCTGGGTTGAGAACCACTCAAACCAGTCGGGGAACAGCGTGAAGACGTCGATGTTCACGCGTCTGCACCTGTGTCGCCGTGATCTTGGCGCTGCTGCTCAGCTGGTCGCCGCTCGTGGGTCTCAGCGGCTGCACTTAGGCCAAGGAAGTCGAGATCGACCTCGATGCGTCTTTGCGCTGGAAGCACACCGCGGATCGCGTCTCTGACCAACGGCACCAGCACAACTTCCCCACCGCCTGTAGGACTCACCTCGAGCGCCTCGCACGAGGGCAGCTCGATCAGTTTGCTGACGGTCCCCAACAGCCGCTCACCGTCAACCACATCACACCCCTCGAGTTCGTGTGCCCACCACTCCTGCTCACCAAGGGCGGGCGCATCGCCACCGCTGATGAGTAGCTCTGATCCGCGCATTGCCTCGGCGGCGTTGCGATCGTCAATTCCCTCCAGGCGCACAATCGGGCGCTCGTCGGTGCCTGCGCGGCGGACGATCGTTGTCGGCTGATCGGCAACCACCAGCGCCGCGCCGAGCGTGAGTAGCCGCGTGCGTGGGCGCGTTACATAGAAGCTCCCATCGAGACCGTGCGGGCGCCCCACCCGTCCTGCCGGCACACTCTCGGGCACCTGACGAGATGCAGCACCCGTCTTCGGTGCGACCGGCTCGCTTGTCAATCGACGATGTCGACGAGCACGTGCGAGCCCTCGCCCGCCGCTGCGGCTTTAACGACGGTACGCAACGCATGGGCTGTCCGACCGCCGCGACCGATGACCCTGCCGTAGTCATCGGCGCCAACGCACAGCTCAAGCACTGTCGTGCCGTCGTCCTCCTCAAACTGCTCGACCGTCACAGCCTCAGGATCATCGACCAAGCCTTCAGCCAGGTACTCGAGCAGCCGCTTGGGAGTCTCGCTTGCCATCTCCGCGCGCGTCAGCACTCCGCTAGCTGGTCCGAGTATCTATGCCCTGGATGCGCAGCAGCTTTCTGACTGTGTCCGATGGCTGGGCGCCTCTCGCAAGCCAACTGCGTGCACGATCCTCATCGATCACGATCGTCGAGGGGTCTGTCTGCGCGTTGTAATGGCCGATCGTCTCGATCACGCGACCGTCACGCGGCGAGCGTTGATCGGCGACCACTACGCGCCATATTGGGTCCTTCTTGCCGCCCACTCGCGTGAGCCTCAGCCTGACTGCCACGGTTTCCTCTCTGCTGCTTACAAGATCTTGACGTGCATGGCGCTCACTCGCACAGCCTCGGCATACACATCGCGCCAGAGAGCTTAGACGGTGTGAACGGCCGAAGCGGACCGACCGGCTCGGAGGCGCCTCTCAGCGCGCGCCACGCATTAGCGCGCCGATGTCAGGCATCTTGCCGCGCCCGACCTGGCGCATTACCTTGCGCATCTGCCCAAACTGCTTAACCAAGCGATTGACTTGCTGGACGTTGGTCCCTGACCCACGCGCAATCCGCAGTCTGCGCGACCCCTTGATCAGCTCCGGACGACGGCGCTCCTCAGGCGTCATCGACAGGATAATCGCCTGGATTTTGTCGAGCTCACGCTCGTCGACCTTCATGTTCTGAAGTTGGTGGCCGGCAAACCCCGGGATCATCCCCAGGATGCTCGTCAGCGGGCCCATTTTCCGCACCATCTTCAGCTGGTCGAGGAAATCGTCCAGCCCAAACTCGTTGCGACGCAGCTTGCGTTCGAGCGCCAGCGCGTCGTCCTCATCGAACTGGCGCTCGGCCTTCTCGATCAGGCTCAGCACATCACCCATCCCAAGGATCCGCTGGGCAATACGGTCGGGATGGAAGCGTTCGAACTGGTCCAACTTCTCCCCTGTGGACGCGAACATGATTGGCTTGCCAGTGACGGCTTTGACTGACAGCGCCGCGCCGCCGCGAGCATCACCGTCGAGCTTGCTCATGATCACGCCGTCGAACTGCACAGCCTCAGCGAAGCTCTCCGCCACGTTGACCGCATCCTGTCCTGTCATCGCGTCGACGACCAACAGGATGTCGTGTGGTTTGACCGCGTCACGGATCCGCACGAGCTCGGCCATCAGCTGCTCATCGACGTGCAGACGTCCGCTGGTGTCGACGATGAGGACGTCCTTGCCCTCCGTCTTGGCGCGCTCCAGCGCCCACTTGGCGATCTCCACCGGGTCATGGTCGACGGTGGGCGGGCCCCAGTCATACACTGCCGCCCCCGCCTGTGCGCCTACTTTCACGAGCTGCTCAACTGCCGCCGGGCGATATACGTCGCACGCCGCCAACGCCACGGTGGATGAGTGCTCCTCGCGCAGGTAGCGAGCGAGCTTCGCGGTGGCGGTGGTCTTACCGGACCCCTGGAGCCCAGCCATCAAGATCACTGTCGGTGGGCGCGGTGAGAAGCTCAGCTCTGCTGCCCCTCCGACGGGAGAGCCCCCCATCAACTCCGTGAGCTCCTCGGCAACGAGCTTCACCACCTGGTGGCCAGGGTTCAGCCCTCCGATCACATCAGCACCGAGGCAGCGCTCCTTCAGCTGCGAGGTGAACTGCCGTACGACCTTGAAGTTGACATCCGCCTCCAACAGCGCGAGGCGAATCTCGCGCATCGCTGCATCGATGTCCGCTTCGCTCAGCGTTCCCCGCTGACGGACGTCAGACAGCGTGCCTTGGAGCTTCTCGGCGAGTGAGTCGAACATGGGCGTTTGATTCTCGCAGCCCGCGTACCGAGAGAGGGTATGCGGGGAGCGATCTCAGGCGTTTGGCTCGCGCGGGCGCTCGGGCGCTCGCAACGGCGTCGGTGGCGCTGGCGGCGGCGCGTTCCCGTCGTGGCGTCCCCGCAGTGCCTCGCCGATGCCACCAAACGCCTCGGCGAACTCAGACGGCACGACGAACACCTTGTTGGCGTCGCCTTCAGCGAGTTCGGGCAGCATCTTGAGATATTCGTAGCTCAACAGCGACCGGTCGGGTTTGCCCTCGTGGATCGCTTTGAAGACCGTGTCGATTGCCTTGGCTTCTCCCTCGGCGCGCAGGATCGCGGCCTGACGCTCACCCTCAGCATCGAGGACTGCCGCCTGCTGGGCACCCTCGGCGTTCAGCACGGCCGCCTGCTTGGCGCCCTCCGCGGTGAGGATCTGCGCCTGCTTCTCGCCTTCGGCGGTCAGGATCGCGGCGCGGCGGTCACGCTCGGCGCGCATCTGCTTCTCCATTGCCGCCCGGATGTCCTGTGGCGGATCGACCGACTTGATCTCCACGCGGTTGATCCTGATCCCCCACTTGCCGGTCGCCTCGTCGAGGACCGTACGCAACTCCGTGTTGACGCTCTCCCGCGCCGTCAGCGTCGCCTCGAGCGTCAGACCACCGATCACGTTTCGTAGCGTTGTGACCGTCAGCTGCTCGATCGCCTGCAGCGGGTTGGCGATTTCATATGTCGCCGAGCGCGGATCGGTGATCGTGAAATAGAGAACGGTCTCGATCCCCACGACCACGTTGTCTTCGGTGATCACCGACTGCGGCGAGAAGTTGACGACCTGCTCGCGCAGGTCCACCAACGGACGCACACGATCGATGAACGGCGTGACGATCGTCAGGCCGGGCTCCAGCGTGCGGCTGTAGCGACCCAGACGCTCGACCACGCCGGCGCGCGCCTGCGGGATCACGCGAATCGTCCGCGCGGCGACTACCAGCGCGAACACGACCACGACGATGATGACGATCAGAGCAACCATGAGGCGGCTTCCTTTCTAGTGACCTTCTGTAAAGAGCCT
>DATBYJ010000242.1:0-3580 GCA_036513795.1 Solirubrobacteraceae bacterium | reverse complement strand
GTGAGCGGGCACCCCGCCTCGCCGCACTTCGATGACGAGGCGGTACGCTACGCCACGGGCGCACTGCGCGAGGTGTATTTCTACCCGGAGCAGCTGCAGGGCCACGCCGAGCGCACTTACCACCCGGGCGAGTGACACCGGGAGCGGTGGCGGACTCCAGGTGCACATGACGCAATGAGCAGGGCACTTTATGATCGTGGCTGATGTGGACCGAAGGCCTCAACCAGGGCCGCAAGCCGGGTACAACATTGCCTGCGAGATTTGAAACTCTGCTGCCCTGCGCAGCTGCGATCTGTGCGTTGGGGTTGGCCATCTCGTCTGCCCAGGCCACCAGTCCGCGCGACACCGTGCGCGTCTGGCGCAAGGCGCACGAGAAGGCGATCGTCGCCGATTTCATCACGTTACTTTCGATGCCCAACGTCGCAACCAACGTCGCCGACGTCGAGAAGAACGCGGCCTACATCGAAGGCCAGTTGCAGGGGCGGGGTTTCGAGACCCGCCTCCTGACCGCCGAGCCCGGCACGCCGCCTTCGGTCTTCGCCGAGATGAAGGTGCCGGGCGCGAAGCGTACGGTGCTCTTCTACGCCCACTATGATGGCCAGCCGATCGCCCAGAAGGGCTGGATCTCGAGCCCGTTTCAGCCGTCGATGCGCACCGCCCTTCCCGAGGCCAAGCCCGTCGACTGGCAAAAGGCGACTGGCCGCCTCGATCCGGATTGGCGGCTCTTCGCCCGCTCTGCAGGCGATGACAAGGCCACGGTCCAAGCCATGCTCTCGGCGCTCGATGCGCTCAAGGCCGTACACATCAAGCCGACGGTCAACATCAAGCTGCTCTACGAGGGCGAAGAGGAGCAGGGATCCCCGCACTTCTCGACGCTGGTCGCCAAGAACCTCGAGCTGTTGAAGTGCGACCTCATGATCATGGGCGACGGGCCGATGCACCAGAGTGGCAAGCAGATGGTCAACTTCGGCAACCGCGGCATCGCGAGCCTGACCATGACCGTCTACGGGCCGACCAGGCCGCTGCACGACGGCCACTACGGCAGCTGGGCGCCGAGCCCATCGGTGATGATCGCTAACCTCATCGCGAGCCTTCGCGACGACGAGGGTCATATCCTCATTCCGCACTTCTACGACGACGTCGCGCCAGTCTCGGCCGCGGACCGGGCAGCGTTTGCGGCCATGCCGCCCGTCGAGGACCAGCTGAAGTACGCGCTGGGCCTGGGCCGCAACGTCGGCCCCGCGCGCCTGGCCGACGGCTATCTCGCACCCACCTTGAATGTGCGCGCCATCCACGGGGGCGACGAGGGCCCGGCCGCCGCGAACGCCATAGCGACGCAGGCCGATGCCTCCTTCGATTTTCGCCTCGCCCCTGGTGAGACGCCCGAGCACACGCGCGAGCTGCTCGAGAACTACCTCACCCGGCAGGACTGGTTCATCGTGCGCGACGAGCCGGACCTTCAGACCCGCCTCTCGCACTCCAGGATCGTCAAGGTCGTCTGGGACAAAGGCGGAGCAATCGCCACCAAGACCTCGCTCGACCTGCCCGCCTCCAAGGCCGTAGTCGCCTCGATCGGTCGCACGGTCGGTTATCGACCGATCGAGCTGCCGATTGTCGGTGCGAGCTCTGGCATGGCCGATATCGTGGGCCAGCTCCAGGTGCCCATGGTCGGTGTCAGCATCGCCAATTACGACGACAACCAGCACGCCCAAAACGAGAACCTGCGGATCGGAAATCTGTGGGACGGGATCGAGGTCTACGCGGGGCTGCTGACGGATCTGCACTGGTAATCGGTTACGGCGGAGCTGCTCGAAGCGCTCCTCGGTCAAAGAAACTATCTGGCTCGCGTGACATAGGTCTCAGGATCAGCATCCCGCGCTGAGAGCGGCTGAGCGGCCCCGTTACGATTGGCGTAACCGGAGGTGCCGTCGTGAAGTACTGGCTAGTGCTCCTTTTGATCCTGGGGGGCTGTGCAGGCGAGCGGGTTAAGGACCTGGGCGACGGTATGCACAGCGTCACTGCATGCTCGGACGACCGCATAACCAATTCGCAGGTAGCCGCGACTCGGGCGGCAGATAGTTACTGCGAGAAGAGTGGCAAGGAGGCCGTCGTGGACACGTTCGATGACCAGGCATGTCCGAAGGCGCAAATGTCCACGACCCGTGTCGTGTTCGCCTGCAGGTAATCGTGGCGAGCCCAAGTATTGGGCAGGGTTCTGCCCGTCATCAGTGACCTTGCCGTCCAGCCTTGAGTTCGAGCGGCGCGAACGACCTCTCAGGATTTGAATCGCGGCACCAGCGTGAGCGCGTTCTCTCGCTGAATCTTGCGAAGGTCGGCGGGGGAGATGTTGAATTTATTCAACACGCTTCTTGGAGCCGCTAATTCGGCAAATTCATCTTCCGTAGCAACGCCTTGTAGCGAGGATCACCGCGAAGGCTCTTAATATCCGGGTCAACCGTAATCGGTGGGAATCCCACAAGCTCCGCCGAGTCATGTCGCTGATAAGCTCGTTCTAACCAAGAGAACGCCTGATCGCGCTCCCCCAGAAGTGCATAAACCGTCGCGATGTTGTAGGGCTCATTCGACGCGAAGCTCTTCTCAACAAGCGCAATAGCCGCGAGAGACTCGGCTCTGCGCCCGAGCACGGCGTACGCCCGCGCCAGTGAACAGGCCCGAAAGCCCGCATCGGATTCCTTGTCGATCTCAGCGAAGGCGGCATCCTGCTTGCCCTGGGCCAGCAGCATCTGAGCCAGATTCGTGTGCGACCCCGGCGCCGTCGGAGACAGTTCCGTGACTTTACGCGCGTTCGCCTCAGCCTCCGAAAATTGCCCCACCGCGTAGTAGCCGAACGCCAGACTCCCCAGGACAAATGTGTTCAGCGGATCATTTGCCGCAGCCTGCTTCCAAAGCGCGAGTGCATCGCCCAGATTACCGCGCACTGCGGCTAGATTTCCTTCCAGAAGACCACACGTGCCGGCAGGATCGAGTGTGCGGGCCTGGTCACATTCCGCTTCAGCCGCGGACCAGTCCCAGTCAAAGAGGTAGCGAACGTACGCCAGCGCCGCATGACCTTCGGCGAGCTTTGCGTCGAGCGCTATCGCGCGTTCTGCGGCCTGCAGAGCCGGCGCCCGGGCCTCTTGCAACAGCCGCCCGGTCTGCAGACCTCCACTCGGCATGCTAATGAGAATCAGTGCCATGGATAGCCCCGCCCACGCGGGAGCCGAATTCGGGTCCAATTGAACCGCCTGCTGGTAGTAGCCTACGGCCCTGGACCAGTCATCCGGAGCGCCACGGTTCATCAAGAACCGCCCCTGGAGTACTAGCACGTGCGCTTCAGAGTTTTGCGCAGCGACGGTACGCGGGAGTTCGTTTGCACCCAGGGATATCTTGAGCACTCTCACGATCTCGCCGGCAATCTCGTCCTGTACCTTGAAGATGTCGTCAAGAGTACGGTCATAGGTCTCCGACCAGATGTGGTAGCCATTGTCGGCCCGCACGAGTTGCACGGTAATTCGCACGTGATTACCGGATTTGCGGACGCTACCTTCAAGTACATGCGCCACCATGAGCCGGCGGCCGA
>DATBYJ010000241.1:0-55570 GCA_036513795.1 Solirubrobacteraceae bacterium | reverse complement strand
GCCATGGTCCGGATCGACATGTCCGAGTACATGGAGAAACACTCCGTCTCGCGGCTCGTCGGCGCGCCCCCTGGCTACGTCGGCTACGAAGAGGGCGGCCAGCTGACCGAGGCGGTGCGGCGGCGTCCCTACTCGGTGGTGCTGCTCGACGAGATCGAGAAGGCGCACCCCGACGTCTTCAACGCGCTGCTGCAGGTGATGGACGATGGGCGCCTGACCGACGGTCAGGGCCGCACGGTCGACTTCAAGAACACCGTGCTGATCATGACCTCCAACCTGCGCACCGGTGAGGGCAGCGGCTCCGCAGCCAGCCGCGACGCGGAACTGCGCACCTCGCTGCTCGAGTACTTCAAGCCCGAGTTCATCAACCGCCTCGACGACATCGTGCGCTTCGAGTCGCTCACGCGCGAGCAGATCTCAGAGATCGTCGACCTGCAGGTCGCGCTCGTGATCGAGCGCGTGGCCGAGCGGGGCGTGCAGGTGACGCTCACCGCCAACGCACGCGAGCTGATCGGCAACCTCGGCTATGACCCCACATACGGCGCCCGTCCACTGCGACGGGTGATCCAGAAGCAGCTTGTCGACCGCCTCGCGCTGGCGTTGCTCGCCGGCGAGATCCGCACCGGCGACAGCGTCAATGTGGACACGCGTGAAGGCGAGCTGGCGCTCGAGAAAGTCGCACTCGAGGCAGCGACGGCGGGCTAGCTCGGAGCGATCTCCTGAGCGTTGCCGGGCCCGCGCCACCGCCCCGCCGCGACTGTATGCCAGGGCCTGTGTTGACACGCCTAGCGGCGAAGCTGCGAGCATGCCCCGACGAAATTCGTCTACGGACCCTGCCAGTTTGCGGGGGCTGGGCGCGTTTCGCAGGTGGGAACTGTCGCAGGTGGGAACTGTCGCAAGCAGCGATCAGTCGATAAAACCAAGGAGGAGCAGTCCTATGCACGCATCATTCACGAGTCGCCGTCTCGCCCCCATCATCGGAGCGCTTGCGGCGTTGTCGATCGCGGCGCTGGCCGCCGCGCCGCAGGCGGGTGCTGCGACCATCTTCGCGTGCGTCAACCGGCACACCGGCGCAGCCCGCGTGTTCACGCATCTGCCGCGCTGTCACCGGCACGAGACACGGATCTTCTGGAACACGCCAGGGCCAGCCGGTAGGAACGGGGCTACCGGTAAAACCGGCCCAACCGGCAAAACGGGTCCGGCCGGCAAAAACGGCACGAATGGAACAAACGGCACAAATGGGGCCGTAGCTGGATACTCAGCTAGTAACCCTACGTCCGAAAACTTCACCGGCAAGAAAGAAGACACGATCCTCACCAAGCCGGTGCCCGCTGGTAGCTATATCGTGTCCGCTAAGACGGTCGTCGTTTCCACCGCGACAACGCCCGTCAGGGCTGCGGTCGTCTGCGAACTCCTCGACGGCGGCCCAGGGGCGGTTGTTGATAGCTCCGGCTGGGACACAGAACTCGTAGAAGAGGTACCCGGGACATTCATCGGCGAAACGACGCTTTCTCTGGAGGCGGCAGTGACCGTGAAAGCGGCCGCCGGGCTATCGCTCGTGTGCTCCGATCTCACCTCGGACCCGAGCGGACAGAAGTTCAGCGCCGCGTTCTCGCAGATCGTGGCGGTCAAAACGACCGAAAACATGTAGCGCCTCCAGATCGTGGCCGGCGGTCGTAGTTGTTGGCGATCGTCGGCACGATCGGGTAAAACCGCATACGGCGGATGTCCGCCCAGCCCGTGATGCCGATCTCTGGAGGAGGCCACGCCATGCCCACGTATGTATTGCTCACGACCCTCACACCCGAGGGGGTGCAGACGGTCAAGAACAACCCGCAGCGGATCAAGGAGGTCAACAAGGAGGTCGAGCAGCTCGGCGCCACTGTCAAGGCGCAGTGGGCGACGCTCGGTCACGTCGACTTCATCTCCGTGGTGGAAGCGCCCGACGACGGCACCATGGCGAAGGTCTCGCTGGAGCTGGGCTCGCGCGGTACCGCCCGCTACGAGACGCTGTCGGCGATCCCCATCGACGACTTCATCTCCTCGCTGGCTCTGTAACGTGGGGGACATGGAGGGTCGGCCACCAGGAACTCCCGGGATCTCGCTCGTGCCTGAGCCGATGGGCGAAGCCGAAGTGCAGGCGCAACTTGACGACATCGATGTGGACACGCCGCTCGTGGGCATCGTGATGGGCTCCAAGAGCGACATGGAGATCATGGAGAAGGCCGCCAAGGAGCTCGAGGAGCGCGGCATCATGCACGAGGTTCGCGTGATGTCCGCCCACCGTGAACCCGACGTCGTGGCCGAATACGCCAAGAACGCGCACATGCGCGGCCTACGCGTGATCATCGCCGGCGCCGGCATCTCCGCCGCGCTGCCTGGTGCCGTGGCAGCGCACACGGACCTGCCCGTTGTCGGTGTGCCGCTGTCGGGGCGTCTGACCGCGGCCGGCGGGCTCGACTCGATCCTGTCGATCGTGCAGATGCCCCCCGGCGTCCCCGTAGCGTGCGTTGGCTTGGACAACCCACGCAACGCCGCCATTCTCGCCGCGCAGATCCTCGGCGTCTGAACGACCTCCCTGCCGTGGAGAATTGGCGAAGCCGTGCCCTTGGAGGGCGCGGCTCGCCCATCGACCAGCGGAGGCAGAGTCCATGTCAAGACGTATCCGTGCAGTGCTGTCCACTACGCCCATCTGCGTGACAGCAGCCATCTCGCTGCTCGTGCCCGCAGCGGCGTTGGCGTCAAGTCCCGCAAAGATCTCCACGTGCGTGAACAACAAGAGCGGTGCGATGAGGTTGGTCACCGCAAAGACCAAGTGCAAGCACGGAGAACGCAAGGTGTCCTGGAGCGTCGCGGGACTGGCCGGCACTCCAGGCACAGCCGGAAGCCCCGGTGCGCCAGGTAGTCCCGGTGCGCCGGGTGCGAACGGAGTCGGCGCCGACTACTCGAGCTTCGATCTTGGCCCAGTCAACCTCGCGCTGAGCGAAAAAGGCGACGTCGTCGTCACCAAGACGATCCCCGCCGGCACCTACTTCGTGAACGCAAAGACCGTCATCGGTGCCACCGAAGCCACAAAAGCAGTCTTCGTGGTGGCCATCTGCGAGCTCGTGGACACCGCGGGGACCGTGGGCCTTGTGGAACTCCCGGGCGCGTTGGATGTCAGCGAGTGGTTGCAGCAGCTCTCTAACTCCTTTGGGAGCGAATACGAGGGGGGAGCTACGCTGGCGATGCAGGCACAGCTGACGACGACCGAACCGACCACGCTCGCGATGGTCTGTGTGCCCGCCGAGGGCAGCAAAGAAGCCAAGATCGTGGCCGTTGCGGCGCAGCTCAGTGCGCTGCAGACGACCGCCAACAAGTAGCCGTGAGAGCTTCGGGGTGGGCGGACGGCGATAATCAAGAGCGTGATCGCCCGCTACACCCGCCCCGAGCTCGGCTCCCTGTGGAGCGACGAAGCGCGTATGGACACCTGGCGCCAGGTGGAGATCGCCGCGTGCGAGGAGCTGCCCACGCTGCTGGGCGCGGCTGGGCCGAGCGAGCAGGAGCTCGCTGCGATCCGCGGTGCCACGTTTACCGTCGCGGAGGTCGACGAGCGCGAGCGCGTCACCGAGCATGACGTCGCCGCGTTTGTGGATGTGCTCGCCGCTTCTGCCGGCGAGGCTGGGCGCTGGATTCACTTCGGGCTGACGTCCTCCGATGTGCTCGACACGGCGCTCGGCCTGCAGCTACGCGCGGCCGGCGAGGTGATCTTGCCCGGCGCCAGAGCGCTGACCGCGGCGTTCGTCGCACGCGCACGCGAGCACGCCGACACGCTGTGCGTGGGCAGGACCCACGGCGTGCACGCCGAGCCCACAACATTCGGCATCAAGCTCGCCGGCTTCGCCTTCGAGGCGCACCGCAACGCCGTGCGCTTGCAGCGCGCGTTCGAGCAGGTGGCCGTCGGTGCGGTGTCCGGCGCGGTTGGCACTTATGCGGCCACCAGCCCCGAGTTCGAGGCGCGCGTGCTCGCGCGCTTGGGGTTGGCGCGCGAGCAGGTCTCCACCCAGGTCGTTCCCCGCGACCGTCACGCCGAGCTGCTCTCCGCGATCGCGCTCGCTGGGGCGGGTCTCGAGCGCTTCGCCACCGAGATCCGCCACCTGCAGCGCACCGAGGTGCGCGAGGCACAGGAGCCATTCCGCGCCGGCCAGAAGGGCTCCTCCGCGATGCCCCACAAGCGCAACCCAATCAAGAGCGAGCAGATCTCAGGGCTCGCACGCGTGCTGCGCGGCAATGCCCAGGCCGCGCTCGAGAACGTCGCTCTGTGGCACGAGCGTGACATCTCCCACTCCTCCGTCGAGCGTGTGATCCTGCCCGACTCCACGATCCTGCTCGACTACCTCCAGCACCGCACGATCGCCCTCGTCAAGGGCATGACCGTGGACGCGCAGCGCATGCGCGCAAACCTCGAGATGACACACGGTGCGCTGTTCTCCCAGCGGGTGCTGCTCGCGCTCGTCGAGGCTGGCTCCTCGCGCGACGACGCCTACCGCGTCACGCAGGAGCTCGCTCAGCGCGCGTGGGATCAGGGCACGCCGCTGCGCGGTTTGCTGGAAGCGGACGAGCGCGCCGCCGGGCTCGACCTGGACGCGATCTTCGACTACTCCCACTACACCCGCCACGCGGGCGAGATCCTCGCGCGGCTCAACGACATCGAGGACGCCGCAGCGCGCAGCCATCCGGTCGCCTGAGCGTTCGCTAGCATCGCCACACGTGACCACCTCGCTAGCCGATCTACCTCTAATCGCCAGCGGGAAGGTCCGCGAGATGTACGACCTGGCCGGCGTTCAAGGCGTGCCGGGTGACGGCGGGCAGGCGCCGCTGTTGATGGTCGCAAGCGACCGCATCTCGACTTACGACGCCGTCCACCCCACACCCATCCCCGACAAGGGCAAGGTGCTTACGGGGCTATCCGTGTTCTGGTTCGCCAAGACCGCCGGCATCGTCGCCAACCACCTGATCTCCGCCACCGATGGCGTGCCTGAGGAGGCGCGCGGTCGCGCCTTGGTAGTGCGCCGGTTGAAAATGCTCCCCGTGGAGTGCGTGGTGCGCGGCTACATCACCGGCTCCGGTTGGAAGGATTATCAGGCGACAGGCTCGGTGTCTGGTATCGCTCTGCCCGCAGGGCTACGCGAGTCAGAGCGCCTGCCGGAGCCGATCTTCACCCCCAGCACCAAGGCCGACGTCGGCCACGACGAGGCGATCGACTTCGAGGGCGCCGTCGCGCTGGTCGGCGACCGCGCGCTGATGGAGCGCGTCAGGGACGCCTCCCTCGAGCTGTACTCCTTCGCTGCCGAGCACGCCCGCGCCAATGGCGTAATCCTCGCCGACACCAAGTTCGAGCTGGGTCTCGACGACACCGTCAGCACCGGCACCGGGCCTGCGCTGGTACTCGGCGACGAGGTCCTCACCCCCGACTCCTCTCGCTACTGGCCCGCCGACGAGTACGAGGTTGGACGTGGGCAGCCGAGCTTCGACAAGCAGTACGTGCGCGACTGGGCATCCGCCAGTGGCTGGGACAAGAAGCCACCCGCGCCCGCCATCCCCGAGGATGTCGTCGCCGGCACCCGCGCTCGCTACGTGGAGGCCTATGAGCGCATCACCGGCGAGCCGTTCCAAGCGTGGCTCGATCGCACCGGTGCAGCCGCCGACGGCGCGGCCGAGACGGGCGACAATGCCGGTGGCTCCGCGTGAGCGTGTGCCGGATGCGTAGCGCGTGAGAGCCCGAGTCCTGATCCGTCCCAAGGCGGGCATCCTCGACCCGCAGGGCGTCGCCGTTGAGCGCGCGCTGCCAGCGCTCGGCTTCGTCGGAGTCGGCAACGTCCACGTCGGACGCCTCGTAGAGCTCGACGTCAAGGACGCCTCCCAGCTAGAGCCCATGTGCCAGAAGCTGCTCGCCAACCCGCTGGTCGAGGACTACGAGATCATTCTCAACACAACGAGCATGTGATGTATGTGTAGATGTTTATGTGCTAATGTATGCACATGTCATCCTCATCGTTGACACGCCGAACACAGCTGTTGCTTGACGATGACCTTCACCGGCGCTTGCGTGAGACCGCAGCGCAGAGGGGCATCTCCATGGGCGCGTTGATTAGGGAGGCGATCGACGAGAAGCTCTCGCAAGTACAAGACGACCGCGTCAAGGCGATCGACGAACTGCTGGCCGCGGAGCCGATGCCCGTCGAGGACTGGCCGATCATGAAGCGCCAGATGATCGAAGACATGAACGCCGGCGGCATGAGATTCCTCGACACCTACGACTGACCGTGGCACGCCGGTTTCTTTTCGACACTGGCGTCTTTGTCTACGCACTTGGAGCCCCACACCCCTATCGCGATCCATGTCGGCTGATCTTGCGCGAAGTGCAAGACAGCCAACTTGCAGCGGAGGCCAGCGTCGAGCTGATCCACGAGTTCGCATATGTCCGATTGCGGCAGGTGGGCAGCCGCGCCGAGGCGACGCGCTCGGCTCATGCAATCGAGCGCTCCGTCTCTCTGCATGTTGTCGAGCCAGAGGACATGGAGCGGGCTTTGGACCTCTGGAGTGAGCACGAGCGACTCGATGTCCGTGACGCGATCTTCGCGGCCCAGGCGCTGAATCGAGACATGGATGCGATCCTCAGTCCCGACCGCGACTTCGACGACATCTCAGGGTTGGAGCGCATCGATCCTGCGGACACGAGTGCTGTGGCCACGCTCAGATGAAGTTCGGCGTCCTGCAATTTCCGGGATCGTGTGACGAGGTCGATGCGCTGAACGCCGCCCGCCGTGTCGGTGACGCCGAGCTGATCTGGCATGGGGATACCGACCTGGGCGGCGCCGATGCGATCGTGGTTCCCGGTGGGTTCTCCTACGGCGACTACCTGCGTGCCGGCGCCATCGCCCGCTTCTCGCCGGCGATGGAGTCCGTGATCGCGTTCGCCCGTGACGGTGGGCTCGTGCTTGGGATCTGCAACGGCTTTCAAGTGCTGTGCGAGGCGCAACTGCTCCCCGGTGCGCTGCTCGTCAACGCCAACCTGCGCTTCATGTTCAGGCAGGTGCAGCTGGAAGTGCTGAGCAGCGGCGGCTCGTTCACCCGCGCGTGTGCGCTCGACGAACGCCTGAGCATCCCCGCCAAGCACGCCTGGGGTCGCTACCACGCCGACCCTGAGACACTCGCTGCCATGGACAGCTGTGGCCAGATCGTGCTGCGCTACGCGCCAGGCGAGAACTTCAACGGCTCGCTGCACGGCATCGCCGGCGTGTGCAACGAGGCCGGCAACGTGTTCGGCATGATGCCCCACCCCGAGCACGCCGTCGATGAGCTGTTCGGCGGCTCCGCCGACGGGCTAAAGATCTTCCAGTCGATGCGCATGAGCGTCGAAGGCGTACCCGCCAGTGCCTGACAGCGCTGAGCTACCCACCGTCGAGGACGCGCTCGCACTAGGGCTGACCCGCGAGGAGTACCAGCTCGTGTGCGACAAGCAGGGGCGCGCGCCAAATCAGGTCGAGCTCGCCATGTACTCGCTGCTGTGGAGCGAGCACTGCGCCTACAAGCACTCCAAGAAACTGCTCAGGACGCTGCCCACCGAAGGCCCGCACGTGGTCATGGGGCCAGGCGAGAACGCCGGCGCCGTCGATGTCGGCGGTGGCCTCGTGTGCGCGTTCAAGGTTGAGTCGCACAACCACCCCTCCGCCGTCGAGCCGTTCCAGGGAGCAGCCACCGGCGTGGGCGGCATCCTGCGCGACATCTTCGCCATCGGTGCGCGCCCCATCGCCCTGCTCGACTCGCTGCGTTTCGGCGAGCCCGTGTCCGGCAGCGGTGGCACCCGCTCGCGCTACCTGCTCGACGGCGCCGTCTCCGGGATCGGTCACTACGGCAACTCCATCGGCGTGCCTACCGTCGGCGGCGAGGTGTACTTCGAGGCGCCCTACGAGAGCAACTGTCTCGTCAACGCGATGGCACTCGGGCTCGCCCAGCGCGAGCGGCTCGTCCGCAGCGCCGCCACTGGTCCCGGCAACGTGCTCATCCTGTTCGGCGCCGCCACCGGACGCGACGGCATCGGCGGCGCGTCCGTGCTGGCATCAGCTGAGCTCGGCGCCGACGATGACGACAGTAAGCGCCCCACCGTCCAGGTAGGCGACCCATTCGAGGAGAAGAAGCTGATGGAGTGCTCGCTGGAGCTACTCGACCGCGGGCTGATCGTCTCGCTGCAGGACCTGGGCGCCGCCGGGCTCACCTCATCCGCCTCGGAGATGGCATCCAAAGGCGAGGTGGGGATCGACCTGGACGTCGCCACCGTGCCGTTGCGCGAGGCCGACATGCAGCCGTTCGAGATCATGGTTTCAGAGTCCCAAGAGCGGATGCTGTGCGTGGTCGAGCCACACAACGTCGACGCCGTGATGAGCATCTGTGAGAAGTGGGAGGTAAACGGCGCTGCCATCGGCACCGTCACCGACAGCGGACGTATGCGCATCCTCAAGCTCGGCGTGCTCGTCGGCGACATGCCCGTTGCCGCGCTCGTTGACGACTGCCCGCTGTATGACATCGCCCCCAGCAAGCCCACTCAGCCGATCTACCCCGCGCCTGAGCCCGCCGCGGGCATGTCACTCACGGCACCGCCCCAAGAGACTCTGCTCGCACTCCTCTCATCTCCAAACCTGTCCTCGCGCAGAGCACTGTTCGAGCAGTACGACTCGATCGT
Source organism: Solirubrobacteraceae bacterium (assembly GCA_036513795.1). Taxonomy (GTDB): domain Bacteria; phylum Actinomycetota; class Thermoleophilia; order Solirubrobacterales; family Solirubrobacteraceae; genus Palsa-744. The sequence continues at coordinate 46,848 of DATBYJ010000241.1, read as the reverse complement.
TCAGTCCCGCACCGTCCGCCGGCCCGAGCAGGCCGACGCGGCCGTGCTCGCGCTGCCCGACGGCTCCGCGCTGGCCGTCAGCATCGACTGCAACGGCAGGCGCGTCGCCGCCGACCCCTACACGGGCACCATCGAGGCCGTGCTCGAGTGCGCCGCCAACCTCGCCTGTGTGGGCGCCGAGCCGCTCGGCACCACCAACAACCTCAACTTCGGCAACCCCGAGAAGCCGCACATCGCCTGGCAGCTGAGCGAATCCGTCAGGGCGCTCGGCGACGCCTGCCGGGCGCTGGAGGCGCCGATCGTCGGCGGCAACGTCTCCCTCTACAACGAGGGTGCCACCGGGCCGATCTACCCCACGCCCGTCATCGGCATGGTCGGCCGGATGCCCGACGTACACCGTGCTGGGCGAGCTGGCTTCCAGCATGCGGGTGACCACATCGCGCTCGTCGGGCCGTTCCAGCCGTCGCTCGCCGCCAGCGAGCTGGCCAAGCTGCTGGGGCAGGCGCTCCCCGACGGGCTGCCTGCTGTCGACGTGCACGCTGTTCGTGGCGCACAGGTCTTTGTCCGCGATGCCGTTCGCGCAGGCATGCTCTCGAGCGCCCACGACATCGCCGAGGGCGGTCTCGCCGTCGCGCTCGCCGAGTGCTGCCTGGCCGGCGGCCTCGGCGCGGAGGTCGAGCTGGCGGAGGACTACTGGGAGACACTGCTCCCGGCCCATGCTCCCCAGGGGGCCGAGCCTGACTCGGGGTTCGTGTCGCTCGCAGCCACGGCCGTCATCGCCGCGCTGTTCGGCGAGGCCCCCGGCGGCTTCATCGTCAGCGGTGAGGTCCACCAACTGGACCGGCTCGTGGAGCAGGCCGCTGCCGGCGGGGTCCAAATGCGTGTGCTCGGACGGGTCGGCGAGGACGTGCTCAACATGGTCGCCGCGGGCGCCGTCGCCGGCAACATGATCACCGTCACCCTCCTGGAGCTGGGCGATGCTCACGGGCGCCTCGGCGAGCTGTTCCCATGACCCCTGCTAGCTTGTGAACGTGATGCGTCCCTCAAGGTCGCCTGGAGGGCGACCCTCGCCATCAAAGGGGCTAGCTGGAGGCTGGCCCGAGGAACATGTCCGCGACGAGTGCGGAGTGTTCGGACTGTACGCGCCCGGTCACGAGGTGTCGCGTCTGTCTTACTTCGCGCTGTACGCCCTGCAGCACCGCGGCCAAGAGTCGGCAGGGATCGCCGCGGCCGATCGCGGCGGGCACATCATCACCCGCCGCGAGCTCGGGCTCGTCAACCAGGTATTCACCGAGAACGACCTGCGCACGCTCGCCGGCGAGCTCGCCATTGGCCACGTGCGCTACTCCACCACCGGCTCCAACGCCTGGGAGAACTCCCAGCCCGTACAGCGCTCCGAGGGCACCAACGGCTCGCGCCGCGAGGTTGCGCTCGCGCACAACGGCAACCTCATCAACGCGCTCGAGCTCCACGAGGAGCTGCTCGCACGCGGGGTCACCTTCAGCTCTACCTCCGACTCGGAGATCATCGCCGCCATGATCGCCACCCATCCCGCTGAGCACGTCGAGGATGCCATCGCCGACGTGCTCCCGCGATTGCGCGGCGCGTTCTCCATCGTCGCCATGACCAAGGACCGCGTCGTCGCCTTCCGCGACCCACACGGCCTGCGCCCGCTGTCCATCGGCTTACTGGAGTCAGGCCCAGAGCACCTCGACGGCGACGCCGGTGCATCCAACGGCAAGCATTACTGCGTAGCCAGCGAGTCGTGTGCGTTCGACATCATCGGTGCCAAGTTCCTGCGCGATGTCGAGCCCGGCGAACTGGTGACGCTCGGCCCCGACGGCCTCCAGAGTCGCATGGTCGTGCCCAATGCCAGGCGGGCGCTGTGTGTATTTGAGTACATCTACTTCGCACGCCCCGACTCGCGCATGAACGAGCAGGTGCTGCAGGTCGCCCGTGGACGCATGGGCGAGATCCTCTGGCGTGAGGCACCCGTCGAGGCCGACATGGTGATTGCCGTGCCCGACTCTGGCAACCCTGCCGCCCGCGGTCTTGCCCGTGCCGCCGGGCTGCCCCAGGACGACGGCTTCGTCAAGAACCGCTACGTCGCCCGCACCTTCATCCAGCCCGGCCAGGAGCTCCGCAAGCACGGTCTGCGCTTGAAGTTCAACCCGCTTCCCGACGTCGTCGCTGGCAAGCGCCTGGTCGTCGTCGACGACTCCATCGTCCGCGGCAACACCACCCGCCAGATCGTGCAGATGCTGCGCGACGCGGGCGCCGCCGAGATTCACATGCGCATCTCCGCGCCACCCATCAAGAACCCCTGCCACTACGGCATCGACATGTCCACCCGCGAGGAGATGATCGCCCACGGGCGTACCACCGAGGAGATCGCCGCCGAGCTCGGCTGCGACTCGCTTCACTACCTGTCCCTCGAGGGCGTCTACGAGGCGATCCGCGGCAGCCGCACCAGCCACTGTGACGCCTGCTTCAGCGGCGAGTACCCGCTCGCCGGCTCAGATGGGGCAGCAGGCAAGTACTCACTCGAGGGGAACGCCGGGGTCAACCAGCAGCAGGGCGGCGACGTGCCGCCACTGCCGCTGGTGAGTGCCTGACGTCCGAATGGCGGCGTCTGACGGCGCCCTCGGTTTGATGTCAGCGCTTGATCGCCTCGAAGCTTTCCTGCCCGTCGCAGGTCTTTGATCCGGCTGCCACAAAACTCGACTTGACGGTGCCGTCGAACACCGGCGCCGAGCCGGAGAAGATGTAGAAATGCCCCTGCACCGTCACTGTGGCGAACGGTTTGTGGTCGCTGCCAATGGCAGAAGAGTAGGAGATCTTCGTCGTCAGGCTGCCGCTTTTTGAGATCGCCGCCGCCTTTGAGCTCTGCTTCTCAGGGCCTGATCCGCCTTGGCAGAAGCCGGGCGCGGCGGGCAGCTTGACGGTGGCCGTCTTGCCGTTGGCAGCGACCTTCACGGTGATCGTCTCGCTGTGCACCACGCCCGCGTATGTGGCGCCGTTCACAGGCTTCAACTTGACGCTCGTGGCGCCGGCAGTGGTCACCGCCGCGATCGTGAGGACGGCGGCAAGCGCAAGCGCGCCGCGAAGCTTCCAGGTCATGTTGTCTCCTTTGCTCGTGCCCCCGGCCCGGCATGGGCGGGCTCAGCTCGACCGGAATCTAGCCGACGCCCGCCGCGTGCGTGCGGCTCACTGTTCGCGAGGCCGCACGGCAAGCCAGCTCACAGCAGGTGGTAGTCGCGGGCGCCGGAGGCGTCGCTGTAGCGATTGTTGTAAGGGCGGTGGACAATCAGCTTGTCTGAGCGTCCTGGCCGCAGCGAGTAGCCAACGACAGCTACTACGAGAAGGGAGATCAAAATTGAAAGCATGGGCGTGTTCCTATGGGTGGCTTTACGAAGCCTCCCCACCCCTTCCAACTATTGAAGGCCATCCGGGCGGCAGGCTCTGTGATGTTGCGCACAGCTATCGTGGCTGCGCGTGAGCGAGCGACTTCCCATCGCCGTACTGGTCTCCGGGACGGGCACCAACCTGCAGGCGCTGCTCGACACGGTGCACGGACGCGACGCGCAGATCGTGGCGGTGGCGTCCAGCCTCGCCGGCGTACCCGCACTCGCGCGTGCTGAGCAGCGGGGCGTGCCCACTGCCGTGTTCGCGCGCTCCGCCTATCCCGACCGCGGCGCGCGCGATCAGGCGCTCGCGGACTGGCTGGCGGAGCGCGGTACGCAGCTGGTCGTGCTGGCGGGCTACATGGAGCTGTTGGGTGCACCGTTCCTCGACCGCTTCCCTGGTGCGGTCATCAACGTCCATCCCTCTTTGCTGCCGTCCTTCACGGGAATGCGTGCAGTCGAGCAGGCGCTCGAGTATGGGGTCAAGGTGTTCGGTGTGACCGTGCACTATGTCGACGCTGGCGTGGACTCTGGGGCGGTCATCTTGCAAGGCGCTGTCGAGCTGCTCGGCGCCCGCGAGCCGGGGGAGGTGCTCGCGGCGCTGCGCCCACTCGAGCACGAGCTGCTACCGCGGGCCGTGTCCCTGTTCGCCGCCGGCGCCCTCAGCGTCGACCCCGAGAACCCCCGCCGCATTGCGATTCGTGCGGAGGATGCGAGGACCGCCGGTGTATGACAGATGCGCGGAGCCAAGCGGGCGCGGCGGTCCGCGCTGGCGAGGGGTAGGCTGGTGGCGATGGCAACCGAAGGCGACGTCATGACCGACCACCAGCAAGGGGTCGAGCGGGCTGCGCCCGGCGAGGTGCGCGTGCGTAGGGCGCTGCTGTCAGTGTCCGACAAGAGCGGCATCGTCGAGCTCGCGCAGGGTCTCATGGACATGGGCGTGGAGCTCGTCTCCACCGGCGGTACCGCACGCGAGCTGTCCGCTGCAGGCATCCCGGTGCGCGCGATCGAGGACTTCACCGGCTTTCCCGAGATGATGGACGGGCGTGTCAAGACCCTGCATCCACGGCTCTACGCGGGCCTGCTCGCCAGGCGTGACGAGGACGAGCACCTGCACGCCGCCGAGGAGCAGCAGATCGAGCAGGTCGATCTCGTATGCGTGAACCTGTACCCGTTCGAGCAGACCGTCGCCCGCGGCGACGCCTCCGAGGAGGAGGTGATCGAGAACATCGACATCGGCGGCCCCACCATGATCCGCGCGGCCGCCAAGAACAGCACGTTCGCCGCTGTGCTGGTGGACCCCGCCGATTACGAGCAGGTGCTGGCGGAGCTGCGCCAATCAGACGGCAGGCTGTCGCTGGCTACGCGCAAAGCGCTTGCAGGCAAGGCGTTCGCGTGTACCGCCCGCTACGACGCCGCCATCTCCACCTGGTTTGCCGGGGCAGGCGCCGGCGAGCAGCTCCCGGCGAGCCGCCGGGAGGCCTACGAGAAGGTTATGGACCTGCGCTACGGCGAGAACCCCCACCAGCAGGCCGCGTTCTACGCGCGCGCGGGTGCCGCCACGCACCTGTTGAGTGGTGTGGAGCAGCTCCACGGCAAGGAGCTGTCGTTCAACAACCTGCTCGATCTCGCCGCCGCACGTGAGCTGGTGGAGGAGTTTGATCGGCCTGCCTGCGCAATCGTCAAGCACAACAATCCCTGCGGCTGCGCCATCGCTGACAGCGCCCAGGGGGCTTACGAAAGCGCCTTCGCCTGCGATCCCGAAAGTGCATACGGAGGCGTGATAGCCATCAATCGTCCGGTCGACGCCGCCTGTGCTGAGCAGCTCGATAAACAGTTCATCGAGGTGTTGCTCGCGCCTGGCTACGACGCCGCCGCGCTGGAGACGCTCCAGACCAAGAAGAACATCCGCATCCTGGAGCTCGGCCAATGGCCCGCCAGGACCCACGAAGTGGAAGCCAAGCCTGTGCTTGGTGGTCAGCTCGTCCAGACCCGCGATGTGGTTTCAGAGACCCGCGAGCAGATGCAGACGATGAGCGCCCGCGAGCCGACCGAGCGGGAGTGGCGCGACCTGCTGTTCGCGTGGGTGGTGTGCCGCCACGTGCGCTCCAACGCCATCGTGCTCGCCAAGGACGGGGCCACCATTGGGATCGGCGCCGGGCAGATGAGCCGTGTCGACGCCTCCCGCCTGGCCGTGGAGAAGGCGCGCATGTTTCGCCCCGAGCAGCTCCCCGGCTGTGCCCTCGCCTCAGACGCTTTCTTCCCCTTTCCCGACGGCCCCAAGATTGGCCTGGACGCGGGCGCCAGCGCGATCATCCAGCCCGGCGGATCCGTCCGCGACGAGCTCACAGTTGAGGTCGTAAATGAGACTGGCGCAACCATGGTGGCAACCGGTGTGCGCCACTTCCGCCACTAGCCCCCAGGGCGATGGTCTGTTGACGCCGACGCCAGTCGTCGAGCGTTTCCTGAGTCTGCTGAGCGCGAAGGAGATCGATGCAGCGTCCGATCTGCTGGCGGCGAATGTCGAATACGTCAACGTCGGGCTCCCCGCAATTCACGGCCGCGAGCGTGTTCGCCGAGTCCTGCAAGCATCGCTTGGCCCGGCCGGCGCAGGGTTCGAGGTATACATGCACGCGATCTCCGCACACGAGTCCTCGGTGTTGACCGAGCGCACGGATGTGTTGTTGTACCGCCGTCTGCGCATCCAGATCTGGGTCTGCGGGCGCTTCGACGTCCGGGGCGGAGAGATAGTGCTCTGGCGCGACTACTTCAGCGCCACGAACTTCATCGCAGCAACCCTGCGCGGATTGCTAGGCATAGCAATCCCAGCGGTGCGCGCCAAGCCCCCAGTCTGAAAGCGCTCGAAAGCTGATCGGTTACGATCGGAGTATGTGTCGGAATATCCGCAACCTCCACAACTTCGAGCCACCAGCAACCGACGAGGAGATCCGCGCGTCGGCGCTGCAGTACGTGCGCAAGATCAGCGGCTTCACCAAGCCCTCGCAAGCCAACGCGGATGCGTTCGAGCGTGCGGTGGACGAGGTGACGGAGATCTCCACGCGCCTGCTGGGCGAACTGGTGACGAACGCACCGCCGAAGGATCGCGAGGTCGAGGCCGCCAAGGCCAAGGCTCGCGCCGCTCAGCGGTACGCGGCGTAAGTCACGCCACGGAGCACGCCGTCTGCAGGCGATGGTGCGTCGCTGCCCGCTTTTGGTGGGAAGGACTTGACGTTCTGCTGTTACGATATATCGTGTAACTACTTTGATAGCTCACGATAGGAACTAAATATGTTTGGCAATGAGATTTATTCAACGGGCGCAAAGCCCGGCTGTAGGACCCCTAGGCACGGTGGTGAGGGTCGCCACGGCCATCACGGCCGCCACGGTGGGCGTGGCATGGAGGCCCGCGGAGACTTCAGTGGTTCGTTCGGGCCCGGTCCGTTCGGCTTTGGCCGGGGAGGAGGTCCAGGCGGTCCGCGCGGACGGGGACGCAGGGCGCGACGCGGTGACATTCGCACCGCTGCGCTGTTGCTGCTCGCGGAGGAGCCGCGCAACGGCTACCAGATCATGCAGGAGGTCCAGGAGCGAAGCGGCGGCATCTGGAGCCCGAGCCCCGGCTCGGTGTACCCGGCGCTTCAGCAGCTCGAGGATGAGGGCTTGATCCGTACACAGGAGAGCGACGGCCGCAAGCTGTTCGCGATTACCGACGAGGGTCGCAAGGTCGTAGAGGAGCGCGGTGCTGAGCAGCCGGCTCCGTGGGAGCAGACTGGCGAGGGCGCTGGTGGAAGGCACGAACTCGGCAAGCTCATGCGAGAGGTGGCCCACGCGTTCGCACAGGTGATGCACACCGGCAGCGAGGGGCAGATTGCAAAGGCCGCAGGCGTGCTGGCCACGACTCGGCGCGATCTCTACCGTATCCTCGCGGACGGCGACGTGGATGTTGCCGGTGGTGAGACAAACTCCGCGAGCAAGGACACGGACACCGGCGCCGATGCCGGTACCGTGGACTAGAACAGTTGAGCTCGACCGCCTCCACAGCTCCAAGCCAGGCCACCGAGACGGCGCCCCGCGCCGCCGTCTCGGTCAATGGTCTGATCAAGCGCTACGACGAAGTCGAGGCCGTGCGCGGCATCGACTTCGAAGTGGCTCCCGGCGAGATCTTCGGCTTCCTTGGCCCCAATGGCGCCGGCAAGTCGACCACCATCAACATGCTGTGCACGCTCGTGCGCCCCAGCGGTGGCTCGGCGCTCGTCGCGGGACACGACGTCGTTAGCGAACGCGACGAGGTGAGACGCAACATCGGCCTGGTCTTCCAGGACACCACGCTCGACAGCTATCTGAGCGCCGAGCAGAATCTGCGGCTGCACGCCGAGTTGTACGGCGTGCCGCGTGAGCTGGTGGGCGAGCGCATGCGCCAGGTAATGGAGATGGTCGGCTTGTGGGAGCGGCGCGATAGCCGGGTGAACACGTTCTCCGGTGGCATGAAGCGCCGCCTGGAGATCGCGCGCGGGCTACTTCACTCACCGCGGGTGCTGTTTCTGGACGAGCCCACGGTCGGCCTCGACCCGCAGACGCGCAGCTCTATCTGGCGCTACATCCGCGAGCTGAAGGCACGCGAGGACATCACCATCTTCCTCACCACTCACTACATGGACGAGGCCGAGTACTGCGACCGCATCGCGATTATGGATCAGGGCAAGATCATCGTGCTTGACACGCCTGAAGCGCTGAAGGCGAAGGTGGGCAAGGACCGCGTGCAGATCGAGACAGATGATGACCAAGCGGCGATCGCCGCGCTGCGTGAGCGCTTCGACATCGAGGCTACGGTGGCCGAGGGCGCCGTCACGTTCGGTGTGCCCGCGGGCGAGCAGTTCGTGCCGCGGCTGTTCGATGAATGGGATCCCGCTCACCCCTCGATTCGCTCGGTGAGCGTCGCGCGGCCTTCCCTAGATGATGTGTTCATGTCCTATACGGGCACGACGATCCGTGACGCGGAGTCCGGCCAGACCGACACGCGGCGCAACCTCGCGCGGATGATGAGCCGCTGATGAGAACGGAGCTGAGCGGCTGATGGCAACCGAGACGACCACGATTCGCGCCGGTTCATCACACGAGATCGCCCGCGTGCGTGTGCCCACGCGCAGCGTGCGTAGTGAGCTGCGTGCGATTCGGGTCGTGTGGAAGCGCGAGATGATCCGCTTCAGCCGCGACCGGCTGCGCATCCTCACGTCGCTAATGCAGCCGTTCCTGTTCCTGTTCGTGCTCGGCACAGGGCTCTCGCGCCTGGCCTCAGCGGGCACGCACGGCGTCAACCTGCGCACGTTCGTGTATCCCGGTGTGCTGTGCATGGCAGTGATGTTCACGGCCATGTTCTCTGCCGCGTCGCTCGTGTGGGACCGTGAGTTTGGATTTTTGAGAGAGATGATGGTGGCGCCGGTGAGGCGCAGCTCGCTGGTACTGGGTAAGTGCTTCGGTGGCGCCACCGTGGCCGGATTTCAGGGCGTGATCGTGCTCTGCCTTGCCGGTCTCGTTGGCGTCCCCTACGACGCGACGCTGATTATTGAGATCTTCGCGCTGCAACTGCTGCTGGCGTTCGCCATCACCGCGTTCGGCGTGATGGTCGCGGCACGGATTACGCAGATGCAGTCGTTCATGGCGCTGATGCAGATGGCGATCATGCCCATGTACTTCCTCTCCGGTGCGCTGTTCCCCGTAGCCGGGCTGCCGCGCTGGCTGGAGGTCCTCAACCGTCTGGACCCGCTGACCTACGCCGTCGACCCGATGCGCCGGGCCGTGTTCGCACACCTCAACATCAGTGCCGCCGCACGCCACTCACTCGACCCCGGTGTGACGTGGTGGAGCTGGCATGTCCCCGGACTGGTGGAGGCAGCGGTGGTGGCGCTACTCGGCCTCGTGATGCTGGCGATTGCGATCGTGGAGTTCAGCCGCGCGGAGTAGCGGCTAGCGGTTCCGGGTGGCCGTCGTGCGATCTCGCCGCCGCGGAATCGTTGACACGGGTAAACCTCACCCTGGTAGTGTCGCGACACGGTGGCTACGCTCGACCCAACGTCCTCTGCTCTCGAGCTCGCAGCTGCGCTGCGGCGCCGGGAGATTTCCGCTGTGGAGCTGCTCGACGCGTGCCTGGCGGCGGTCAATCGCAGCAACCCACAGCTGAACGCGGTCACGTGGCGCAACGACGAGGACGCCCGCGCGGCTGCTGCTGAGGCGGATCGCCGGCTGGCCGCCGGCGAGGACGCGCCGTTCCTCGGCGTGCCGATACCGATCAAGGACCTCACGCCGGTCGCAGGCTGGCCTGTCACCTACGGCTCCAACGGTGCGCCACCCGGTCCGAGTGAGCAGAGCGAGCTGGTTGTGGACGCGCTCGTGCGCGCTGGGTTCGTCCTGTGTGCACGCACCAACACGCCCGCATTCGGGGTGATCACGGCCGCGGAGAACACCCGCTTTGGGATCAGCCGCAACCCATGGGACACGAACCATTCGCCAGGTGGCTCAAGCGGAGGTGCAGCGGCTGCGGTCGCGGGCGGGATGTTCCCGATCGCCCACGCCAACGACGGTGGCGGCTCGATCCGCATCCCCGCGGCCTACTGCGGTCTAGTTGGCCTGAAGCCCAGCCGTGGCCGCGTTCCGCGTCTGGCGCAGAGCTGGCTGGGAGCGGTCGTCGAGGGCGTTGTCGCACACACAGTCGCGGATGCTGCTGCGGTGCTCGATGCGACGGCCTACTTCGACCCGAACGCTTGGTACAACGCGCCAATCCCTGCGCGTGCATTTGCCGAGGAGGCGACCACGCCGCCGGGCCAGCTACGCATCGGGCTGATGGCCCAAGCGCCGCTCGGCATCCCAACCGACGAGGCGTGCGTTGCCGGCGCGCGGGCCGCGGCAGCGGTGCTCGAGGGGCTGGGGCACGTGGTGGAAGAGGTCGAGGTGCCGACCATCTCCGAAGAGATGATCCCCCCGTTCATAACCCTCACAGTCGGCGGCTTGGCTGACTACGAGGGCGTGGATTGGTCGGCGGTCGAGCCCCACATCGCCCACCAGCGTGCAACTAGCGGCGAGCTTGGTGCCTATGACTACGTGCTCGCAGCGCGCACACTGGAGCTACTCAGCCGCCGTGAGGTCGCCCGCTGGGGTCGCGACTTCGACGTGCTGGTTACGCCAACCTCAGCGATCGTGCCGCCAGTGGCGGGGGCGATCCTCGAGGCTCAGCACGCCGCACCCGACCAGCCGGTGCTGGACGTGGTCCGGAGCGTCTCCTTTACCGCCTTTGGCAATGTCACCGGACTTCCAGCCGTCAGCCTGCCGCTGCACTGGAGCGACGCTGGGCTGCCGGTCGGCGTGCAGCTCGTGGCCGGCCCCTGGCAGGAGGCGAGCCTGATCGCGCTTGCCGCCCAGCTCGAGCAAGCCTCGCCGTGGGCAGAGCGCCGGCCACCGCTCGTGCAGTCCGCAGCCTGAGCTGCGTCAAGCCTCGAGGTGGTCGGTCTTGAGCCACGCGACGGTCTCCTGGAGCCCACTCGCATAGTCGACCCGCGGCTCCCAGCCGAGCGTGTCGCGTAGCTTGCGGTTGCTGAAGTCCTGACTCTTGCCTAGTACCTGCACGGCCTGGCGGGAGAGCAGCGGTGGCAAGCTGAGCCCGGTGGCTCGCCGCAACAGCCGGTAGCCGTGCTCGAGTGAAAATCCGATTCCGTTGGCTAGCCAGTAGGGCAGGCTGAAGCGCACCCCGGGACAGTCCAGGCCGTCGGCGAGCCCATCGGTGAACTGCTTCCAGGTGATGTTGAGGCCGTCGCTGACGTTGAATGCGTTGCCGGGAGCAGCCTCATGTTGGAGGGTGATGACGATGGCATCGAGCAAGTTCTCCACGTAGCAGAGGCCCGCGACCGGGCGGCCGCGATCGATCAGCAGCATGTGATGACCCTTGATCGCGCGCGCGATCTCTGCAACCACGTCAAGAGAGCCGGGCCCGTATACGGTGGCAGGGCGCAGGATCACGCTGGCGAGCGCGTGCTGTGCTTGCGCCCGGCGGACCTCCGCCTCGGCTTCCAGCTTCGTCTGGGCATACCAGTTGCGAAATCCTGTGGCCGCGTAGGTCTCGTCCGTTTGGGTGTTGTCGGGATAGCCGTAGACATCCGTACTGCTGAGATGCACAAAGCGTTTTGTGCCTGCGGCGACGGCCGCTTCGAGCAGGTTGCGCGTACCGCCGACGTTGATCGTGGCGATCTCCTGGGCGGTAGCCCAATCGGACACGAGCGCGCCGCAGTGCACCACGTACTGGCAGCCCTCTACAGCAGATACGAGCGAGTCGGCCCGGGTGAGGTCGCCGATGACGATCTGCACATCGAGTTGCTCGAGCTGGGAGGTGTCGCTACTTGGGCGCACGAGGCAACGCACCGCGTAGCCCTCGTGGAGCAAGCGCCTTGTCAGGCGCCCGCCGATGAACCCGGTGGCGCCAGTGATCAGACACGTATCGCTCACGTGAGCTTCGCGCGTGCCTGACGGCGCAGCGTGGTGGCGGCGATGTCACGCACGACGGCGAAGTTCTTGCTGGAGCTTCCATGACACTCCGCGAGCACTGTGTCGAGCGCATCGAGGAAGGTGCACGCCTCGTGTTCGGAGAGGGTCAACGGGGGCAGCAGCTTGATCACGTCGTTCTTGCCGGCGGCCATCGTGATCACGCCGTGGTCGCGATGCAAAGGGATCACGATCAGCTGCGGGAACAGGCCCTCGCTGGCCATGTGGATCAGCTGCCAGTTCAGTCGGGCCATTCGCGCTTTGGGGGCGCCAAGCTCGATCCCGATCATCAGCCCGCATGCCCTGATCTCCTTGACCATCTCGTAGCGCTGTTGCAGCTCCAACAACCCGTCTCGCAGAACAGTGCCCATGTGCACGGCGTTATCAACGAGGCCGTCGCGCTCGATCACTCGCAGGCTGGCGAGGCCGGCAGCCATGGACAGGCGGTTGCGCCCGTACGTCGATTGATGCACGTAGGAGCGCTCGAGTGTTCCTACGGCTTTCTGAAAAATCTCTCGTCTGGTGATCATTGCGGCCACCGGCATGTAGCCGCCGCTGAGCGCCTTGCCGACGAGCACAAAGTCCGGCTCGAGGCCCCAGTGCTCGAGCGCGAACCACTTACCGGTGCGTCCCAGGCCGGTCTGGATCTCGTCGAGGACGAACATCGTGCCATAGCGCCGGCACAGCTCTTGTGCGCCCTGTAGGTAGCCCTCGGGGGGAAGCGTCACCATGCGACCCTGGATCGGCTCGACGATGAACGCCGCCACGTCCTTCGCCTGCAGCTGCGCCTCCAGGCGCTCGAGGTCGCCAAAGGGAACGCGCTCGCAGCCAGGCAGCAGCGGGCCGAACCCCTCCTTGAAGAACTCATCTCCGACGAGCGACAGCGGGCCGTAGGTAACCCCGTGGAAGCTGCTCTCACAGGAGATGAAACGAGGCCGGTCGGTGGCGGCGCGGGCGAACTTCATCGCCGAGTCGACTGCCTCCGCTCCCGCGCTCGCGAAGAAGACCGCGTCGAGTGCCCGGGGCAGGCGCTCAGTGAGCGCCTCCGCGAGCATGCCTGCCACGGGCGAGTAGTGGATCTGCACGCCGTCGATTAGCTCGGCGGCAAGCGTGGCGCGTAGGGTCTCGCGTACGTCGGGGTGGTTGTGGCCGAGGCTGGCAAAGCCCTCGCCTGTGTGGAAGTCCAGGTACGCGCGACCGGCGGCGTCATACAGGTAGGAGCCCTGCGCAGAGACGTACTGCTTGTCGAAGCCAAGGATGCCGAGCACGTCAACGAGTGACGGGTCGAGATAGCGGCTTGCGAGGTCCAGGGTCTCGTCGGCGCGTGCAACTGCGTCCGCAACAACACCCAGTGAGTCCTCGGGGGGCGGTTGAGGGCCTGGTGTCATGAAGATCGAGACCTCGTCGGAGGAAAGCTCCGACGAGGCAATGCAAGAGGCGGTACGCGAACGAAACCCGAACACAGACCTGGAGCGGCTGGTTGAGGCGCTGCTCGACCCCGTCTCTCGGTGTGCTCGAAGACTAGCGCTGGAGGCTCACCGCGAGTAGGCCAGTCCCGGTGTCTGCGGTCACGGGCGCGGCTTGTCGCGCCCAGTGGCCGGCGCCATCGTCACGGTCATGCCGCAGTCATTGGCGTAGTTGAGGGCAACGTAAAGCACTTCAGGCTCTCCGGCGAAGGCTTTGACCGTCATCAGGACCGTATTGGCCGAGTTGTGGCGGGCGTCGCTAACAGCCTCGATAAAGCGCCCGACGCCGTGGTCGCGGAGATAGACCTCGCGGTCCTCTTGGTTGTCTGGAAGGCGTGTTGAGGCCATGCGTCCACTATCTGCCGTGATTGCGTGTGCTGTCAAGGTATGGGGGTCGTTGCAGTGGTGCTGCCTAGCCCGCTGGGACCAGCCGCTTCCTTGCCTACCCTTAGTCCTATGGCGAATCGAGACGCGGAGCGAATCGATGAGGAGGTCGCAGGCATCGAGAGGCCCGAGCGGCACTCAGGGCTTTCGGGCGAGTACTTGCTCCAGGCACTTGACGGCCTCCACGATGCCGGAGACCCGGCGCACCTTTTCGCGCATTGGCGTCGGTTTCCGCCGGATGACCCTGGCAAGGTGGAGAACGAGATGCACGCCGCCGCTCTACGTGCACGCATCCGAGCGGCGCGTACTGCTGTCTTGTTTGCTGCGCTTGCGGCCGAGTCCTACGTCAACGAGTTCTTGAGCGTCCACGGAGCACTCGAGAAGTGGGATCGCGAACCGACCCATCGAAAGTTTCTCAAGGGCACCCATGAGGCGTATGGCTCGCAGCTGTTCTTCGTAGACCGCGAGGGCCACCAGGACATCATCGACCTATTCAGGCTGCGTAACCGACTCGTGCATCCTAAGCCGGGGTTCGGGGTATCTGGACTTCTCGGCGAGCCCGATACCGACTTCGAGCAGCTATTTGCGCTGCCCAAGGTGGCCGAGTACATCGTGATGGTTGGTGGAAGCGCGGACCTTCTGATGCCGCGTGCCTATGGCTTCGAGAGCGTCGATGTTGCCGGCTTGGTCGTATGGCGGGGGAGACCAGTTATCCGGGATTACGCTCAGCGCCATGCCAAGCTGCCCGCCTGGAACGCTCCCGCTGAGCGCCCGTTGTTTCGGCAAGCTGGCGACTACGTGATGGCGATTCCGGCGCTCCCAGACGCTCCCGGCACATCGTGGACCCGGCTCCGCGAAGCGCGCCAACAGCGTGAATCGTCCTCCGCTGCTACGAGCCCGGTGGGTAGCGCTAGCAAGTGATGACCGTACCCGCGCTCAATCCCAGTCTGACGACGTTGAGCACTGCCACTCATGTGGCACGTGGACGATCTGAGCTTCGAGCATGTTCCTCCCAAGTCCACCATTTTGACGAAGGTCGAACCGGCCCAGTCCCTTCGGGGGCTGGCCTTCGGCGTCCTTAAGGCGGGGATCGTGTTGCCCGGCTGGTTGCTGCGTTGCTAGCGGCTCGGCCGACCTAGGGCGGGGGTTCGCATCCCGCGTTAGGTGCGGTCCCCAACCCGCGTAGCATAGGAGCGTGAGCACATTGCCTCCGCCAGTCCGAATCGAACAGCCGGCCAGCGAGCTGCTGGGTCGCATCGTTGACGGGTGGACGGTCACGCGCAAGATCGAACGGCCTCACGGTTCCACTGGCGGCCACTTCTCGATTGGGTACGAGGTGGAGAGCGCTGATGGCTCGCGTGCGTTCCTCAAGGCACTCGACTACTCGTCGGCGATGCGACGGCCAGACGTTGCGGAAGTGCTGAACGCCATGACGGCCGGTTATCAGTTCGAGCGCAAAGTGCTCGACGAATGCGAGCGAAGACGAATGAACCGGATCGTGAGGGTTTTCGGTGCTGGCACGATCGTAGATCCAAGCTTTCTACACGCCGTCAACTATCTCATCTTTGAGCCGGCCGAGGGAGATGTACGACGGGCGCTCGACGCGATGGCGCATTTCGACACAGCCTGGGCCTTGTCTACCTGCCATCACGCCGCCGTCGCTGTGCAGCAATTGCACCTAGGCGGACTGGCACATCAAGACGTGAAGCCATCCAATCTCCTAACCTTCGGAGTTAGTCTCGCGAAGCTTGGTGATCTCGGCCGCGTATCGAAGCGTGGTGCCGAAGCGCCGCACGACGAAATGCCGGTCCGAGGTGATCGCTCGTACGCTCCGCCGGAGTTGTTGTATGGCCAAGTCGATCCCGATTGGACCGTGCGGTGTCAAGCTTGCGACCTCTACCTACTCGGGAGTCTCATATTGTTCATGTTCACTAGGACACAGACGACTGCAGAGATACTACGTCGCCTGCCAACCCCGCTACGCCCAGGCATATTCGCTGATTCTTATGACCGGGTGCTTCCATACGTCATCAACGTCTTCGATGAAGTGGCAGACGCATTTGAAGCCCAACTCCACGGTCAGCGCGCGGCCGAGCTAGTCGACCACTTTCGCGCATTGTGTCACCCCGACCCGGCACAACGCGGTGATGCTGTACGAAGACGGAGGGGGCAGAATCCATATGACGTACAGCGTCTCATATCTCGCCTTGATGTCCTTTGCCACGATGCGCGAGCAGGTTACTTGAGAAAGGGCAGCCCATGACCGCAGCGAACCGTGAAGTCGATCGTCAGGTAATCCCTCGGTGGCGGGACTTGAGCGCCACCATTGAACACCGTGAGGTTGGGGCCACCAGGCGCCTTCCCCTGGGGCCAGTTCCGGCTCATGATCTAGAAGGGCTAACAGCCCGCTCGCGGGAGTTTCAGACACACCGCTCACTTTCTTTCGCGGCGGATCTGCTGAGTGCTTCGATCGTCGTTGGCGTTACGCCGGACACGCGCGACGCTGCTCAATTGGTGGTCGCCGATGCTGCAAGTCCGGCTATGCTCACACAGACGGCTAGATGGATTCTGCGGCAGGCCGACGAAGTAACGGACGCCACGACGGCGGCGACCGAGCCGTCAGACGAGCGGCGCCTGGACATCGCACGTCTTCGCAGAGGCTTGCGTGCGAATCCGAGAAATGCCGTGCGTTGGGCGGAACTGGCTCGAAATTACGTCAACGAGGGACACCAGCATAAGGCCGAATCAGCCATCAAGATTTCGGTAAGTATGGCGCCATACGATCGATACATCTTGCGATCCGCAGTGCGGCTATGGGTGCATTTTTCTCAGCCGCAGGAGGCGGCGCGTACTCTCAGGCATGCACGGAGCGTAGTGCTTGCGGACCCGTGGCTTCTCGCAACGGAGATCGCAGCATCATCTGAAACACAAATACCCTCGCGCAACATCAAGCGCGGGCGTGAAATGGTCGATGGCGCCTTTCATCCGCCGATTGCTCTTAGTGAGCTGACAAGCGCCCTTGCCACGATCGAGATGCAGGCTGGGTCTGATCGAAAGGCAAGGAAGCTCTTTCGCAGCGCGCTGGTCGATCCCAACGAGAACAGCGTGGCGCAAGCAGAGTGGGCCTCTGGCCGGCTTTCCGGGCTCGATCTCGGTGACGAGCAAATGGGCCTATCAGCTGAGGCGCGCGCGAGACGCTTTGCAGACGATGACGACATAGATGCAGCGCTTCGCGCGACATGGGAGTGGCTTGCCGACCAGCCCTTTTCAACGGCACCCGCTACCTTTGGCTCCTACCTAGCATCGATGTGTGGACGTTTCCAGGATGGAGTCACCTTTGCGGAGGCCGGTCTGCGCCCAAATCCGCGCAATGCACTGCTGCTGAATAATCTAGCCTTTTCGCAGGCTAACCTCGGCGATCTTGAGGCAGCAACCGCGACACTTGACATGCCGACCGAAATAGAAGGTGCCATGCGCCCAACGCTCACAGCAACGCGAGGCTTTGTTGCGATTCGCTCGGGCGATGCAGAGAGAGGGCGGACCCTCTATCGGCAGGCCATCGACACGATGCCCACGGATGTCAACCGACTGCGGGCCGAACTTATGCTGGCGGCCGAGGAGGCGCGACTAGGCGCACCGGAGGGGGATACCCTGGTTGCGGCTGTGCTCGCCGCCATTGCGCGCGTGAGCAACCCACAGCTACGGAAGTGGGCTCGCTATGCCGTTGCTAACGCGTCCACGGGCGGCACTGTCACGATTCGCGTGAACGCTGAGAACGCGCTTTCGGAGACCCAGGTCCTTCATCTCGCCAAACGCCCTCGAGGCATAGCGGAGTAACTGCGCCGGGGCTAACAGACATCGGCCGGCTGATGACGCCTTGACCAAGGTTGCCATCGCCGGATGATGTGTCGGCGGCAATCTGGTGGAGGTAGTTCAGTAATGCCATCACCGCAAGCCCAGCGGCCACAATTGCCGTAAGCCCGGACGCACGCATACGATGACGTGAGCCTCAAAGTGGAAGTGATCCCAGGACTTCCCGTTGGCTGTGTCGCACAAGCGGCAGTGGACGACGAAGCCACTTTGGGTTCGCCAGGGACGAGCGACGACTTAAGGCTGCGAAGTTAGCCCCTCTGAACTAAGCCGGAACGAGATTGAACGTCTTGTTGTCACCACTATCCCAAATCCAAAGAGTGGTGGACATGAAACGGGCGCTGCCAACACCGTGCCATAGTTTATTTCCTTGCGTCACGACGAACATCGTATTCCCACTACTCGTCAGGTCTGTACCGCCGTAGTAAGCCTCTGGGCCGTCAAGCAATGCCATCAAACCGGTTGTTGAGCTGTGCGCGATCTCTACAAACGCGCGTTCCATGCCCGATCCTGGCTCGCCGTGCCAGTGTCCAGACAGGTTCATCCCGGTTGGTCTCACGGGAGTGAGGGCACGACCTCCGGACGTAGCTCTGGACAAGGCGGGCGCCGCGCGACTCACGGCTTCAAAGAGGTCGCCTCCCGCCTGCAAGAAACGTGCGTGCCCGGAGCCACCCGCCTCACGCTCCTCTAGCGCCGCCAGCACATTCGCCACCGCATAGAGGATGGGCTTCCCAATCGCCGCCAAATCACCAATAGTCGTCATGCTACGTCCCTTTCGCCGACATCGCTCGCACACAGCGCAAACTGCTTGTCAAACCGCACTTAGATTAGTCGCTTACGCGGGGCGTAGGCAATGCGCGACTACATTACGGTGACATTTTCGGGTTTCTTCTTGTCATCCTTATCAAATCATGACGGTCGGTTGGTCTCGGCACTGGCTTTGATGTCGCACAATCGGCGGTGCGCGAAGCTGGCTTGACTAACTTCGTCCGAAGGCGCTCTCGTCTAGACCCGACTGGCGCAAGATCGAGCGGAAGGTGCCACGAGGAATCTCCTTGCGGCCAGCTGGCACGATCACAGTGAATATGACATCGCTGTCGGTCTTGCGGTACTTGACGTGGCTGCCGCGTTGGGAGACGGAGGCAAACCCTCACGTTCGAGGGCCTTGGTGATCTGCTGCGAGGAGTAGAGCTTAGGCACCCTGGAGCGTTAGCGTGCGAACCTCGGCAGCCTCGACGGGCACAGCATCGCTGGCGGGGGCGTCCTCGAAGTAGAGCTCCAGAGCCTCTTGGAGGTTAGCCACCGCCTCATCCTCCGTGTCGCCGAAGCTGGACACGTCGATATTGAGGCACTGAGCGACGTAGTGCTCGCCCTCGTGATAGACGACTGTCTGTAGGTTGAGAGTGCTCATGGTAGAACCTTTCTGCCCCTATTCTACCGGACGACCGCGGGTGCCGGCAAGCGCCTGACGCCCGCTACCACCTTGTCCAGCAGACAGTCGCACAACCGGTATTGAGCGAGCCGGATGTCCTCATTCCGTAGTTCGCCGTGCTACGGGCGGAACGGAGCGGGCTCACGATGGTAGAACGAGCATCAGCGTGAGAAGCGAAATCCCGAGTATCGATTGGAGCGCGATCGCCTCTGCTCGCGTGACACCCTTATCAATCGTTTCACTTGAGGCATGAAGCGTACGAAGGGTGCCACAGATAATTGATGCTGTGGTAAGAAAGATCCCAGCACCGCCAAAGGCTTGTGCGGTTGTGGCTGTCAGCCTGATACCAATGTGATCCCAATAGAGGGCGAGGCCGAGCAGCACTGGAAAACAGCCGATGCCACACAGCCGAGCAGCCCAGGCATGTGCATGGCGACGGGAAACGAGCCAGTCTGAGCTTCCGAGCTCCGGCCTGTTGATCCTCATCTCCCAATCATCCACTACGGAAAGTCCATTAAAAATCGCGCCGGTGAGGCCACCGCCTGCGGTGATGGCCGCAAAGAAGCCCGTAGCAGTCTTGAGATATATGTGTGCAAGGATCTCGAACGACGCAATGATGGACACGATGCTCACGACGACACCCACCCCGACATACATGGTTGCGGCTGGAAGGTTAGGCGTCAGGTATTCCTCACCAGAGATGGCACTGAAGGCAAACGCGCTTGCCAGACAGCCGAGCAGGCTTAGAACTAGCAGGCCGACGATGAGCGTAAAGTCGGCTGGATGGCTTTTAGCCTGTTGGTGCGCCACGGTGAACACGAGAATCACCGTCGGCACCGTGAACCCGCTAACGCTTCCCATGATGGACGCATAGCCTGCCGCGCCTTTGCGGATGTCGTAGGCGCCGCGATTCACCTTTGGCGTTGGTGCCGGCTCGGTCATGCTCACATATGGTCGAGATTGTTTAGCTACGCGCGGCGGCGCTTGGTTGCGATGCGCCGAACTATAGGCGGTATACCGATGGAGCGGCATAGTCCGGTTAGCGGCGGTAGACATGGATGCGTCACGGCGATACCAAGGTCGCACAAGTGCCGCTGGACGACTCGCGGGCGCTCAGTAGGGGAACTCGCTGTCCCAGCCCCATACGTGGCGGCGTCCCTGTTGTTTGTAGGGCGGGTCGTCTATGTCTAGCTGGGAGTCGTTGGGCTCGGGCCACTCGCGCAGGCAGTGGATTGCTGATGCGAGTAGCCGGGAGGTATGGCGCAGGCGCTCGCTGATATCGAACCACGTATTTGAGTCGGACTCGTGGTCTGCTTCAAGCAGGGTGATGGCCTCGTCCAGTGTGCCGCGTAGATCACTGCGGAATCCGGCGATGCGCTGGCCGGCGGCGAGTTGTGCTTCGCGCCACACCTGGTGCTGGGGTGCCTCCGGAAGCGTAATCTCCCCTCTCACGGCATCAAGGCGTCTTTGCCCCGTGTCTGTGAGGGTGATGGCGTCGGGGCCGTTGCGGCGGTACTGCTCGATCAGCTCGGCGTGTTTGAGTGTCTTGAGGCGGGGGCGTAGCCTGCGGGTGGTTCCGCCGTGGTGCGGGATTCCTAGGTGTTCCTTGAGGGTCGGGAGACTGATGCCGGGTGGGCTCTTGGGGTTGCGGTGGCGCTCGGCTCGCTCGATAGCGGCGAGGATCATGTCGTCGGTAAGGCTAGCGTCGGGGGTAGGCTCTGGCGCGGGCATGGGGAGTCAACGCTCCTTCGTGTCCGGGCCTCGGTACGACTGCAATCGTGCCGGGGCCGCTTGGGCTTATGGAGCCGGGCAGGCTAGGGCTGAGGCCGCTGAGTGGTCAAGCTGTGGCCGTGCCACGCAGCGTGAGAGCGCTCAGCGGTTTGGGGATGCGGCGGCGGTCTTGTTCGCTGATCGGATGGTGCCCTCGATTTGCTCGGCGCGGGCAATCAGTTCTGAGGCGGTGAGGTCGAGTCCCGCAGCCAGGCGGCGCAGGCTGGCATAGCTTGGGTTGCGCTTCCCCGTCTCAACATTGCTGATCCAGCGCTGGTGTAGATCGGTGTCGTTGGCGAGCTGCTCTTGGGTGGTATCGAGTTCGACGCGACGGGCCTTGACGGCAGCACCGAGTGCCGCTTGGAAAGCGGGAGAGCTGGACATCGGCCCAGCCTTCCGACAGGCCACGGCAGTAGCAATGACATCGCGGTAGACCTTTGCTTGACATTCGAGTAGAGTCGCCCGTTATGACATTCCAGTAGTGAGACTTTGCGAGCACGGCGAAGCCATCCCCACGGCATCGCCGCATCCGCATGGCCTTTCGTGACCACGGGCGAAGGAGTGACGCATGGGAGCAAACCAAAACTGCATGAGCGCACGAGCACGGGTGCTGGCGCTCGTCTTCTGCGCGATGGTGCCGGCGATCCTCGTGGCGGCGCCACTATCGGCCCAGGCCGCTTCGAGCTGTAGATCCCACGACTTTCCCGAAGTGCCGTGCCTTGGCCCGCTGCAAAGCGACTACGCCTACGCCGGAAGCGGCTATGGCGCTCTTAGCTATGTCTGGGCCAAGGCCGGTCCCGAGGAACCGCTGACCGTCAAAGCACCGCCGACGCTCCCCAAACGCTTCGCCTACCAGCGCACCTTCACGATCCACACCCGCCCTGGCATCGAACTAATGGGTGTCTTTGAACTACGGGGCGGCGCTCATGGCCACTACCGCTACAAACGGCTGTTGCCCAACCACGGCAAAGTCATCCTTGATGAGATTCACGGGCTACCGCACCTACTGCTGGAGGCCAGGCGCAACCCCAACGCTGCCCCCGAACACCACGAACCGAGCTGCCCTGTGCTCGAAGTGCCCTGCCTAGGACACGTCGAGACGCTGTTCGACTTCAACGGCAAGATCGGTGGGGCGGCCAAACTGATCCACTTCTCGGCAGGAGCCGAAGAAGCTGCTGGCACCGCCCCCAACGGCAAGCCGATCATGCGGCGCACGGTGAGCTGGAGGTCAGCATCATCCGTAGTCGTCGTGGTCGTATACGTACTCACTATCGTCAGAGAACACGGCAAGGATCACTGGCACATCCGACGCGTGCCAACCGGCAGCCACAGCGGGCACGCCACCCTTACCACCGAACCGGAAAACCCGGAACCCAACCCAACGCTACTCGTTGAGGGGCGGCAGACGTAGAGTCGAACTAGCTGACATTGCTACGATCGAGATTCCGCTGATCCGACTCACGGGAGGACCGAATGGGCAAGGCCACTGAACTAGACGAGCAACTCCAAAACCGCCGACTCTCTCCCGCAGAGATCGCCGAGCGCGAGGCGGCAGCAGCCAGCGGCAGCCTCAGCGAATCCACGAACAACGGGCAGTTGATCCCGCGCGGGTCTGCATCGAAACCGGACCGGGTGATCGTCCAGGCCCCAGCCCAGACCTGGGACTAGAAGGCTAGCGACTCACGCCCACGTGGCGCTGGAGTCAACCTGTTCGACTCCGGCGGCTTCGAGTCTGTCGCCTCTGGGAACTATCCGGCCGTCCAGTGTCCCCTCTTTCGGGCCAGCCTTCAATTCGAGGCTGGCTAGTTCAAGATATCGCTCGACGGGAACCACCATCGCCGAGACTTCGCCGTTGGGCATGCGTAACGCCAAAGTAGAGATGTCGTCGCCTTGCAATCTGCTCACTACTTCACGTGCTCGCGTCATCATGCCGACCTCGACCGCTGGCACATCCGTGCGTAAACGGACTTCCGGGCGATGGCCGCTCCGCTCCGCTATCTCTTCCGGTGTCAGGCGACGCTGCGCTAGTACTTCTTCAAGAGCCGTGGCCTTCCCAGGCTTCCATTCTGGATGGCCTGGCGACCCTGGACTTTCTGCCCCCATATCACGTCCCTCGGTTACTACTAAATAAATGATACGCCCATCGCGCACAAAGCATCAAGAGCGGTATTAACTTGAATCTGCCACCAGATCAGTTCGCGCGTGCTCGTGGCCGCGTAAACGTTCCACTGCTTGCTAGCAAGTCGGTGGTGGTCGTGGGAGTTGGGACGGTTGGCTCTCAGGTCGCTAACGAGCTAGCTCAGAATGGCATCGGGAGGCTAGGGCTCATCGACGGAAAGAATCTCAGAGTGGAGAATCTGCTACGTCATGCGCTTCCACGTGAGTATGTGAACATGAATAAGGCAACTGCGATGGCTGACTTTCTATGCCATCAGGTGCCTTCACTGCATGTTTACGCTTCGCCTCACGACGTTGACGGTTCTCAATCGGATGCCGCCGTCGATCGTCTTCTCAGTGACGGGGATTTGGTTGTTGTAGCGACTGACGATCGAGAGGCACAACGTCGTATCGCGGGACGCTCAATCGCGCTCGACATACCGGCGGTCCTCCCTGCGCTTTACGGTGATAGAGGTGGAGAGGTTTTCGTGCAAAGAAGCGCCCGCCATCCTTGCTTTTACTGCTGGGACGGATATCGCCCGGCCGACGAGCGGATGCGGGCCGTGTCGGCGATCAACGCCGACACCTTCGCGGTGCTCCAGCTCGCGGTTCATCTCATACTCGGCATACTTGATCCGTCCTCGTCGGATGCTCGTCTGCTGGTCGATCAGAGCGATCCGCGGCCGCTACAGCTCTTTATACAGCGCCCGTTCGCTGCGCTTGATATGTCGCCACAATCATGGCGGCCAGACTGTCCTTACTGCCCGCTGGGTCCTCCGTCACTTGTAACAAGCGCGGAAGCCACCGCCCAGCGTGACGCCAACAATCTGCTTGAGCAAAGAACCTCAGTGTGGCGATGGCTGACGGCGACGCTTGGCGCACTTGTCTTTCTAATGGTGGTGAGCTACATCGTGATCAGCGATCATATTAGTGACGCGAGCGATCTCGGCGCGATAATGATCATCGTGTTCATCATCGGTCTGTGGGTACTTTATGTGAACGCCGCGGAACTAATCGATGCGTGGGCTGAGTACAAAAGAATGGTTAATCTACAGCGTAGGCGGTGGTGACCACCAGTATCAGTCTTGACTTGTATCTCCTGCAAGATCTACAGCCGACCCTGGCCGCGCCACCTGATACCAGTCCGCCAGATCGTCCCACTGTGCATCGAGCATCAAGATGAATGTATCGGTCCAGTGCAGGCACTGGTGAACAGTGCAATCCTCGCTTGCGTTCTCTAGATCGCATGAACAGGCTTGCATCCACGCCTGCCAGTCTGCTGTGATGCGCTTGAGCGCCGTATCGCGGTAGGTCGCGTCAAAGAAAGCGGCAAGCTCGTCCCACGAGGCAATCGCTAGCCGCAGCATGGACTCATCGACCTCGCTCAAGGGTGTTGGCTTGCGGAGCATCCATACGGCGTCGGCGACGAGCTGCTCGGCTGTCGGGTTGGGCAGTATCCATAGACCCCCACCGTCGCGCTGATACTGCTGCAACTCATACAGGAACCGGGCGTTGTAGTAGAGCGACTTGCGGGCGAAGTAGTCCACGTCATCTCCATGATCGGCGTGCGCCGCTGCGAGTCCGGTCTTGAGATCGCCGGAGAGCCCGGAGAGCGCCGACCACACACGGTAGTAGCGCTCAAACCGCGCCAGCCAGTCAATCCGCATGGCGGATTCCAGCGGCGGCCGGCGTGCCTGCTGTGCGAGGCGCTGCTCAGCCACCTGGTAGGCAACCTCGCGGCGGGTGACGTACTCGGCCACGTCCTCGATCAGGGCATCGAACGCGCTGCGCCCGTCCTGGCGAGGCTTGGACAGACTGGCTGGCTGGTAGGAGAGCCATCGCGCGATCGTGCCGTTGCGTCCGGGTTGTCCGCGCCGGCCGCGTAGCGGTTTGCCTTGTGTGCCCGGCTCAAGTCCGAGGGCTGCGCGGGCAGCTGCGGCGCGGTTGGGTGATGTTCCCGCGTGAGGGTGTTCCTCCAGGGCGTTGGCGGCCTCCTCAAGGAGTAGCGCCACCATGGCTGCTGTGCGGTCGAGGTCGAGCGCCTTGCGTCCGTGATCGCTGGCCTCAGCGACCACGCAGCCCAGGCTCATCAGGTCAGGCTGGAGGGCGATCTCGTCCAGGGTCGCACCGTTGCCTTCGGCCAGCGCTCGCACTGCGTCGGTGATTCGCTCCTTCAATTGCTTCGACATTGCCTGAGCAATGGTACGGCCCATATCGCTGCTGATGACGCGTCGTGCTGCGCAGAATTAGCTTCATGCAAGCCCAACCGCCGACTCCCCGAGAAGTCATCGCCGCGCTGCATCATCGGGTGGACCGGCTCGTGGGCGATGGGCTCTCCCAGGCCCAAGCCATCGCGATAGTGAGTCGCCGTCTTGGCCTTGACCCGGCGCGGGTCACAGCGTTGCTTGGATGGGAGGCCGCATCGTGATCGAGAAAGCCATCGTGACCGCGATCGTTGTCGTCGTGGCTTTGTCGATGCTGGCGACGGTGCTGCCACGTCTTTTGCCGGCGATCACGGTGCTGTTTGTTTTCGGTGTTGCCGGCAGAGTTGTGTGGTGGTACACGCGGCAATAGTGAACGTTACTACCTGTTGATTGTGCAAATTCACAAAGAAAATGGAAAAGTTAATGATTATTTAATAACTGCTGTGTATTGTGGTTAATCTTGGCTTGAGCCGCGGGCGCTGCAATCAATTCGCGGCCTGATCGTGGTTTGCTCGGCCAATATCTAACCAACTAAGGAGGTATCACATCATGTAACAGATGAAAGGAGGTGCAGTTTTATGGCACAGACACGACGTATCAAGGTAAAAGGGGTTCGCCGCAGCGAGATCGACCCGGATCAACTTGCCCTAATTTACTGGTTGCAAGCTAAACGAGTTTTGCGGGAACGCCGCGAGCAGGAGGCTAAGGCTCGCGCTAAACGCCATCAGAGCAGTAAGCGTGAGGATGCCGCGTGAATAACGCGGATCTCACTCCAGCAATTATTGCCGCCAGTGGGGGAGCCGCCCTATTGGCCGGCATCTGGACGCACGAGCGAAGGGCCGATGAGGCGATGCGCCGAAGCATGGTGCGCCTGAGTGTACGCTTCCCGGTTGGTCTTGATCCCCAGGCAGCGCTGGCCGCGCTGGAAAGCCTCTCGGGCTTGGCGTATGGCGTTGAACTTGTTACAGAGTTGGCCTCCCGTGAGGGCGAGGTTAGTCACTACCTGTGGGTGCCGGAAGCGGTGCGGTTGTCGGTGGAGTCGATGCTGCGTGGTGTCATCGCAAGCGTGCGGTTTGCGGAGGCACCGCTGACCGCTGTCGCAAATGCGACCTTGGCCTTGCGGTTCTTCGTCCCGACGCCCGCGCTTCTGAACACTGACAATGCGGCGGCGGCTTCGCGGACGCTGCTAGCGGGTTTGACCAATCTGGGCCGCAGCGATCAGGTGATTCTGCGGTGGGCGTTGCGTGCCGGTGGGCCACGTCGCCTGCCTCAAAGGGAGCCCGAGAGTCGAGCCGCTAAGGACATGGATCGTGCCTGGCGGCGCAAGGTCGCTCAGCCCGGTATGCGTGCGGCGGGCTTGCTTGTGGTGCGATCCGGTTCGGTTGGGCGGGCGCGGATGCTGGCGGCTCATGTTGAGAGTGTGGTCCGCAGTCGCCGGGGTCTGACTGGCGCGATGCGGGTCACGACGGGACGCGGCAATCGCAGCCTTATGGCGATGCCGCGCACGACGCGGGCGAGCGGCTGGCTGTCCAGCGGCGAGCTGCTTGGGCTCGTTGGTTGGCCGCTCGGGCCGGATGTGCCGGCCGGTGTGGTGCTTGGCGCGGCGCGCGAGCTGTTGGTTCCTCGGCAGGTTCCGCGCGGCGATGGTCGGCATTTGTTCGCAGGCCGAGACGTGGGCGGTGAGCGTCCGGTGGTGCTCTCACCCACAGCGGCAGCGCATCACGTTGCCGTGATCGGCCCGTCAGGCGTCGGCAAGAGCGCGTTGCTGGTCAACGGCATTTTGAGCGACATCGAGCGCGGGCTAGGCGGCTTGTTCGTTGATCCCAAAGGTGACGCGATCGATGCGATCCTTGACCGTGTTCGGCCCGAGCACGCGTCGCGTATTGCGGTGCTGGATGCTGGTGATGACACGCGCGCTATTGCGGGCCTGGATGTGCTGCATGGTGGTGATCTAGACGCGAAGGCGGATGTCTTGATCCGCACCCTCAGATCGATGTTTCCGGATTGGGGGATTCGCTCGGAGACGTTCGGGAGGCTGGGTATCAGAACGCTGTATGAGTTGCCTGGCGCGACGCTGGCGGATCTTGGTCGGTTGTTCGCTGACGACCGTTACCGTCGCGGGGCGGTCGCGGCTTTGAGTGATGAGTTCCTCAAAGATTCGTGGCGTAGCTATGAGGCGCTGTCCCCGGCGGCCAAGGTCGATGTGGTGCAAGCGCCGATGGCGCGCACGATGGCGCTGCTGGCGCGTCCCCGCGTGCGGGCGGTTGTTGCCAGTCCCGAGGCCAAGATCGATGTCGGGCGGTTGTTTGCGGAGCGACGCTTTCTGCTTGTCTCGTTGGCTCCGGGTGTTCTCGGTGAGGCTGCGCCGCTGATCGGCTCGGCGGTGATGCTCGCGGCCTGGGCCGCGATCGAGGCGCGCGTGTCGCTGCCACCTGAGCGGCGGCATCTCGTGAACTTGTATGTGGACGAGCTGGCGACCGTCGTCAATGGTCTGCCGAGCAATCTCGAGCTGGTCGCCGAGCGTGCCCGTGGGCTGGGCGCGAGCCTGACGGTGGCGATGCAGACCTTGGGCCGGGTGCCTGAGCCCACCCGCTCGGCGGTGTTGGGGAATCTCGCCACGTTGATCAGCTTCCGGGCGGGCGCGACCGAAGCGCCGACAATCGCCCGCGAGCTGCCTGGCCTCGCCGCCGATGACCTGATGGCACTCGGTCATTTCGAGGTCGCGGCCCGTGTCGGTACCGGCGCTGGGAGTGCGGTCGCGGTCGTGACCGGCCGCACCGAGCCTTTGCCGCCGGTGCTCGGTCACGCCCAGGCGATCCGTGACCAGTCAGCCGAGCGTTATGGCAGCCCGGTCGCTGAGGCCCGCCGAGAGCCGTCCGGCGAGGAAACCCCGGATGCGCTCGGTGTGCAGCGGAGGCAGCCATGAGTCCGCTCGCTGGTCCGCTCGCGTCGAGTCAAACGCCGCTCAATGCCCCTAAGACTGGGGAGGTTCGGCCGCTTACGCCAACGAAAGACCAGCGCCCCCGTGGGCGCTGGTCACGGCCACAGCTCGCCGTGATCGCTCGTCAGCTCACCGAGCGTGACCAACAAGTACTGCAAGCCGTTAGCCGCTTCCGCGTGATGAGTGGCGCGCAGCTACAACGGCTGTTTTGGGTCGACGGCTCACCACAGACCCGAGCGCGCCTGGCCCGACGCGGACTGGCTCGCCTCGTCCGCCTGGACGTGCTGCAGCCGCTGGCTCGCCGGGTCGGGGGGGCACGCGCCGGGAGTGCCAGCACGACCTATGCGGCAGGTCGCGCTGGACAGTATCTCCTGCGCGCCGGCCGTCCTTCGGCGCGGCGGGTCCGTCGTGCCTACACCCCAGGTGAGCGCTACCTCGCCCACAGCCTGGCGGTAGCGCAGCTCTATGTCGAGCTAACGGACACTCAGCGCTCGGGCCTGGTTGAGCTCGCCGAGTTCGCGCCCGAGCCCGACTGCTGGCGCATCTACACGGTGGCGTTCGGTGTGCGGCAGGTGCTCAAGCCCGACGCCTACGTGAAGCTGGCAACCGCCGAGTATGAGTTCTCGTGGTTCATCGAGATCGACATGGCGACCGAGGCCACAACAACGATCCGGGTCAAGGCTGAGCGATACCACGAGTACTACCGCAGCGCCACCGAGCAAACCGCCCGTGGCGTGTTCCCCCGCGTGCTCTGGATCGTGCCGAACACCGCCCGCGCCGAAACCATCGCGGACACGCTCACCAGTCTGCCGGCTGAGGCCCAACGTCTGTTCGCACTCACCACGAGCAACCAGGCGGTCGCCTTGCTCGCTTCGGAGGCCCGCTCGTGACCCGGCGTAATGAGGTGATCCGCGGCGAGGCGCTCGGGGTGCTGCAGACGCTGCCTGATGCGTCGGTGGAGTGCGTCGTGACCTCTCCGCCGTACTTCCAGGTCCGTTGCTACGGGGCAGGCGCGGGTGAGTACGGCCAAGAATCCCACATTGATGAGTGGGTGGCACACCTGCGCGCGGTGGCCGGAGAGGTCGCGCGGGTCCTCGTTCCCTGGGGTGCGTTCTGGCTGAATGTGGCCGATGTCTATGCCCGAGCGTCAAGTGAAGGCGCGTCACCGAAGTCGCTGCTGCTCGGGCCGGAGCGCTTGGTGCAAGCACTCGTCGCTGACGGGTGGATCGTCCGCAATCGGCTGGCGTGGGTCAAGCCGAACCCGTTGCCTTCGTCTGCCGCTGACCGGCTCACGGGGTCTTGGGAGTTTGTGTACCTCCTTGTGCGCTCGCACCGCTACTTCTTTGACCTCGACGCGATCCGTGAGCCGCTTGTCCGCCCACGGGTGTCCCGATCGCGGGTAGCCGAGCGCCGCCGCAGCCACGGCGGACGCGATCACGGCCACAGCGGACTGGCTCGCCTATCTCAGGAGGGACTGAGCGGGCATCCGCTGGGCAAGAACCCCGGAGACACCTGGCGGATTGCGGGGGCTCGCGTGCGCGGACACGGCGCCAGCTTCCCGGCCGAGCTGATCCGTCGCCCGATCCTCGCCACCTGCCCCGAGAAGGTCTGCCTTAGCTGCGGCAAGCCGTGGGAGCGAGCACGCCACCCGGTCAGGTTCATAGGCGACGAGCCCAGACCCCGCGCGCTGGTGCCGTGCGAGTGCAACGCACCAACACGACCGGGACTCGTCCTCGACCCATTCATGGGCTCGGGCACCACGGCGATTGTTGCTCGCCGCTACGGCCGCGACTGGCTCGGGATCGAGCTGAACCCCGAGTATGTGCGGCTCACCCGCGAGCGGCTGGAGCGACACGCATGAGCACGGGGTGGATGGCCCACCGGCCGGTGGAAGGGCGCGGAGTAACTGCGTCTTTCTGCTGGCCGCTCAAGTCATCCACTTCAACCAGGAGGTCAGCATGACCAAGGCCCAAGAGGTCTACGAGAAGGTCAACACGCTCATCGAGGGCGGAGCCGAGCGTCCCGACGCGTTCAAGCAAGTAGCCGCCGAGTATGGGCAGCCAGTCAACTCGATACGCGGCAGCTACTACGCCTATTCGCGCGGAGCGACCGGCAACGGCAACGGCCGTCCCCGCAAACGCGAGACCACACCCGAGGATGCGCTCGCCGATGCCCGCGCCTCGCTGGAACGCTCGATTGACGCAATCGACCGTGAGGTCGAAGTCGCGGGCGAACGGGCCAAGGAGGCCAAGGCTGAGCATGACGCGCTCAAAGCCAGCGCTGACGAGCGCAAGGCCGCGATTACTGAGCGCTTGCAAGCATTGAAGTGAGATCAAGCGGGCCGGTCAGGGTTACACACCTTGACCGGCCTGCGTCGCTAACAAACACATTGAACCCCCAAAGAATCAGCGGGAGAATATGACCAGAAAAGTAACTAGAAAGGGGGATTTATGACACAAACCATCACAGAAAATAAGCCCAGGGCGATGCTGGCTGATGAAAGCGCCACCGCCGTGATCTACCTGCGGGTATCTAGCACGGGCCAGCTCACGGGCTATAACGCGGAGGGCTACTCCATCGAGGGTCAGCGCGAAGCCTGCGAGCGTCACGCTGCACGACTTGGAGCGCGGGTAATTGCTGAGTATGTGGAGCTTGGGCGTACTGGCACCAATCTCCGACGCCCGGCACTCCAAAACATGCTGACCCAGCTCGCCAAGCTGAAACCGGCCTACGTGATTTTTTACGATCTCAGCCGGGTGGCGCGTGAGGAGCAGGATGCTTTCTGGCTGCTTGCGGAGATCAAGCGTCACGGGGCGAAGCTTGAGTCGACGCTGGAGCGGATCGATGACAGCCCGCAGGGGCTGTTGCTTTTTGCGGTGATGGCTGGGGTCAACGCTTTTCGCTCGCGCGGGGACGCTGAGAAGGTCAAGCTGGGTCTGCAACGCAAGTTCGCTGATGGCGGTGCTGTCGGCAAAGCCCCGATCGGCTACATCAACACGCGAGAGCGAGTCGAAGGCCGCGAGGTTCGCACCGTCGCGATCGACCCCGAGAGAGCACCGCTGATACAGATGGCGTTTGAGGCGTATGCATCGGGTGAGTACTCGCTGACCGAGCTAACCGGGCTCCTTGAGGAATCCGGGCTGCGTACCCGCCAAACCGCGAAGTGCGCGCCCGCTCCCCTGTCGCGCACCCAAGTTCATCGGATGCTCCGCAACGAGTTCTACCTCGGCGTGGTGGCCTGGGATGGCATGAAGAACGCCGAAGCTCGCCATAAGCCGATCATCGACCAAGCCACCTTCGAGAAAGTCGAGCAGGTATTGAAATCGGCAATGCTCAGCGGCAACCGCTCGCGCAAGCACAAGCACTATCTGCGGGGGTCGATCTACTGCGGGCACTGCGGACGCCGGATGGTCTTTCACCGCATCCGCGGCAAAGGCGGTATCTATGACTACCTCGGGTGTCTCAGTCATCAAGGGCGACGTAAACATGCCTGCGCTGGAGGCTACGTTCAGACCACTAGCGTCGAGCGAGCCATCGTGGACTACTACGCAGGAATCCGCCTCACCCCCGACCAGCAGCAGGCGGTTCGTGTAGCGGTGCGGGAATACGCTGAGGGCCACATGCAGGTTGCGCAACGCGAGTCTGACCGCCATGCCCGACGACTCCAAGAGATGCACCGCGAGCAGCAGAAGCTCCTGCACCTGTTCTACAAAGGCAGCATCGGTGAGGAGGTTCTGGAGGCCGAGCAGACGCGTATCGAAACTGAGCGCAGCCAGGCACAGCGATGGGGTGAGGTAGCGGCGCATGACGCCACAGAGATCATGCAAGCGCTAGATGAGGCCCTGGCCCTACTCAACGACCCCCAGGTGCGCTACCAGGAGGCATCCGAGGAAGTCCGCCGTCTCATCAACCAAGCCTTGTTCGAGAAGCTCTACGTGCGCGGCGACGACATCAGCGACGCCACGCCCGTCGCCTGGGTCCGAGACATCCACCGCCTCGCTGGTGCTTCCCAGGGATGCGGGGATAGCCAGCCAATCTGCCAGGAGGGCTGCAAACACGACCACGGCTGCCTTTCGGCGGCCGTGGGTTTCCATAAGGACCAAATGGTGCCCCGTGCGGGACTCGAACCCGCCCCACCGGATTAAAAGTCCGGCGCTCTACCAGATGAGCTAACGGGGCCCTGAGGGCGACAGTCTACGGTTCCTCGGCTGCGGCTACCCGCAGAAGCTCCTCAATAGACGTGAGCTTGACGCGTGGACGCCCCGCGGGCTCGCCGAGCGAACGCTCGTGAGTATCGATCGCTTCCCAACCTGAGTACGTGACGAGCTTGGGCTGGCGTGAGCGCAGCAGCTGCTCGATGGTGCTGGCGTCGGGGCTTGCTGGTTGGTGCACGGAGCCTTGCTCAGGGACGGGTCGGTCGCCGTTGGTTGAGAGGAGGTTGGCAAGGTCGGCGAGCATCGCGTCAACCGTCTCCTGGGCGTCCTTCTTGTTCGTGCCGATCACGCCGGAGGGGCCACGCTTGATCCAGCCGACGACGTACTCGC
This sequence comes from Solirubrobacteraceae bacterium, assembly GCA_036513795.1. Lineage (GTDB taxonomy): Bacteria > Actinomycetota > Thermoleophilia > Solirubrobacterales > Solirubrobacteraceae > Palsa-744. Next base: position 14,153 of record DATBYJ010000241.1, on the reverse strand, counting down.
CGGGAAGGGGCGCGTTGTTCGCCGGGTCGAGCACGCGGCCCGCCTGGTTGGGGATGACTGCGGAGCGCTCGTCGAAGGGCACATCAGGGAGCGGGATCCCGCGATAGCCGATCGCACGAAACGCCAACCCGGCCGTGATCGTCTCGCGCTTGTCGGTGGGCTGGGCGCGCAGGCCACCGCCGGGTGCCGCTACGAGCTCGTTGCAGATCAGCTCTACAGCTCCGAGCCGGCCGTGCTCGTCTGGGAGAAAGGCGGTTGGCGAGAGCAGGAAGCGCAAGACGATCCGCTTGGGATGCCCGTGTGGCGTGCGGGAGGCATAGTCGTGCAGGATTTCGACGTTGCGCCTGGAGGTGATGTCTTGATCGGCTTTGGGATCGGGTACGGCGAGTGCCTGCTCGAGTTCGTTGGGGTCGACGATCACGTCCGCGTCGGCGAGCTCACCCAGCTCGAGCAGCTCGGGGTTGGTGAACGCTGCCTGAGCTGGCCCGCGGCGCCCGATGATCACGACCTCGCTAACACGACTGGCGGCAAGCACTTCGAGGGCGTGGTCGGCGGTGTCGGTGGGCGCGAGCTCGGATGGCGCCAGCACGAGCATGCGCGCGACATCGATTGCGACGTTGCCATTCCCGATGACCACCGCGCGCTCGGCGGAGAGCAGGTCGACCTCGAGGTTGGTGTGGTCGGGATGGCCGTTGTACCAGCCGACGAACTCTGTGGCGGCGTGCGAGCCGGGGAGATCTTCGCCGGGGATGCCTAGCGGGCGATCGGACGGTGAGCCGGTGGCATAGACGATCGCGTGGTAGTGCTCTAGTAGCTCATCGCGGGAGACGTGCTCGCCGAAGGTGATGTTGCCGAAGTAGCGGAAGCGCTGATGGGCGGCTGTCTTCTCATAGATGCGGGTGACGGACTTGATCTTGGGATGGTCGGGGGCGACACCTGAGCGAACGAGTCCCCAGGGCGTGGGTAGCCGCTCGAGCATGTCGACCTCAATGTTTCCGTCCGCGGCCTTGAGCAGGTGCCCAGCGGCATAAAAGCCGGCAGGGCCCGAACCGACGACAGCGATTCGGATGGGGGACTGGTCGGTCATGGCGCTGGGGGATTGGGCTGCGGCAGTGCGAACGGAAGATGGGCGCGGCCCGACTCGAACGGGCGACCCCCTCGGTGTAAACGAGGTGCTCTAGCCAACTGAGCTACGCGCCCCTGCCTAGGGACTAAGGCTAGCGAGCCGCGCCGGCATTGGCTTCTGAGCGACGTTCCGGTGGGCTAGGATTGACCGGACCCGGCTGGGATCTTGCCTTGAACACTGCAGACACTGCCCATAGCGAGGGGCCGTCGGCGTTCGCGCAAGCCGCTGAGCTCGAGCTGCGAAGCGTGAGCAAGCGCTATGCGGGCCAACGCGTGCCGGCAATCGCGGATCTGTCTTTCACGGTGCCGGCGGGCGAGGTGTGCGTGCTGGTTGGCCCGTCGGGTTCGGGCAAGACGACGGCGATGCGGTTGATCAACCGCATGATCCCGATCAGTGATGGCGACATCTTGCTGGGCGGGCGCAGCGTGCTGGAGCGCGAGCCGCGAGAGCTGCGCCGGGAGATCGGCTACGTGATTCAGCAGATTGGGCTGTTCCCGCATCTGACGGTGGGTGAGAACATTGCGACGGTGCCGCGGCTGCTGGGCTGGCCCAAGCAGCGCATCGCCGCGCGCGTGCATGAGCTGCTGGAGCTGATCGGCCTGGATGCCCCGGACATGGAGGGCCGTTACCCGGCGCAGCTGTCGGGCGGGCAGCGCCAGCGCGTTGGCGTGGCACGGGCGCTGGCGGCCGATCCGCCGCTGATGCTGATGGATGAGCCGTTCGGGGCGATCGACCCGATCAACCGGGCGCGCCTGCAGGACGAGTTCCTGCGTCTTCAGGCGCAGGTCAGAAAGACGGTCGTGTTCGTCACACACGACATCGATGAGGCGATCAAGATGGGAGATCGCATTGCGATCCTCGCCGAGGGAGGGGTTCTGGCGCAGTACGACACGCCGCGTGAGATCTTGACCCATCCGGCCAATGAGTTCGTGGCGCAGTTTGTGGGAGCTGACCGCGGTCTGAAGCGTCTCGCGTTGACGACGCTGGCGGAACTGAAGCTGGTGGAGCCAAATGGCCTGAGGCCGGATCTGAGTGCTGATGGCCCGCGACGGGTGAAGCTCGAGACGTCGGTCAGAGACGCGCTGTCGCTGATGTTGAGTGCCGGTGGCGAGCCGCTGACGGTGGTGGATGACGGCGGTCGGGTGGAGGGGCTGTTGACGATGAAGGTGGTCGAGAACTTGCTGTCGGACGAGGCGGCCGCGACCTCGCCCAGCGCGGCGCAGGCGACCTCGCCACGGCTGGCGTGAGCTGATGGCGCTAGTGCAGATCGCGGCGGCGGGGCCGGTGATCCCCAACTATGCGGCGCAGAGCTCGAGCTGCGAAGTTCACAACCGCTTCTTCTGTGGCGAATGGGTCAGCCGCAACTGGGGGCCGGTGCTGTGGCCGGCGCTACGCGAGCACGTGCTGCTAGCGGTGGTAGCAGTGGCGATCGGCTTTGCGATCTCGATGGTGCTGGCGCTGGCGGCGCACCGCTACGCGTGGCTCGAGCGCCCCACCATCTTGGTGACGACGATCCTGTACACGATCCCAGCGCTGGCGCTGTTCGAGCTGCTGGCTGCGCCGGTTGGCCTGAACGTGTACTCGGCGGAGATCGCGCTGGTGTCCTACACGCTGCTAATCCTGGTGCGGAATATTTTGGCGGGCCTGCGGGCGGTGCCGGCGGAGGTGCTGGACGCGGCTGAGGGGGCGGGCATGTCGCGCCGCCAGACGCTAGTGCGTGTAGAGCTGCCGCTGGCGCTGCCGGCGATCATCGCTGGGCTGCGCATCGCGATCGTGACGATCATTGCGCTGGCGACGATCGTGTATGTGGTTTATGACCGTGGTCTTGGCGTGCCTATCCACACGGCGCTGGGCGAGGGTCCGTTCAAGACTGAGCTGATCGTGGCTGGAGGGCTGGCGATCGGCCTGGCGCTGGTGGCGGATGGCCTGCTGGTGTTGGTGCAACGGCTGCTGACGCCCTGGACGCGGGCGCGAGCTGGTTAGCGGGCGCCTGTGCACGAATTCATCGAGGCATTCCGGTTCATCGCCCACAACGGAGCTGTTTCTGGCTATCCAGAACTACCGAGCCTTACGCACCTAGCGCTTGAGACGCTGAAGGTGGGTGCGATCGGTGTGGCCATATCGGTGGTACTTGCGGTACCGCTGGGAGTGTGGCTCGGCCACCTGCATCGCGGCTCGTTCATCGCGATCAACGTGGGCAACATCGGGCGGGCGCTTCCCAGCCTGGTGGTGCTGGCGATCGGCGACGCGTTCCTTGGCCTGGGCCTAACGGTGGTGGAGGTGGCGCTGGTGATCCTGGCGGTGCCGCCGATTGTGACGAACGCGTACCTCGCGGTCGACGGCGTGGATCGCGATCTGGTCGACGCGGCCAAGGGGATGGGCATGAGCGAGCTTGAGATCCTCACTCGCGTTGAGCTGCCGCTGGCGGTGCCGCTGCTGTTTGCGGGCATTCGTACCGCTGCGCTGTTCGTCATCAGCACCACCACAATTGCTGCGTTGGCGGGCTTTAGTGGCAGTCTGGGAGACGTAATCGCGAACGAAACGAGCTACCACTTCTCGGGTGTGCTGGGCGCGGCGATCTGCGTGGCGGTGCTGGCACTGGCGGTTGATGGTGCGTTGACGCTGGTGCAACGGACGATCACCCCCCGCGGCTTGCGCGAGGTCAAATTGGAGCAGTCACCGGCGCTAGCCGCCGAGGCGGCTGCCACGTAGCCCCAGCTTTTCCTATTATTTCGATCAACAAAGTACCCAAACAGGGAGACGGCGAATGACAGGCAGGCGACGGAGCAGGTTGCGCACCATCATGTCCGGCACTTCGGCGGCGTTCGTAGCGATCGCGCTGGGCGTGGGACTGGCGGCTTGTGGGAGCAGCAACAACACATCCTCCAGCACCACCAGCTCAACGGCCACCACTGCCAAAACGGCGGCGGCAGCGAGCGGACCGGGCGTGGGCAAGCCGGCGGTGACGATCGGCGACAAGAACTTCGCTGAGGAGAACATCCTCGGCCAGCTCTACGCGCAGGCGCTGCAGGCCAACGGCTACACGGTCACGCTCAAGGAAAATGTGGGCTCCTCGACGATCATCTACAAGGCTCTGACATCGGGTCAGATCGAGATGTACCCGGAGTACACGGGCACGCTGCTGTCGGCGATCGCCAACCAGACCAGGGAACCGGCGAGCGCAACTGCGGCTTACAGCCAGGCGAAGGCGTTTGTGGAAAAACACGGGCTGACGCTGCTGAGCTACACGCCGTTCTATGACTCGGACGCGTTGGCGACGCTCCCGGCCTATGCAAGCGCACACAACCTGACGAGCATCGCCGACCTGAAGGCGCTGGGCAAAAGCGTGACGATCGGCGCGCCGCCGGAATTTGCCACCCGCTTCGAGGGTCTGCTGGGGCTCAAACAGGAATACGGCGTGGTACCGACGTTCAAACCGATCGCGATCGAACTCTCCTACAAGGCGCTGGAAAGCGGACAGGTGGATGTTCAGAACGTGTTCAGCACCGATGGGCAGTTGTTGAGCGGCAAGTTCAAGATCCTTGCCGACCCCAAGCACGTGTTCGGCTTCCAGAACGTGGCGCCGGTCGTCAGTAAGACTGTGCTCACGGCGGAGGGTCCGGCGTTCGCGGAAACGCTGAACAAGGTGAGCGCGCTGCTGACGATCAAGGCGATTCAGCAGATGAACGCGGCGGTGAGCATCGACAAGCAGTCGGCCGCCAGTGTGGCCAAACAGTTCCTGGCTGCCAACGGCGTGTCGTAAGAGCTCGCGCACAACTGAGGTCAACGCGCCGCATTCCCTGCGAAGCTGCTGGGGATGCGGCGCGATGGCTCGAGCCGAAAGCTGGTGAAGCTGCTCCTCTCGCTGACGGGAGGACTGCTGCTGTTGCTCGTCCTGGCGCAGGTGTTCCTGCCGCGAATCGCGGTCAGCAGGATCCGCTCGCGGGTGGGCCGCTACGGCAAGGTGCAGAGCGTGAGCGTGAGCGCATGGCCGGCGGTGGAGCTGTTGTGGGGGCACGTGGGCTCGGTGCATGTACGGGCGAAGAGCCTGTCGCTGAATCCCGCGCAGGCTGCCAGCCTGTTGTGGGAAGCGAAGGGGACGGCAAGCATGGATGTGAGCGCTGAAAGCGTGCAAGTCGGATCGCTACGCGTGAACGATGCGACCCTGCGCAAGCGCGGAAGCTCCCTGACGGCGGACGCGGTGACCAGCGAAGCGGACGTGAAGGCGGCCTTGCCGGAAGGATTCGGTGTGCGGCTGCTGCGTAGCGAAGGCGGAGAGGTGGAAGTGCAGGCGACAGGCGGCCTCTTTGGGGTGGGGGCGACGGTGAACGCGGTTGCGGGCGCAAGTGACGGCAAGCTGGTGGCCCACCCGATTGGCTTTCTCATCGAAGACCTGCAGCTGAAGTTGTTCTCCGATCCGCACGTGTATGTGGAGGGTGTGGGCGCAAGCGTGGCCGGCGAGCATCCGCTCAGCTACAAGCTGACGATGAGCGCGCGGCTGCACTGAGCTCGGCGAGGCCACTACACGCCGCTGCTGTGCGGGGGCCGGCGGACAGCGGCTGCTATGCCGCGGCGGCGAAGCGGTCCGCGGGTACGGCGCTGCGGGATCGAACGATTGTGGGCAGTCCGTCCTTGGGGCTGATGGTGGGCATCTGGCGGATGTTCAGCCGGAAGTCGTTGGGCAGGGAAAGGGTGCAGCGGGACAGGATGAGCGTGGCGATCGTTCGCACCTCGAGCTGGCCGAAGCGCATGCCGATGCAGGTACGCGAGCCGCCGCCGAAGGGCACGTAAGCGCCCTTGGGTATCGCTGAGCTGGCCTCGGGGCTGAAGCGCTCGGGGCGGAACTGCTCTGGCTCGGGGAAGACGTCGGGGAGGTGGTGGGAAGCCCACGAGCAGTAGTTGACAAACGCGCGAGCAGGCACGGTGTGGCCTTCGAACTCGAACGGCTCGACCGAGCGCCGCGGCCCGATCCACGCGGGCGGGTACTTGCGGAGGGTCTCTTCGAGGACCATCTCGAGCTCGGTCAGCTCGCCGGTGAGCAGCGGCTGCAAGTCGGGTACCGACAGCGTTGCCCCATCGCCGGGGAGCGCGGCGTCCTGCTCGACGAGCAGCCGGGCGACGATCTCGGGGTGGTGGCTGAGCTCGTAGAACATGAACGAAACGGTCGAGGTGGTGGTGTCGTGGCCTGCGAACAGCAACGTCATGACCTCGTCGCGGATCTGCAGGTCGGTGAGCGTGTTGCCGTCCTCGTCGTGGCCGTCGAGCAGCAGGCTGAGGATGTCCTTTCCGCGTGCGCCCGTGGCGCGGCGTCGGGAGATCTCTGAGTAGATCAGCAAGTCCAGCTTGCGCGCGGCTTTCTGCAGCTTTGCCCAGGGTGTGTAGGGACCGCGCATGACGCGCAGGAAGTAGTCGGCGGAAAAGAACGACAGCGCCTCCTCGAATAGCCCGGCGGCGTCGATGGAGCGAGCCTGTGGGCCGTCGGGGTCTAGCCCGAACAGCGCGCGCATGGCCACACGCACAGCCAAGTGGCGGGTCCACCCGTACAGGTCGACCGTTGTGCCGGGGACGAGCTGGTCGAGTGCGTGTGTGGTCTCGTGCACGATCGCCTCGAGCGATGCGGCGATGTGCTCACGGTGGAAAGCCGGCAGCATGATCATGCGAGAGCGGCGATGGAAGTCGCCGTCGATCGTGAGCAGGCCGTCGCCCATCAGGCCGATGAGGTCGCGGAAGTGCGATTCACGCCAGGTGAAGTTGGACGCGTGGGACACCGTGATGTAGTGATTGGCGGCAGGGCCGAGCATGAACACCACATTGCTGTGGAACAGCCGCAGCGTGAACACGGGGCCAAAGCGCTCATAGGACTCGAGTAGCAGCGGCAGCGGGTCGTTCGCGAACCTGCGGGTGCGGTTCAGGGAGAAGCGGGTTTCGCCGGGTGGGAAGGGAACGGTGGCCGCGCGCTCGTCGCGCAGGTCATCGAGCATCACCGCCAGAGGCTTCGAGTTGAGCAGTGGAGCGGGACCGACAAGCGCCATATCTCCAAGCCTAGTCGAAAGTTGGCTGGCCGGCCAGTTTCACGTGGGGACCGGGCTGAACGCTGAGCCTTGGCATACTGGTGGAGCACGGACTGTCGTATCTGACGCTCCGCGCATCGCGGGGGCGTAGCTCAGCAGGTTAGAGCGCTGCCCTGTCACGGCAGAGGTCGCGGGTTCGAGTCCCGTCGCTCCCGTATTTGTTGCCTCACTGTTCGCGTCGGCTTTTGGGTGCGTTGGCCGCACCTCCGACGCGGCGGTGAAGTAGCTGGCGAAGGCGTGGTGAGGTTTGACCGCGACGATCTGGCCGTCCTTCTGCCAGACCTGCTCGAACAGCGAGAGCACGAGCTTGCGTCGCTCGGCTGGCTCGGGCTCGGCCTCCCAGAACCGCGTGAAGTCTTCGAGGATTGCGGCTGCACGGTCGAGGTCGGGGTTGGTCGGGGGCTTGGTGCGCTGTAGCTCCTCCTCCAGCGCCTGGCGGCGCATGACGTACTCGGGCTTGGTGAGGTCGCCCATCACGTAGAGGTCGCGCAAGCGCTCAAGCTGGCTGGTGAGCTGGCGTCGGCGCTCGGCGTCCTCACCGGGGCGCGCGCCCGTCTGGGTTTGGATGGTGTCGAGCACGAGTTGGCGCAGCGCATCGTTGGGTTGGAAGTCGTGCAGCCAGTCGATTAGCTGCTCCTCAAGGGGGATCGCGGGGACGGTTCGTTGCTCGCAGGTGCCGTGGTGGCGGCGGGTGGAGCACTGGTAGCGACGCATTGCGTTGCGGCCTGTGCGGCAGCCGTGCATCCGTGCGCCGCAGCGCTCGCAGCAGAGCAGCTTGCGCAGCAGGTACTCCTCAGAGGGGCGGCCGGCCTTGACGACTCGTGCGCGCCAGGAGCGGACTTCCTGCACACGGTCGAACATCTCCTCGCTGACGATCGCCTCGTGCAGCCCGCGGATGCTGCGGCTCTTGTCACGCATCCCGGAGACGTAGCCGGCGTAGGCGAGGTTGGACAGCATCTCGCGCACGGTGTCCTTGCCGAACAGTCGGCCGCGAGCGGAGCGGGCGCCCTTTGCGTTCAGCCACGCAGCGAGCGTGCGGTCGGACTCTTGGCCGGTGGCGTAGCGCTCGAACATCGCGAGCACGAGCGGCGCACGCTCCGGGTCCGGCGTGGCGAGCTTTGTGGTGGGATCGCGCACATAGCCCCACGGCAGCGAGCCGACGAGATGGCCCTGGCGTGCCTTCTCGCGTAGCCCGCTGCGTGTCCAGAAGGACAGCGAGACGGAGTAGTACTCGTCGAACATCTCGTGGATCGACTCCGCGAGGAACGCGCACGGGTCGGTGTGGTCTTCCCCCATCGGCTGTGTCACCGACACGACGCGGATGCCCAATCGCTCGCGCAGCAGTTGCTTGTAGCGGCGCGCCTCGACCTGGTTCCGTGCGAAACGGGAGGTGTGGTAGACGAGCACGACATCGAACTTGCCATCGGCGGCGTCAGCCATGAGGCGCTGGAACTCGGGGCGGGCCTCTGACTTGCGCCAGCCGGAGTGAAAGTGGCAGTACTCGCCGATCAGCCCCAGCGCGTTCTCGGCGGCGAACGTGGCGATCGCCTGACGCTGCGCGTCGGGGGAGAAGCCCTGGCCTTGCTCCTCGGTTGACTCGCGGACGTAGGCAGCGGCGCGGGTCGGGCTATCGGCCATGCTGGGTGGGGTCGGTGAGGTCGCGTCCTCGGCGCAGCCACCAGTCGGCGAACCAGCGCGCGAACGCTTCGAGATCGAGATCGGATGCGCAACAGCGGTCATGGGCTCCTCCTTGCAGCGGGTCATCGGTCCCAGCGATCAGACCAGAGCCACGCGGCGATCTCAAGCGCCTGACAGCCGCCTCCGGCAGCGCGGCCGAGCGCCCATCTAGTCGGCCATGATCGACGGGTATGTCGGGGGCTGGGTTTGGTGTCTTGCGGTGCGGTGTCGTCAAAGCGATGGTGTCGGCGAGAAGACCCGAATCACTCAACGAAGGCCGGTTTTGGCGCCCTTTCGGTACAGACGGCGATTACTTTTGCGATTGCCGGCCTGATGACGATGCGCCTGGGCCGCCACGGTGTTTGGCGTCATCGTGTGATGTTCATTTGACAACGGTACGTTGTCGCCGCGCGGGAAATGGCGATTTGCAGCGACTTTCACGCAAATGGCTCTCGCTTAATAACACGAGGGGTTATGCGAGAGGGTAAGCGAGGGAGTATTCGAGAGGGTTCATTACCAGATGAGCAGATGCTGGGTGCTCAACGAGAGTGCAGTCTCATGTGACAACTACCGTTGTCGGTCTTCTCCGAGATGGGGATTTGCAGCGGTTTTACCCGCAAAGGGTCCTCCCATTAAGCGGGAGGAGAGAGCGGGGAACGAATCGGAGGAAGGAACGGAGGGGCTATAACTTACGCCTTCAGGCGAGTGAGGTATGACCGCGCCATGAAGGCGAGAGAGCGTGGCAGTTAGCCGGCGAGTGCTGGCGCCAAGTCGGCTGCCAGCACGCGGCTGGCCATCGTCAGCCTAATCTCGCCTTGGCGGTCGAGCAACGATCTGGCGTTGACGATCGTGATGGCGATGACCGCGCCCATCTCGTCATAGCGGACGTTGTGGCCCTCCGGCGTGCCGAACGACTCAGCGGGCATCCGTGGCTCGCCGACGCTCAGATAGAGCACGTCCGCGTCCGCGTCGTACTCGACATTGTCGAATGAGATGGTTCCGATCGTGATCGTCATCGCAGCAAAGTTCCACAGGGATGGCGGGCATGGCCAGCCTACCCGCCATCCTGCGTCAGCGCCGTGTCAGGCTGTTGTCAGCAGACAGTTGCTCATGCCGAAGCGGCCAGAGCCTCGGTGCAGCACGCTCCGGGGGCGGTAGCGATGGCCTCGTCGGCGAGCCTTGCAAGAAGCTCGGGGCACGCGACGGTCGCGTCGCTCAGGTGCGTGATGGCCTCGTCGATCAGCTCGTCCGAGTGGTTGTTGAGCGAGGAGACGGCCGACCAGTAGACACGCTCTATGACCGGCCGCAGCCCCCGTGCTGGCATTGTCAGCTCGTCGGGCTCTTGCTCCCAGCCGAGGTCGTCCAGCAGCCTCAGCTCCGCCGTAAAGCGGCGGTGCAGTCGCCTAGCCTTGGCCGGCTCGTCGTTGTGCAGGTGGCTGAAGATGTCGCCGATCGCGGAGAGATCGGTCATCAGCCCGTCATACAGCGCGTCTCGATACCTGCGGTTGATCGTAATGCCCATGTGCTGGCGCTCCTTTCGGTCGAAGCACCGCGGGGGCGCGCGCTACGGTACGCACGGCAAGACCAGCCGTAGAGCTACGGTTGGGCGTGGCATCGAAGGCACGCTCCTTCGGCGCTAAGGCCGGGGCGGGTGCTCGTAACACCCGTCTCGGCCGCTTGATTTTCGGATCGCTCGCGATCAGAGCAGAGCGTCCGGCGGAAGTGCGGTTACGGCGCGATCCGGCTTTGCAGCCAGCCTTCAAGCGCCGTCGGTCGGGTCAGCGAGCGATTCGGAACGGCGAAAAGGCCCCGTACTTCGTACATGCCGCCGCGCCAGCTCGACGGACTTATCCCGCCCAGCGCCCGTTGGGCTTTGCGTCCAACACTCTGGCGATGAACTGGCCGCGTGACTGCCCCGGCGCGGTGAATGCCTCCCATACGTCCGCGGGGCAGGCTGCATAACTCCACTCCACGCCATCTGGGAACCGGACCAGGATCAGCTCCTGTTCTGGCAAGTACGCCTCGGCCACAATGCGTTCTGAACCTACTACCGGCTGCCACTCAATCATTGCGTGACATCATAAGCGCCTCGCCACGCTGCGACAGCTGGCGCAAGGTCGGGAACTGTCGCTGCTTGTCGCCACGATTCCAGAGTCGGGTCTTCCGCCAATGGCATCGGGTTCGGCGGGTCAACCAAGACTCGGGCGGGAAGAACCACCGCCTCTCCTGTGACGATGGCCTCGCCTGTCCGCAGCGACGGAAGAATGTTGGCGAGTCCAGCGACGGTGTCGGGCAGCGCAGCGCGGATTGTAGTTTGATCAGCGGCATTGGACAGTCGCAGCGCAACCAAGGTGCCGCACTGTGCTAGTGCGGTATCTGGCAACTCTGACGGACGTTGTGTGATCAGGAGCAAACCCACACCGTACTTGCGGCCCTCCCGCGCGATCCGGTTTGCTGAATCGGCAGCCATCGTAGCTGCGCCTGCACCGAGATAGCGGTGTGCCTCCTCAAGAGCAATAAGCACCGGTCGTGGTCGTCCGATACCGACGCCGTCGCGTGGCGTGCGGATAGCGGCCTCAAAGAGAAGGTTCAGGACGACGCCTATCGCAAGCTCGCTAGCGCGAGCGGGCACGCCGCTGAAGTTGAGCACCGAAACTGGCTTGTCGCCTCCCAACCATGTGGCCATGACGGCAACAAGCGGGTCCGGGCCCTCCGCATCAGCTGTGGGCTCTTGGAAAAACTGCAAGCGAGGATCAAGCAGCCCCAGCCTCAGTAGCTCTGGCAAGTTACCGTGGGTGCCGTGCATCGGGCCCTTAAACGGAGCTGCACCGCCCTGGCCGTAGGCAGCAAATCGTGCAGGAACGAGGGCCACAGGATCTCCAGGATCCTCCTCGCAGACAGTGTCCGGCCGCTTGGCCTCCATCCGCGTTTCATTGTTCTCGTAGTCCAACTGGTACCAGACCGGGCGCAACTCAAACGGCACAGGCGTATCAGACGTGACCGCTGTGGGATCGAGTTGCAGCCAAGTCGCGCGAGCAACAAAGTCTCGTCGGGCCTGGGCGACTAGCTCATCAAAGCGACTCTGGGTTGTAGCCCCTCCACGTGCGCCCGCGAATACCTCAAGGATGTCCATCGCAGGAAGGGCCCAATACGGCACCTGGAGATGGTCGTCGACGTCAGCCGAAAGGACAGATAGCACCGACGCCTCTTGCCCGAGTGCATTTGGATACTCGCCATGTGGGTCGATCACTACGATGTTTGCGGCGGGCCAGCCGCCCCGTGCGAAGCCCTGGAGAATGCTGGCAACCGCGCTCGTCTTGCCTGCGCCGGTGGATCCAACAACCGTCGCATGGCGGATCACGAACCGGCCGGCGTGCAAGCACAACGGAACCTCATCAGCCGCGGCCAGCCTTCCCAAACGCAGATGATCCTCCCCATCAGGCGGAAAGACGGCCAGAAGATCCTCCGCGGTTGCGAAATGCACAGGGTCATCCAGGCCTGGATAGGAGCCGACGCCTCGTTGAAAGCGATGGGTTGCTCGGTCAATCTCGCCCAGCAGTTGGACCTGCAGCCAGCGCTCGCCAGTCTGTACCACGTCCGCTGGAGCTTGTACCCCCGATAGTTCAGAAATGCCGAGCAACGAGACTTGGCCCAAGAGGTCCACCAAACCTTGGGGAAACCGGACTAGCGATCCGATCTGCCCGATTGGCTGAAGCCGACCGCGAAAGATCGGCGCCACGCCGGCGAGATCTGTGTCGAGTGCCACCGTTATCTGGGCACCGAGTACGTGGCGCACAACTCCAATCCGTGTCGGATCGCGATCAGGCATCCGAATGTCCGACGGCGGCAGCGAGAAGTTCGGACAGGCGCTCCTGTAGCTCCCCTTGTGGAGGTGAGCTGCGCGCCAAGAACGTGGCGAGCTTCCGGAAGTCGCCGAGCCCAAAGGTGTCGTCGGCCCACAAATCATCGGGCGGGTCGGTCGGTGTGCTCCAGTCGGCACGCACCCCTCCAATAATCGCCTCCTTTGCCGCAAGCACTTGGAGGTTCGGCGTCGAGAGTGCCTTCTCGGCGAGAAGGGTGGGGATATCGCTGTGGCAGAAGACCGTGAACTCGGATCGCGGCCGGCGCTGGGCAGCGTCGAAGATCATCTCGTTAAGGTGTTCATCTCCAAACGAATAGCCGGAGATCATCATCAACGTCTCCGGATGTTGCATCGCGCGCCGAAAGCGATCCTGTAGTACCACGAAGGGCACGCGACGAGACTCGTCGTACTTCGTGTCGGACGGGTATATAGCCGCCGGATGCTGGTTTGCGACCGGGGCTCCCAAGCGCACAACTTCGGTCTCCTCCCACGCCCAGTGGACTGAGCCGTGCAACTTCCATATGCGGACGATGAATGAAGGAAGGCCACCCGGAGCGTTCGCCTCGGCCTCAACGATCTCGGTGCGAAACCGCGCGCGGAGCGCTCCGGAGAAGCCGTCGAAGTAGGGGACGCCGAGAGCCTCCAGCGCGGTCTCCAGAAGCAAGTCGTAGTTGACGCTGAACATCTCAAGCGGAAGCAGATAATCGGTTCGCGCTGCCCACGCCGCGAATCTGAGCATCGGGCCAAGATCGGCGTCCTTGATGTCGAGCGAGGCGACGATGGAGCGACATACAGAGCGATCAAGGCCCGCGGCCTCCTCGCTCGTCAAGTCGTCCACCTTTCCATCGCTTCCGTCCAGGAGGGCGGCTATGCGCCGCAGACGGCTGAGCGCTTGCTCGAGGCTACGATCAGCCAACTGCTTCTCGAATGCTGTTTTTTGCGTGCCGTCAAGCGATCCCAGCACGCTTGCCTGGAGGACTGAGACATCTGGTAGTCCACAGGCCCGCGCCGCACCAGCGCCCAGGAACACGCATACATGCCGCGAGCGTGTAGCGAGCTTCGCGCTCAATTCATTTGCGAATGATGCGGGATTGTGCGATAGCACGGCGGCAAGACTACGGCATCGAAAATGCCAGTACACGCCATAATTCGAGAGAGGCGGCACATCCCTGGCGCGGGACATGCCAGAGCTGCCAGTCAAAGCCCGCCGCGAGGAGGCTGGCGAGCAGTTCGCCGGCCAGAGCGTTATCGACTCGAAGGTTGTGGACGGTTCGCAGCCTCTCCGTCGTCGCTGGTCGCCGCTACCCTTTGGGCATGAGCACAGCCGACGCAGCCAATGAGTGGGACTTGATCGTCCCAGGCGACGACTCCGAGCTGGCGGCTGAGTTTCGCCGCCACGGCGTCAAGCCTGGGCAGC
>DATBYJ010000240.1:0-3549 GCA_036513795.1 Solirubrobacteraceae bacterium | reverse complement strand
CTCCACGCTGCTGTTCGAGCGACTCGCGCGGCTTGCCTTCGGCGCTGCGGCGAGGTGGGGTGCGGTGTGGTTTGCGCTGGCGGCGTTGGGCGATGTGTGGAGTGGACAGATGACGTTCGCGCTGGGAGTGTTGCTGGCGCTGGCAGCAGCGCTGGCACTGGCGCACGAACGGTGGCTGTGGGCGGTCTTGTTGGCGGCGCTGTGTGCGGCGGCGAGCCCCGTGGCGGGCGCACTACTGGGGCTGGCGGGCCTGACGCTCACGCTGCGACGACGCTCATCGCGTGGGCTGGTCGTGCTGGCTGGTCCGGCGGCAGTGGTCGTGTTGGTGCTGGTGGCGCTGTTCCCGGAAGGCGGCTATGAGCCATATCCGATCCTGTCGTTCGCGGCGACGATGCTCGTGGTGCTGACGTTCCTGTGGGCGCTGCCAGCGTCTGCGCGCCTGCTGCGGTTGGGTGCGCACGTGTATGTGCTGGCGTGCGTTGGCTGCCTGTTGGTGCACTCGCCGGTGGGCAGCAACGTGGAGCGCTACGCGATGCTCGCGGGACCGCTGTTGGTGTGTGTGGCGCTGGATGCGGGCGATGGTAGGAGGCGCTCGGCTGCTGGCTGGCGATGGCGGGTCAGCCCGGTGGCTGCGCTGGCACTGTGCGTGAGCGCGGTGTGGATGGTGTGGGGGCCCGTGCGCGAGACGCAGGCGGTGGCGGGCAGCGAAGCGACAAGCGCCTCCTTTTACGCGCCGGTGAAGCGCTTTCTGGCCGAGCAGCAGGACGGCCCGGTGCGTGTGGAGGTACCGCTGACGCGCTCGCACTGGGAGGCGGCGGAGCTCGCGCCGACGGTATCGCTGGCGCGCGGGTGGGAGAAGCAGCTGGAGACTCGGTTCGACGATGTGTTGCTCAGGCCGGGACTGACGGCGGCGAGCTATGAGCGTTGGCTTCACGACCAGGCGGTCACGTATGTGGCGCTCCCGGACGTGAAGCTGGACCCGTCGAGTGCGCAGGAGGGACGCTTGATTGACGGCGGCCTGCCATACCTGCGGCAGGTCTTTTCAAGCGCACACTGGCGGATCTTCCGGGTGCTCGAGCCAACGCCGCTTGCGTCAGGTCCAGGGACGCTCACGTCGCTGAGCCATGACTCGTTCGCCGTGCGTGCTCGCGCGCGGGGAACTTTCCTGGTGCGGGTTCACTTCACGCGCTACTGGGCGATCACGAGCGGCAGCGGCTGTGTGGCACCGGCGCCGGGAGGTTGGACCGACGTGCACGTTGCTAGCCCGGGGACGGCGGTGGTGAGCGCGAGGTTCTCGCTTGGACGGGCGTTTAGCTCCGGTGGCTCTTGCGCTGGGGGTTAGAGGTTCGCGGCCGGCTCGCGCTTGGGTGCGTCTTGGTGCTCGCGTGCGTGGTGGTGCCCGCGTGTGGGTTGGTGCTGTTCGGCTTGGGCTGCGTGGCTGGGTGTTCGGCGGGAGTGAGCCCGAACAGGCTGCTGTAGCCGGTGAGGTAGATGTTGGTGCCGTCGCTGACGACGGGGTCGAAGGCGCCGGTGTCCGCTTCGAAGATGCGGCGGCCGGTGGAGATACCGAGACCATAGGTGCGGTGGGTGCCGAGATCGGAGAAGTACACGGTGCGCCCGACGATGGTGGCCGAGCCGGAGATCCGCCCATGGGCGTTGAAGTGCCAGCTGATGTGGCCGCTACGCGCGTTGAGGGCGTAGAAGTTGCCGTTGTAGGAGCCGAGGTAGATGGTGGGCCCAAGGCCAGGAGCGTTGGTGACGGCGGGTGATGCGTACACGTAGGCGCCGGTCTGCACGGCCCAGTCGAGCCGGCCGCTGGATGCGTCGTAGGCGTAAATGCGCCCGTCGGTGTTGCCGAGGAACACGCGCCCGTAGATGACGGCGGCGGTGGAATAGAAAGTACCGCTGCCGAGTAGCGCGCCTTCGGACTTGCTCACCCACAGCCGGCGCCCGGTGCGCGCGGAGACGGCCTGCAGGCGCCCGGAGTAGTCGCCGAAATACAAGACGCCGTTTGCGAGCGTGGGGCTGGCCTTGACCGCGGCGTGGGCGTGGTAGGTCCAGATCAGGTCGCCGTTGCGATCGTTGAGCGCGTAGACGGTGCCGTTCTGAGAGCCGAAGAACACGCGCCCGTCGGCGAGCATCGGCGATGACTCACTGCCGCTGGGCAGCGCGTGCCACCAGCGAACTGCGCCGTTGGCGCTGTTCAGCGCGATGATGCGCCCAGGGCTGTGGGGGTGGCCGCTATAGAGGATGGTGAGGTAGACGGTGTTGGACGTGACGGCGGGAGATGAGGCAGACAGCTGTCCTAGGGGCTTTGACCACAGGAGATGCCCAGTGCGCTTGTCGAACACGTTGACAACGGCGCTGTCGGCGAGCTGGTAGAGGTCGTTGCCGTAGATGACCGGCGGGAACTCGAGTAGCGCGTGGCCAACGTGAACCCACAGTCGCTTGAACGGGGCGTGCACGTAGGGGGGAGCCGGGAAGAAGCGGGTGTGTTCGCGGCTGTAGCCGTACAAAGGCCAGGCAAAGCGGTTGGGGCCGCTGACGGGGAGGGTGGGCGTGGGCTGCGGCACGAAACGTGCGTGCGGGTGGTAAATGCTGCCGGTGCGTTCGTGCTCGTAGACGTGGATGGTGAGTGCGACTGCCACCAGCGACACGGCGAGCGCGAGTAGCGCAAGTCGGACTCGCTTTGAGTGGGGGAGCAGGCGCCTGCCGCGGTCGCTCACTGGCCCAGGGGGGCTCTGCTCAAGCGGCGAGCTTGCGCGAGGATCTGTCGGCGGCAGTAGCCGCCGTGGATGCTTCCGGTCCGACGGCTGCAGTGGCGGGTGGCCGGATAGCGCGCCGTCGGCCGGTGTGGCGGTGGCGAACTCGCCGGCGAGGGCGCCTTGCGGTGTTGGCGAGAACGCGGGCGACGCTCAGTGCAAGTAGCCATATGCAGGCCACTGCCAGCGGCGGAAGCGTGAGTCCGGCGACGAGTGCGAGCACGTCGTGGTTGCTGTTCAGCGACCAGCTCCAGAGCAGATAGTCGCCAAGGGTGAGCCCGGAAAGAAGGACCAGTGGCCTGTGGGACACGTAAGAAACCCTAGAGATGTTCGGGGACGGACGCCCGGAAGGGTGCGCGACAACGCCCATGCGACGGTTCGGGCGGGGCTTGCAGCCCTATGATCGCGGTCGATGAGTGCCGCTGATACGCAGTCGCAGGTGTTCGCCCCAGGGCTGCTGAGCGGTCGCGCGGCGCTGGTAACGGGTGGCGGCACGGGTCTCGGTAAGGCCACTGCGCTTGAGCTGGCGCGATGCGGTGCGGACGTGACGATCGTGGGCAGACGGGCAGAGGTGCTCGAGCAGGCAGCGGCGGAGATCGCGGGGCTAGCGAGGGGAGAGCTCGCGGGGGAGGTGGACTGGGCATCGGGCGACATTCGCGAGCGCCAGGACGGGGAGCGCTTCGTGCGGACCGTGCTGGAGCGGCGCGGGCGTTTGGATCTGCTGGTGAACAACGCTGGCGGCCAGTTCTTCAGCCCGGCGGAGATGATCGCGGTGAAGGGCTGGCGG
>DATBYJ010000239.1:0-2559 GCA_036513795.1 Solirubrobacteraceae bacterium | reverse complement strand
GCGATGCAGACGCGTGCCTGGCGGACGACGGAGAGCTTGTGGCGGCATGCGCTGGTGGTGGCGCCGGAGAGCGCGTTTGCGCTCAACAACCTGGGATGGAGGCTGATGTCGGAGGATCGCTGGGGGGAAGCGGAGCAGCTGCTGCTGCGGTCGGTGGCGCTCGAGCCGCGGGACCCGAAGGCGGTGCTCAATTATGGTGTGACACTGGAGCACCTCGGGCGGGTTGACGAGGCCATCGGGTACTATGCGGGGGCGGCGCGGATGCTGCCGGGGGTGGCGCAGATCCCGTTCAACATGGATTTCGCGCAACGATCGGCGGACGGGCGACCTCCGCTGCAAATGCGCCAGTCTTTTCACTCTACCATGTAGCTGACTCCGTTTGCAGCACAAATACGGAGATGCAATTCGTCTTGAGAATACACCGCCCCCCTCCCCCAAGGCGGCTCTTGCTGGGCCGTGCCTCATTCGCGGGGCGTGAATTCCGACCGGGGAGCCATGTGCAGGACGAGCTTCCGTCCTGCCGCCATGACCAAGCGACCAGGGATGAGAATCAGCGCGCGACGAAGCCAGGGGGCGCGCCACGTTCGCAAGTGTGGCGCCTTTTCCGCTACGTACCGGCGCAGCAGGTTGTGCGTGAAGAGCTTCAGCAGCAGCGTGACGTGGTTCGCGTCGAACGATTCGCTTGATACCTTAGCGATGCCGAAGTGCGACTTGAACTCGCCGATCAGGGGCTCGATCCCAGCTCGGCCATCGTAGTCCTGTGCCAAGACGTCCGCGTCGCTGTAGATGTCGTTGGTCAGATAGGCCCGAGCCGTGTACTCCGAGCCTTCCCACAGATATACCTGCTTACCATGGGCGTCGTCTTCCCTCGAGCGGACGGCGATCACGCGGACGCGCTTCTCGGCGTTCGTCCACTCCGTGCTCGTCCAGCCCTCGCGGGCGAAGTCGATGTCGGCCACTTGTCGCGAGGGTCGCCCGTCTGCATCCCAGTCCACCGTCTTCCACTTGTTGCAGGCCGAGATCGCGCCCATCAGGTGCGGGTCCATCTTCGCCTTGATCAGGAAGAGGCTCCCTCGCTGATCGATCGCGCTCATCACCTCCGTGCAGTCGCCAGCCGCGTCGATGCGTGCGTAAAGCAGCGCATCCGGTCCGGCTGCCTCGCGGGTGCGGTCGATGGCTTTCACGATGGCCGGGATCTCAGCGGCTCCGAAGGTCGTATTCCCAGGTCGAAGCACAGCTCCGACCACGGTATCGGTCTCGGCGACGCGAATCACGACCGGGTGGTAGCTGGGCCGCCCGTGATACTGTGGGTTGTAGCCCGGCTCTGCCCCCTCGATGGCGTCGCCGAAGAGAGGCTCGACCGTCGTGTCGATGTCCACGTGGACCCTGCTGCCGCGCGGCCGTCTTCCCAGCAGGGCCACCCCTTGGGCCGCCATGAGCGCTTCAAGCGCGCCGATCTCCGGGGCATCGAAGCGGCGCACGTCCCGGTAGGAAGTATCGAGGCTGGGCACCACGCCCCCGCACAACCGGACGAACAGCGGATCGGCCGCGAGGGCTTCGAGCCCGAAGATGCGGAACTCGCCCAAGACGAACAGGTCGATCAGCAGACGAAGCTGGATGCCCATGACGTAGACCGTTCGGTAGCCGGTCTTGAGATGGTTGAACAGCTTGTGGAGTACGCGGTCGATGCCGAGCTCGTACAGGTAGGCGCCGAACCCCACCAGGCCCGCGACGCCGGTCAGATGGGGGTCGGGCTTGCCGATGTGGATCGTCCGGGGGTCGGCTCGGCGAACGCGGCGCGTGCGCTGATTCCCGTCCCCGCGCTGGCCGCCGAGGACGTCCCGCCGTGCCTTGTGGAAGACGGGACGCTTCTCCGGCGTGCGCTCTGCGCGACGGTCTCGACGTCCTCGGGAGCGCAGGCGCTCGGCCTTCTTCCTATGTTTGCGGAACTGACCTGCTCGTGGCACTTGGGAGGTGCTCGGCGCGTTGGCTTCGGAGATCATACAAGTCCACCGATGACGCACGCCGAGCGCTTGTTTTTCTGGGTGTTCGCAACGGATCTACCCTGTTGCTACTTGGACATGCGGTCCGCCTTGCGCGAAATCCATGATTAAAGGACTCGATGATAACGAACAACTGCCCAAAGGCTCCGGGGGTCTTTCTGCTCGCTTGATGGGCGCAGTCCAGGCGCAACTGGAGGGCTTGGCCGAACGTGGCGAATATTTGTTCAAGGACGATCCCGGCAAACGCATCTTGCTTAAGAATGAGTACACGGACTCGGAGGCCGCTCGGATTCAAGCATATTACGCAAACTGTCGCAGCCTGTCAATCTCATATTCGAACGACGAACTGGAGTACACAGATCTGCGTGCCCGACTGAGCGACATCGCCAAAGACGGACGAGAAGCATATGTAGATGTTACTGCCATCAAGAAGAGGTACCTTGGCGATCTCGTCGCGGCGGCGCTCATCGAGGGACTCGCGGGACTGTACACTTTCGATCCCTTGGAGTCGCATAAACCTGACTTTGTTCGCCCGTGGCGCATGCTCATTCATGAA
>DATBYJ010000238.1:0-9300 GCA_036513795.1 Solirubrobacteraceae bacterium | reverse complement strand
CTCCTTTCAGGAAACCGCCGCGGCCTCGTTCGGGCCGGTGCCGTTCACTGGCCCCGAAGCAAACGGCATCTGGCTTGAATTCCTCGACCTCTACATGAAGATCCAGCTGGAGGTCGACCGCCACATCGGCAGCGTCCTGCGCACCCTGGAATCTCGCCCGGAGGTGGCCGCCAACACGGTGATCGTGTTCACTTCCGATCACGGCGAGTACGGTGCGTCGCACGGTCTGCGGGGCAAGGGAGCGAGCGCCTACGAAGAGGCCATCAGGGTGCCGTTGCTGGTGAAGGACCCACGCGGACAGCTGACCAGCGAACCGGGCGTGGTGCGCACGCAGCTGACCTCGAGCGTCGACGTCGCGCCGCTTCTGCTGACGATCGCCACCGGCTCGAACGACTGGCGCCACGACTCCATCTACTCCTATCTCGCCAACCGCCTCGATCTGACGAGCATCCTCGCCAACGCGGGCGCGCCGGGACGTCCATACGTGCTGCACGCCACGGATGAGACCGTCACGGAGTTCGCGATCGAACCGTACGATGCCAACGCGCCGCTGCACATCATCGCGATGCGCACCCCCCAGGCCAAGTACGCGACGTACTCCTACTGGCCGGAAACGGGGATCTCGCCGCTATCGCTCGGCGAGGAGGTCGAGCTATATGACTACAGCACGCACAGAGGGCGCCTGGAGCTGCACAACAGCGCCGGGCGCAGTCCCCTGGAGGGGGCGCTTCGCGCGCAGCTCGAGGCTGCTGTGAGCGAAGAATTGCGAGCGCCGCTACCCAAACACCTGACCGAAGCACACGCGCGTGGCTTCGCCGACTACTTCTCGACCGCTCGGCACGCCGCGGTCGCCGCGGCCGCGCGGCGCAAACATCGCATCGAACGCGAAGGCGGACAGCTCTCAGAACCTGGGCCTCCCGGCGCGACCCGGCTCAGGCGGCGGCTGCCACCTTCACAGTCGCCGACGCGCCTATGACGCCACCAGCGCTACTCAGCGCCTGGACCGCTACATAGGAGCCAGCGGACACCGCAGGCAGCGAGATCGCCGTCTCAAAGCCGGTCTTCGGCGCGCTGCTCACGGGCGCGAGCGTCGCGGCTGAGGTGCCCGCAAGCACCTGCCACGAGGCGACTTCAGTGGCGCCGTTCCAGCTCGCATAGACCGTCGCGCCGGGATGCGCCGTCGAGGACGCCGCGGCAGTCACTACGGGGGGCTGTGAGGGCTGTCCGCTCCAGGGCAGCGCGAACGTCCTGTAGGACTCCCACCCAGGTGGTAGATGAGCGTTGAACAGCAGCTGCCCGGAGCTGGCGATCTCCGACAGGTAGCCGGCCTGACCCCAGCCGACCATCCAGTCGCCGCCAGGCAGGACCTGCACGTTGCCCTGGCTGCCCGCCACGAGCGGATTCTTGTGTTCGTAGCTGCGCGTCAGCGTGGCCGTCATGCTCGCCGTGTTGAGCGTTAGTTCGATCGCGCGGGACTGCGGGTGCACCTGGGGTGAGGCGCCATTGTCGAAGAAGGTGATTGCGCCATTGGGCTGTTGCTCCGCGTCGTGCTGCCACGCGGTGCTCGTGCCGGCTCCCAGCTTGAAGCTCGAGTGCTTACCGCCCAGCTCCCAGCGCACCTGGCCTGTTTTCAGGTCGACGTCGTAGGCAGCCCATGTGTTGCGCGAGTCGACCAGCAGGTCGCCGTTTTGCTCGACGTCGATCGAGTTGATGTGGAAGTAGTCGAACGGTTCCCTGCGGCTGGCATGAACCGCCGAGTCGTATGCGTTCTGTAGGGGCACATGGTCGAGGCTGTGCCACTCATACATGACCAGGCCCGTCTTCAGGTCGATCTCCTGCAGCAACGTGTCTGCGATCGCACCGCCCGCCGGGCCACCGACCGCTGAGAGATTGCAGTCGATCGCGTCATACACAGTGATCAAGGCTGTGTTCTGCGCAGTGATCTGAAATTCGTGCAGATCGGGCTGGTAACCGTTGCCGGCGCGCACTACCGCGATTGTCTGGTAGTTGCTGCCCGCGATCACCTCACCTGCTTCCTGATGGCCGGCTGCAATCAGCGGGTCCTGCCACCAGGTCAGCACGGGCTTGCCTTCGTATTCCTGCACGCGGAAGTTGGCCGCGCGTGTGCCCGCGGGTGACAGCGGCTTGAACCACACCAGTTCACCACGATCGTTCAGGATCATCGGCCCGTATTGACCCACTCCGGAGTACGGAGCCAAGAACAAGTCGCCGCTCGCCGTCGAGGCCGTGCTCGAAACAGTGATGTCAGGCGGGCGCAGTTCTGGTGCGGAGTGAAAGCTCTGGTATTCCTTCGCCGCAGGCATCGGCGTGGGGTTCGTGCCGGAAGCGGTATTCGTTGCACTGGCCGTCCCAGGGTTATCGCGCACCGCGATCGTGAAGCGCCAAGCAAACGGGGTGGTCTTGCCGTCTTCTTCGAGCACCTCGGCATGAACTGTCACGACCTCACCGTCGCCAAACGGGCGCAGCGGCAGAAAGCTCGCCCCGTCTCCTTGAGAGTAGGCCACGATCCGCCCGAAGTGAAGCCCCGTGCGCGACCCTTTCACGGTGATGTCAGAGAGCTCCTTGGCGGGGACACCGAGCATGCTGATCTGGGTGTTGGCTGAGGCATCCAGGGTGTCTGGTGCCGGCGAGACGGTCACCTGCTTGTCTGCCAGCGCGGCTGAGACGTTCAGGTGCGGGGGCACACAGCTAGGGGAGACGGTCTGCTGTGTGCTGCTGGCGTTCGCCGCCGTCGCCAACGTCAGCGCAGCCAGGATCGCCAGCCAACTCGCTCCGGCAGGCAGCGCACGCGCCAGCGGGCGAGCCAGCGCGCTGGTCACTAGTCCTTGATCGTCGCTGAGGTGCCGATCACAGCACCTGCGGAGTTGAGCGCCTGGACCTGCACGTACGGGCCGGCGGATGGCGCTGAGATCGTCGTTTGAAACGCCGCCGTCTTGGCCGCGGTGGCGACCGGTGCGAGCGTGCTCGCGGAAGCACCCGCGAGCACCTGCCAGGAGGCTACCTGCGTTGCCCCGTTCCAGCTCACCAAGACGCTGATCGTCCCGCTGGAGCCCGCCGAGGCCACAACCGATGGCGCGCCAGTCGGCTGCCCGCTCCAAGGGGAGAGGTAGGTTCTGAAGTCCTGTACGTTCTTGCCGAGGGTGCCGTCCAGCAGCACGTGACCGGAGTTGTTGTACTCGGTGAAGTTGGGGAGACCGCCGTAGCCCATCATCCAGTTGCCGCCGGGCAGCGTGAGCATGTCGCCCTGGCTCGATGCCAGCAGGGTTTTGCTCGGGTTGGTGAGCTGTTTGGCTAGCGTGACCGTGTGGTTCGACAGGTTCGGGTCGAGCACCAGCCCGCGCGACTGCTTCTCCTTCGGCGGATCGGAGCCGTTGTCGAAGACAGAGATCAGCCCACCCGGCTGCCATTCGGCGTCGTGCTGCCAGTAGGTGCGCGTACCGGCGCCGAGCTTGAAGCTCGAGTGATCGCCGCCGAGGCGCCAGCGCACGCCGCCGCTGTCGATGTCCACGTCATACAGCGTCCACGTGTTACGCGAGGACAGCAGTACTTCCCCACTTTGACTGGATCCCCCTGCCCCACCCGGAGAGATGGAGTTGATGTGCACGTAGTCCCACGGGTAGCTGGCTTTGGGCGCTGGGTTGTGGGATTCGCTGATCGCAATGTGCCCGAGCGCGTGCCATTGCCACATGACAAGGCCGGTCTTCACATCAACCTCCTCGATTACCGAGTCGGTCAGCACGCCGTCGGAGCGACCGCCGAAGGAGGACAGGTTCATGTCGATCGGGTCGAAGATGTCGATCCAGGCGGTGCCTTCGGGCGAGAGCCTGAATTCGTGAAGATCGGCGCTGTAGCCGTTGCCCGCCCGCACCGCCGCGACCTTCTGGTAGGAGGTGTTGTAGATCACGTCTTCGCCCTGTCCGAAGCCCACCTCGAGGATCCGCCCCTGCCACCATGTCAACACCGGCTTGCCTTCATACTGCGCCAGTTTGAGGCTCGTCGAGGAGTCGCCCGCCGGCAGTGGGTGAAACCAGATCAGGTTGCCGCTCTGGTCCGTGATCATCGGGCCGGGCGTGCCGTCCCCCTGGTAGGGAGCCAGGAACAGATCTCCAGGCGCTGCCCCGCTCTTGGCGGGCGTGGTGATGTGAACCGTGGAGGGGGTCAGCGTGGGCGCGGAGCTGTAGTGCTGCACTTCGCTTGAGTTGCCCGCGTTGTTGGGGAACTCTGTCTGGCTGACGGACGCCTGGTGGGCAACCGTGAAGTTGGTGCTCTCCATGTAGGTGCTGGCGCCGACTGTCACTTTGGCGCTGACCGTCACGCGCTCGCCCGCTGCGAACCGATGCGTTGGCAGGAAGCTTTCGCCGGTACCGGTGGAGTAGGCGCGCAGCGTGCCCGCGTGGGTGCCGCTGTGCGAGCCGACGGCGTGGACGTCGGATATGTGGGTGCCGGCGGGCCCAAGAAAGCTGATCTGCGTGCTTGGAGAGGCATCAGGGGTACCGGGCTGCGGCGAGACCGCGACCGGACCAGACGCCGCCACGGTGGCAGAGGTGTCCAGCAGCGCCGGCGTTGCCGTGGAGGTACTGCCGCATGCCGCCATGCCAATGCAGGCAGCCAAAGCCGTAAGGACTGCTGTCGCGCGGATCATCATTGAGTCGAACCCGAGAAGCGCTGGGAAGTTCCGATCACGTGCCCACCGGCGTCGAGCGCCTGCAGCTGGAAGCTGCTGTAGCCCGCCGGCACGGCGACATCAGTCTCGAACCCGGACTTTGCGCTGGTGGCCACCGCCGTCAGTTTGCCAGCACCGCCAGCGGCAAGAACTCGCCACGACACCACCTGGGTGGCCCCGTTCCAACTCGCGTAGACCGTGGTCTTGCCGGCGCTGCTGCGAGCGACGCCTGCAGGCGCGCTCAGCGGCATGCCCACCCATGGCTCGACCATCGTGCGGTAGCTCAGGTCGTTGCCGGGAAATTCCGCTTCCAGCAACAGCTTGCCGGTGGCGCTGTACTCGGTGAAGTACGGCGCCGATCCCCAACCGACGAACGTGTTGCTGTTGGCCAGCGGCTGGGTGTCGCCCATGTATTCGGACTTGAACCCTTCGCGGTTGCCGTACTGGGCCTCGAGCGCCGCGACGTGCGTGCCCTGGTTCAACTTGAGCACGAGGCCACGAGACGGCCCCGTGGGGGGAACGGACGTGCCACCACCGGTGAGCTGGCAGCAATGGTCGTCGAACACGGTGATCGTGGAGTCCGGCGCCAGCACCACGTCATGCTGCCATTGGAATTCAGCCCCGCGGCCGAACTTGAAGCTCGAGTGCCTGCCGCCCAGCGTCCATTCGATCTGCCCGGTCTGGATATTGACCATGTAGGCGGCCCAGGTATTGCGAATCGATACAAGAAAACTTCCGCTGCTCGTAAGGTCGATCGCGTTGACGTGGTAGGCGTCCCACGGGAACCCATTGGTGGGCACGGTCGCACGCGAGTCCCCCAGCGGAATGTGCTCGAGCGCGTCCCACGTGAACAACAGCTTGCCGGTCTTGAGGTTGTACTCCTGCACGGCCGAGTCGATCAGCGCGCCGTTGTAAGCACCGCCGTAGCTCGAGAGGTTCTTGGCGATGTTCTTGTTGGCGGTGACCCAGACGTCTTCGCCTGAGACGTCAATCGCATGCAGTGTGAGCTTCCAGCCGTCCTTGCCACGAACCCTCGCGACCGTCTGGTAGTGCTGGTTGACGACCACGTCTTCGCCGCTTTCGGTCGAGCCGGTACTCGTGACGACTCCCTGCCACCAGGCGAGCGCCGGCTTACCGTCATAGCTCTCCAAGCTGAGGTTGGAGGCCACGAGCTTTTCCGGCACGGGATGAAACCAGACCGGCTGCAGCTTGTCGTCGAGGATCATCGGCCCGCTCTGGCCGATCAGCGGCGGGTAGTTGAGGTCGTAGAAGTTGGTTGTGAAGATGTAGCCAGGTGCCAACTCGCCAACGGCGTTAGGGCCGCTTCGGTGCAGGATCGGCGGGTGCAGTGTTGGCGCGGTGACAAAGCTGTACGTGCCATTGGTGGTGTACGCGCCGACGGGCGCGCCGTGAGAGCCGGCGAACGCGGTGTCGAGCGCAACGAAGCCCGCGACGACGACGAAGACCGCAACCGTCAGGCGCCTGGCCGACGGCAGCACCGCGCCCACGGGGTTGGGAAGCGCGGTGAACGTGACCAGTGCCGCCGCCGCGGCCAGGCCGCCGCCGATCAGATACGCAAGCCGGAAGCCGTCCGTCAGCGACTGCGCGACGCCGTGACCAGTGCCGATCAGGTGGCTACTGCGCGAGGTTGCCAGCGTGACCAAGATCGCGAGCCCGAGCCCACCGCCGACCTGCCGAGAGGTGTTTACGAGCCCCGAGGCGAGCCCGGCCTGCCCCTCCTTAGCACCTTGTGTAGCAGCGATCGTCGAGGGGACGATCGACATTGCGATGCCTGCCGCGGTGAGCAACCCGGGGAGCATGATGTAGATGATCGGGCTGCCGCTGGAGCCGATTTTCGCGAGCAGCAGCATCCCGGCTGTGAGCAGCACGAGCCCGCCACCGAGCACAGCGCGCACACCGAAGTAGCTCACGAGTTTGCCGGCGCGCGAGGCCACGGCCATGATCATCAAGGTCATTGGCAGGAACACGAGACCCGTGTCGAGCGGCGACAGGTAGAGCACCTGCTGCAGGTACAGCGAGCTCACGAACCACATCGGGAACAGCGAAGCGCTGAACAGCAGCACGATGTTGTTGGCGATCTGTAGCGGCTTGGTGAGCTCCTTGAACGGGATCAGCGGTTCCTTTGCCACCTTCACCTCGATCACACCAAACACCACCAACAGGATCACCCCAGCGATGATCGGGCCAAGCGCATCGAGCGTGCCCAAGCCCGCCAAGCCGGCTTCCACGATCCCGAAGACCAACACCATCTGCCCGATCGTCAACGTCAGCGCACCCGCGAGGTCGAAGCTTCGGCCCGGCGCGCGGCGACGCTCGCTGACGACCGCATAGGCCACGAGGCCCGCGGCGATCCCGATCGGCGGGTTGATCAGCAGCACCCAGCGCCAGCTGAGCTCCTGGGTGATGATCCCGCCGAACAGCATCCCCGCGGCGCCGCCGAGACCGTTCATTGCCGCCCACGCACCGATCGCCCGGTGTAGCCGCGGGCCGGGCGCGAACGACGAGGTGATGACGGCCAGCGAGCATGCAGCCATCAGCGCGCCGCCGAGACCCTGCACGGCGCGGGCCGCGACCAGCATGCCGCGATCGGGAGCGAGACCACCGGCGAGCGAGGCGAGCGCGAAGACGAACAGCGCCCACACGAACATCCGCCGCTGCCCGAAGTGGTCTGCCGCGCGACCGCCAAGCATCAAGAACCCCGCGAAGGTGATCGAATACGCATCCACGATCCACTGCAGTTCCGGTGCGGAGAAGCCGAGATCCGACT
Organism: Solirubrobacteraceae bacterium; assembly: GCA_036513795.1. Taxonomy (GTDB): domain Bacteria; phylum Actinomycetota; class Thermoleophilia; order Solirubrobacterales; family Solirubrobacteraceae; genus Palsa-744. The sequence goes on along the minus strand of DATBYJ010000238.1, from coordinate 1,828 downwards.
GAATTGACGGCAGCGCCACGTTGACGATGCTCAGGTCGAGGATGACCATGAACTGCGCCACGCAGCAGACGACCAACAGCCATGTGCCCCCCGAGCCAAGCTTGCGCTCGGCAGGAGGCATCTCGCCGGCCCCGGGACTTACCGTCGCCTCGACGCTCATGAGGTCATGGCCGGCTGGGAGTGCCTGTCGGAACGCGACCGGCGCCGTGAGCGCCTGTTAAGGTGGGCGCCCGAGCCATCGATCGACGACTGGAGCCCGGCCCATGAGAAGAACGCCACGGACCGCCATGCTAACGCTAGTGGCCTTGCTCGCAGTCGCGGTCGCGGGGTGCGGCGGTAAAAGCGGGAGTTCGTCCACGACAACGACGACGAGCAGTCCCGCGACGACGACGACCACCACGACGACCACGACCACCACCACGGCGAAAAAGCACCGGTCCAACCCGCACTACTAAGCGGGTACACTGGCGCTCCAGCTGTAGCGCTCATTGTGACCGCCGGGCGCTCATCCCGACCGCCCGGCGCTCGGGAGCGAGGCAGCGTAGCTGACCACCCGCACGGTCTTTGAGCTCGCGAGCACTCCCCCGGCCGCATCAAGCGCCTGCACCGCAACGCGTGTGTACTTCTTGGGAAGCGTCGTCGAGCTTTCAAAGCCGCTCGTCGGGATCGTGGCCTGAGCCGTGAGCGAGCCACTGGCGCCACCAGCGAGCACACGCCACGATGCCACTTCGGTGGCGCCGTTCCAGCTCGCGTGCACGATCGTCTCTTCGCCGGTGTTGTTGAGGTCCGCAAGTACCGCCGGCGGGCTTGACGGACGCCCGCTCCAGGGGAAGCGGAAGGCGCGATAGAAGGACATGTCGAACGGCAGGTTGGCGTCGAACAGCAGCGAGCCATCGCCGGCGTACTCGCTAATTGCCGGCACTCCGCCGTAGCCAACGACGGTGTTCCCATTAGCCAGCGTTTGCATGTTGCCCTGGCTGGCCGCCAGCAGCGGCGGGTTCACGTGCGTGTAGGAAGAGACGAGATGGGCTTCGTGTGTCTTGAAATCCAGTGCAATCCGAACCGCGCGCGACTGCGCATGGATCGGCGGGTTGGAGCCATCGTCGAAGAAAGTGACTTGGCCATCGGGCAGGATGCGACCGTCGTGCTGCCACGCCGTTTCGGTGCCGGGCCCCATCTTGAAGGAGCTCGCCAGACCGCCGAGACGCCACAGGATCCGGCCGCTGCCACCTTCCAGTTGATAGCCGGCCCACGTGCTGCGGGCAGAGATGAAGATGTCCCCGCCCGGCTCGAGATCGATCGAGTTGATGTGAAACCAATCCCATGGCGTCGAGTCCGTCGAGGCTTCGGTCTCGGACTCAACCGCTGCGACATGATCGAGGCTGTGCCATTCCCAGCGCACGAGACCCGTCTTCATGTCGATCTCCTGCACCGCCGTATCGGTGATCGTTCCATTGCGCGCTCCTTTCACTGCCGCGAGGTTGCAGCGAATCGGGTTGAACGCGGTGATGTAGGCAATGTCGTGAGGAGCGATCTGGAAGTCGTGCAGGTCCGCTTCCAGGCCATTGCCGCCCCGCACCCTGGCAACGGTCTGGTAGTGCGAGTCCATGACGATGTCTTCTCCCTGGCCGAAGCCCAGGGAGAGCACGCGCCCTTTCCACCAAGTCAGGTCGCGCTGTCCTTCATATGTCTGCTCGTTGAGATCCTCAGCAGTTTCGCCGCTTGGCAGCTTGTCGAACCAGACGAGCTGACCCTGTGGCGTGTAGATCAGCGGACCGTACTGTCCGGGACCCGGCCCGTTAGTGGTGAGGATGTCGCCAGCCGCGGG
>DATBYJ010000237.1:0-3741 GCA_036513795.1 Solirubrobacteraceae bacterium | reverse complement strand
CACGCCGCGCTGGTAGGTGGCCGCGCAGAAGCCGGCAAGATCGCCTACGACGCCGCCGCCGAGCGCCACCAGATGATCGGCGCGGGTCAACTGCGCAGCGATCATCGCCTGCCAGACACGTTCGGCGCTTGCGAGCGTCTTGCTGCCCTCTCCTGGCGCGATCGTGGTCACGCCCGCGAGATGGCCGAGGCGCTCGCCATAAAGCTCGGCGACGGTCTCATCGCTCACGCAGAACGGCCGTGAGCGCATCCGATCGAGCGGCCAGATCGTGCCGAGCTGCTCGCCCTCACCGGCGCCCAGCAGGCCGCGGCCGACCAGCACCGGGTAATCCCCAGACGCTGATCGCGCCCACAACAGGCGGGTGTGCTCAGGCGCGCCCGCCAGTGCCCGCAGAGCAGCGACCGTGCGCGCCGCGCCGCCAATCGGTAGATCGGTGAGGATCGCGTCGGCCATCCGCTCGTAGAGCGCGCGCCGGCTGGCGTACAGCGCGAGGAACTCGGTCTTCGCTTGGGCAAGCGGACGCTCCTCGCCGTCAGGCTGGGCGCGCACTCGTGCCCAGGCGACCTGCGGATCGACGTCGAGCCACACAGTCAGGTGCCCTTCGAGCGCGTCACGCACACGCTCGGATGTGATGCTGCCACCGCCGAGCGCGATCACCGCCTCGGGCGCGGCCTCGGTGAGCAGGCGACACACGAGCTCCTGCTCCGCCAGCCGGAAGGACGCCTCGCCGTGCAGGGCGAACTCGTGTGCAACGGGATGCCCGAGGCGCTCGGCGAGCAGCTCATCGCTATCGAGCGCTTTCGCACCTAGCGCCTCGGCGAGCTCAGCGGCAACGGTCGACTTGCCGGCGCCCATGAAGCCGATCAGGACGAATGCCATCCGATCCGGTCTGTGTAGGCGTCCAGCGCTTGGCGGACGTCATCGATGTGGTCGCCGCCGAACTTACGTCGGTAGGCGTCGGCCAGCACTAGCGCGACCATCGCCTCCCCGACCACGCCTGCGGCGGGTACGGTGCATGAGTCGGTCCGCTCGCGCAACGCCTGGGCTGGCGCGTGGGTCTCTGTGTCGATCGAGCGAAGCGGCTTGGTGAGCGTGGGCAGCGGCTTCATCGCGCCGCGCACGATCAACGGCAGACCGTTGGTCATTCCTCCCTCCAGGCCGCCCGCGTGGTTAGTTTCGCGGTAGTAACCGCGCGCCTCGGAGTAGAAGATCTCGTCGTGGGCCTGTGAGCCGGGCACGCCGGCGATCGTGAAGGCATCGCCGATGGAGGCGCCCTTGATCGCCTGGATCGAGCAGATCGCCATCGCTAGGCGCCCGTCCATACGCTCCTCCCAGGAGATGTGCGAGCCGAGCCCCGGCACGAGGCCGAATGCCTGCACCTCAAAGACGCCGCCGAGCGACTCGTTCGCCTTGCGCAGCTGATCGATCTCGCGCACCATCGCTTTGGATGCCTCTCCATCCAGACAACGCACCGCTGAGCGGTCGACATCAGCGAAGTCATCAGCCGTAAGAGGCCGCGCGTACGCGGGGGCATGCACGGAGGCGATCTGGATGACGTGTGAGTGGACGCTGACCCCGACCGCGCGCAGGAATGCCTTGCACAACCCGCCACCGGCCACACGCGCGGCGGTCTCGCGGGCAGAGGCCCGCTCGAGGATGTTGCGCACGTCGCTGTGCTTGTACTTCTGGGTGCCGACCAGGTCGGCATGTCCGGGCCGCGGCAGGTGTACCTCCGGTACCTCCTCGGCGACCGGCCAGGGGTTCATCCGCTCTTCCCAGTTGGCGTAGTCGCGGTTAGCGACCTGCAGCGCCACGGGCCCTCCCAAGGTGCGCCCGTGGCGTACGCCTGCGGTGACCTCGGCGCTGTCACGCTCGATCTTCATCCGCCCACCACGGCCGTGGCCGAGCTGGCGTCGCGCCATGTCGCGATTGAGGTCCTCCGCGGAGAGCTCCAGGCCAGCGGGGAGCCCCTCGACGATGCATGTCAAACCGGGGCCATGCGACTCACCGGCGGTTATGAGGCGAAGCGACACGCCCCTAGCTTATTTGCTGAGGGGTCAGCGGCCGTGGCGGCGGCGAGCGCTGTGGGCGCGCGCGGCGAAAGCGCCGTGTCTAGCGAACACGAGCACCCCCGCGGTGGCGGAGTAGTGCAGGAAGGGAATCGCCTGCAACCCATTGCTGCTGAGCAGTTCGCGACCAGCCTTAGATGAGCCGTGCAGGGCATCCTTGAAGGCGGCCACCGAGGCTTTTTCGGAGGCGATGCTCACTACCTGCAGTTCGTAGCTGACGACCGCGCCCGACGCCGAGAGGTATTCAAGCTGCTCTGACTGCCCGGACCGCAGGTCGATTGCTTCGCACTGCGTCGGGCTCGGCAGGCACGCTCCGGGACCATGCAGGATCGCTTCGCTGACGAGCGTGAACGTGGCGCTCTTGCCGCCGGCGGTCACCCCGCGGAAGACGATCAGAGCCTGGGCGCTGGAGGGCAGGGGCGTCAGCAGCTTCAGGTTCTCGTGCGCGGTAAGAGGCGAAAGAGCGCTGACGGGCAGTTGCCCAAACAACACCGCCACGTGGTAGACGGTCTTTGGCTTGCTCGGCGTCGCCGGGCTTGACGGTGTGGAGGGCGTGGTGGAGCTCGATCCGCTCGAGCTCGAGGAGGTTTCCGAGCCAGACGTGCTCGATGAGCTGCTCGTCGTGGAGGAGCTTGCGGGCGTAGTCGTGGGCGCGGCAGCCGTCTTAGCCTTGGCTTCCGGTAGCGGCGTAAAGGGGTTGCGCGTCGCTCCGTGGTGCTGCGTGGAGACACCGCTGGTCACCTCGGCAACGGTCGTTTCCGGGGTCGTCTGGCTCGTGGCGAGACCCGACGACGCAACAGCCGGCCCAGTCACGGCAGCTGGTGGCGTGGGCGTGCTGGAGCCGCCGCCAAAGGCGGCATAGCCAATCGCAGCCACGAGCGCGACCAGCACAAGGGCCACCAGCGGCAGCAGGCGTCGATCGAGAAGATCGTCCTTGATGGAGCTCAAAAAGCCGGTCATGGCGTCACTTTCACGATTGCTGTGGGGGTCGAGGAGGCTGGGGCCGCGGTGGTAGCGGCCGGCGTCGTGGCACCCGTCGGTGAGGTGGCACTGGCCGTGCCGGTGAGTCCTTGGCCGGCGGGAAGCGTGTAGGCCGTAGCGGTGACCGAGCCGGTCAGCTTGGTCGCTGCGCCCTTGCTCGTCGTCGAGGTACCAGCGGGGGCAAGCTTGACGCTCTCGATCGTCAACAGCCGCCCGCTGACCTGCAGATCACCCGACGTAGTAGGCGCCGCGAAGCTGGTGAGCTTGTTGAAGAGGTGTTCCAGGTCGAAGTAGCTACCTTCGAAGGTGAGGGTGAACGGCAGCTCGGCAAACCCGGATGATACGGCGGCCGATCCGCTCGAGCCGCCGGTCGCGATCGAGGCGAATTGGACGTCCTTACGGTTGGTCGCTTGGGCTAGTTCATCGATCAGCGCCGGTACTTCCTGGGTGGGTGGTACCGCTTTGCCGAGGCTGACGACGGACGTATATGCAGCGGCATACTGCGACTGCGCAGCGCGCGCGTTGGCAACCGCGCTGTCAGCGCTCGCCAGCTGGGCCTGCGCCGCAGACACCTGCGCGTTGAGTCCGCTCGCCTGCTTGCGCTCGGGCGAGACCACCAACATCCAGGCCGCGCCAAGCACCGCGACGAGCACTACAACGATCACGACTATGCGGTCGCGTCCGGTCATCT
>DATBYJ010000236.1:0-9905 GCA_036513795.1 Solirubrobacteraceae bacterium | reverse complement strand
GCCTGCACGAGACTCCCGCGGTGGCACGTCAAGGCGATCGTGCGCTGGTGCTGCCAGTGCCGGTCGCGCCGTCGGCGGCGAACCGGCAGCCGCGGGACATCGCAGCGATCACTTACGCAGCCAATCCCCACAAGAAGGGCCTCGACCGCGTGCTCGAGGCTTGGCGCGGCGTGCGCAGCGAGCGTGGAGCGGGCGAGCTCGTCGTGGCCGGTGCGTCGGTTGCGGAGCTCGCTCACGCGGGCTTTCCTGTAGCCGCTGAAGATGGCGTGCGCGTGGTTGGCGCGCTACCTACGGAGGAGTACCGTGCGCTGGTGCGTCGCGCGCGCCTGTTTGTGTGCGCGCCGCGTAGAGAGGACTATGGTTTGGCTCAGCTGGAGGCGCTCGCTGATGGCTGTCTGCTCGTAAGCACGCCTGCGCAGGGTCCCTACACAGCGCTCCCGATCGCGCGGTCGCTGGACCCACGTCTGGTGAGCGAGGACCTACGCGGCGCACTGCGCGTCGCACTGGTGGATCCGCCAGCCAATTACGCGACCCGGGCGCGCGCGGCACTTGCCCCGTTCAGTCGAAAGGAAACCGACCGGCTTGTGGCGCAGGAGTTGCTGGCGCGCCTCCCACTCGACGGTACAGGCAAGAGAGAGACATAGTCACCTGAATCACCTGGTTAAGTGGAATTCGCAGTTGCCCTCGGCTACGTTCGAGCGGTGTCGGCCCCCGATCACGCCAACGTGCCAGCTCGCGGTGGTCTTCGTGTTGGCAGTGCGCCGCGCGGGGTGCAAGCACGGCCCGTTGAAGGTGACTCGGCCACAGCCGCCCGCATCGGCATCCGGCGCTGGTCGGCCTATGCGTGGGGCGCACTCGGTGCTGTGGCCGTGTTCATCGCGATCACCTGCTGGTGGCTGACCAAAGATCGCGGCATCCCCATCTACGACGCGGGCGACCAGCTGGAAACGGCGCTGCGCTATCGCGACATGCTCGCGGCAGGGAACATCTTCGGGCCGTTCACATTTGACAACATCTACCCGATTCTCGGGCATACGGTCGGTGCGCTCGCGGCCCTGATCGGCGGCGTCAGCGTTGCCTCACCGATCATTGGTGAGAACGTCGTGTTCGTGCCATTGCTGGCGCTCGGCTGCTACCAAACGGGAAAGCTGCTCTACGGCCCGCTGGCGGGGATGCTCGCCGTCGTGTTCGTGCTCGGCTCGCCGCTATTGATATCGATGTTCCACGTTTTCCTGCTCGACGCTCCGCTCACAGCGCTAGTGGCATTGGCGGTCTGGCTGGTGCTCGCGAGTGAGGATTTTAGTCGCCTGGGCATGTCCGCCCTCGCTGGCCTTGCGGTTGGGCTCGGCGTCAACATGAAGGTGCAGTTCGCGCTGTTCCTTGTCTGCTTGGTGCTCGTGCTGCTACTTCATGGTGGCTGGCGTAACTGGCGCGGGTTTGCGATCTTCACCGTTGTTGCGCTCGTGTTTGGCCTGCCGTGGTACATCGCTCACTCATCTGAGCTCAAGGAAATGTTCGAACTTGCAAGCTCCGGTGGTGGCACGCCCGCGGGAAACATCCCTGCCAGGTTCTCCACTGACAACCTCCTGTGGTACTTCTGGAGCGTACTCAACTCTCAGCTGCTCGCACCGCTGTTCATCCTTACGGTCGCGGGCGCGGTTTGGACCGTTGTCACTGTAATACGCGATCGGCGGCGGCATGCTGCACGGCTCGAGTTCCTGGTGGGGGCAGCTGGGGCGTGGTTTGTAATCACGTTCGTCACCATTCACCACGACATCCGCTACGGGATGCCGTTGCTTGGCTACCTGGCCGTTCTCGGTACCGGCTGGATCGCGTGTGTGCCACGTAAGGTAGGTGTGGTTGGGATTGTTGTGTTGGTCTGCGCGGTGGCGGCGAATACGCTGGCGATCAACCTCGGGCTCGGCCGCGAAGTCAAAGCGGCGCTCGCAAGTCCGCTACCAGAAACCGAGCAGGCTCCCGATCGAATCGTCCTTTACTCACCAAATGGCTTTCTCGCATCGGCGCCGATTCGCGACGGAGACGTGCCGGGACTGTTCGATGAACTACATCGCGAAGGCGTCCGCACGGTCGCTTGGAGCGCTACGCAGAGCGAACTAAAAGACTTCTCCGCGGCGGGGCTGATCCCGCTTGCTCAAATAGCTTCGCTGGCGCCCGCGCTCACACGTACGCCCGAATTCAGCAACTCCCCGAGTATTGCCACGCTGATCCACGAAGCGATCGGCGCGCGCGCTCCGAGCGCGTGCGCGCGCCTGAGCGACGGCACCGGTGTATGGGTGGCTCGCTATGACAGCGCCGCTCGCAAGCTGGCGCTCTACTGCCCCTCGCGTCACCCGCAGTACTACGACATCGGTGGTGTCTAGCGTAGGTGTGAATCTAGCGAGCGTATGAAGGAAGCGGTCCTCAGCGACGCTGCTGGGCGTGGCGTTTGCGTCGCTGCTCGAGCTCGGGCCACGGCCGCGTGTTGGCGACCTGCGTCGCAGTGAGCCACGCGCGGCGTGCCGTGGCCACCCCCCAGCGCATGTTTGCAAGCGTGCCCGCTCGGTGTGCATCGGAGTCGATCACAATCGTCACACCGGCCCGAGCCGCGCCGCGCGCGTTGACGTCCGAGAGGTCGCGCCGGGCGGGGTTGGCGTTGATCTCGAGCATCGTTCCCGTCCGCGCCGCCGCTGTGAATACCGCTGCCAGGTCAAGCGCGTAGGGCTCACGGCGCTCGATCAGCCTGCCTGTCGGGTGCCCGATCGCGTCCACCAGCGGGTGCTCCATTGCCGTGATCATCCGTGCTGTCATCGCCTGCGCGGAGATACCAAAGGACGTGTGCACGCTGGCCACGATCCAGTCCAGCTCACCCAGCAACTCGTCGTCGTAGTCGAGCGAGCCGTCCGGCAGGATGTTCACCTCGCTACCTGCCAGCAGCTCGATCCCCTGCACGCGGGTGTTTGCTTCGCGGACCAGCTCGATCTGACGACGCAACTGCTCGGGTGAGACGTCGTTACCAAACCCATGGCTGGCCGAGTGGTCGGTGATCGCCAGGTACTCGTAGCCGCGATCACGCGCCGCCAGCGCCATCTCTTCGATCGTGTTATGCCCGTCGGAAGCGATTGTGTGGCTGTGCAGGTCACCGCGGATGTCCGCCAACTCGATCAGCTGCGGCAGCGTGCCGCCGCGAGCGGCCTCCAGCTCACCGCGATTCTCGCGCAGCTCTGGATCTATATAGGAGAGCCCGAGGCGCTGATAGACGTGGTGCTCGGTCTCATACGTATCGGTTGCACCGGTGGCGTCGTTGAGGATGCCGTACTCGGATACGTGCAGCCCCATGCGTACCGCTGCTTCCCGTAGTGCCGCGTTGTGCGGGCCTGAGCCGGTGAAGTGCTGCAGCAGATTGCCCAGCTGGCCAGGCGCTGCGATCCGCAGATCCACTCCCATACCCGAATGGGTACGGGCCTTCGCTCCTGCCTTGCCGGCCGAGCTGACCTGCTCGATCTGCTCCAGCTTCGACAAGCTCTTGGCGAGGATCTGAGGCCCACCCTCGCTGATGGTCGTGGCGACGATGTCGATGTCCTTTACCGAGTCGGCTTGTCTGCGGATCGACCCCGCGAGCTCGATGTGCGCGCCCTCGCCCGCACGTGCGGCCAGCCCAGCCACCAGTTCCTGGCCGATCTCAAGCGCCCGCGGCAGCACCACGCGCGGCGAGGCATGCGCTGTCGGGTTGGCATCGAGCTCCACCAACGCGCTCAGCACGCTTTCCTCGAGCTTCGGGCCGAGCCCGCGCACTGTGCGCAGGCGCTGAGCCAGTGCCGCATCGCGTAGCGCCTGCAGCGAGTCGACGCCCAGCTCGGAGTGCACTAGCCGCGCGCGCTTGGGCCCCAGCCCGGGTAGCCGCGTGATTGCGATCAGGCCCGGCGGGAACTTCGCGCGCAGCCGCTCGGCGGCAGGGATGGCGCCCGTCTGCGCGAGCGCCAGGATCTTTTCCTGCAGCGTCTTGCCGATGCCCGGGAGCTCGCTTGCGCGCCCCTCCAGCGCGAGCGCGGCCACCGAAACCGACGCTTCGCGCACGGCCTTTGCCGCCGCCCGGTAGGCGAGCACGCGGTGGACGATCGCGCCGTCCAGCTCATATAGGTCGCCCAGTTCCTCGAGCGCGTCGGCGATCGCGCTATTGGACAGCTCGGATTCGGCCACTGCCCATCAGGGTAGGGGCAAGGCGGCTGCGCGTCAGGCTGCCAGCACCCGATCGTAGACGCCGGCTAGGCGCTCCGCCGCGGCGCTTGCCGAGTATCGGTGCACGATCTCATCCGGGTAGCTGACACGGGCGCCCGGCGCACGGGCGAGCGGACCCGCGGCCAGCGCCCGCGCGATGGCCGGCCAGTCGCCCGCGGCGACGAGCTCGACCGAGGTGCCGCGCACGACTTCCGGGATCGCTCCGCTTGTGGTGCTGACGATCGCCAGCCCGGCTGTCATCGCCTCGGCAAGCACGAGACCGAACTGCTCCTCCCAGAAGGCGTGTGGCTTGTCGTATGGGTGCAGCTGAGCTGACGCTGACGCTGAGCTGGCCAGCACCATGGCCGACGCCTCGGCGAACACGGCTGGCATCTCCTCGTACGGGACGCTGCGGATTTCCACCGCGTCGCTCAGCCCGAGGTCGGCCGCGTGCTCACGTAGACGCGACTCCTCTTGACCGGAGCCGATGATGCGCAAGCGGGGACGGACGGTCTCGCCAGCGGGCGTGCGGATGATGCCGCGATGCAGCAGGGCAAGCGCGCGCAGGACGTCATGGTGACCCTTCTCCCACACGAGCCGTCCCGGCGAGACGATCGTGTGGACAGTGGGAAGCTGTATGCGCGGCTGGGCGGTGAAGCGCGCGGCGTCGATTCCCGGCGGACACAGCGTGATCCGCTCCGGGGAAACCCCCTCGAGTTGCAGGACGAGCGCAGCGCGCTCGGTGACAGCCAGGAACAGGTCGGTCTCCGCGAGCACCTGCTTGCGAAAGCGCCGCGTGTGACGGTTGCGGTAGGCGACCATCAACGGCAGCGTCTCACCCGCAGACTGCACGAGGCGAAACCCATGCCGGCGTCGCTGCCGTGCCGCTTGGGCCGTAAACCACCAGCTCAGCTCAAAGGCATGTACGACGTCTGCGCGGGCAAACGCCTCCCTGGCCGTCAGATATCTCTCTCCCAGCGCCATCGCCGCGAGATCGCCGATTGGGCCATGTGGTAGCAGTTCACGCAGCGTTCGCGCCGGCACGACGTGCATCCCCTCCAGGTAGGCAAAGCGGTCTGCTCTGAGCTCAGACGAGACCTCGCTGGTGAGTAGAACCGAGACCTGATATCGCTCGGGCAATTCCAGCCAGGGACGTAGTTCGTAGGGCCTGAAGAATGGGCCGCGCAGTAGAAGCAGCGAGGGCATGGCAGCACGGTATCGGCAGCTTCTTGGGTCGATGGCCATTGCGATCGTGCAGGGGATTGTCTGGCGTCCACGCTGGCGCAAGCTTCGCGACGGTGTCTCCGTCTAGTTGATCGAGCTCAGCTCAGAGCCGCCGAATAAGCACAGCGAGGTTGAATGAGGCCCTACCCCAGTTGATGCGGTAATCGAGATGCGCGAGCTCACCACCCCACGCGCGAACCCACCGCTGTAGGCGCGGGTATCGCCGCAGGCCCAGCGAGCTGAAATAGACGACGTTCGACCACAGCGCATAGGGCAATCCGCCCCCTCTGGAAACTCGCTCGACCGCTTCGTCGAGATCCCAGCCCGCGTGCTCCAGCAGCGCTTCGAGCTCCTGCACTCGGTAATGGCGATGCTCGGCCTGGCGCGCAGGCCCCGGCCGACCCTCGGGCGCCAGATCTTGCGTACGCTTCTCGAGAGCGTTGTAGAGGCGTGGTGAGAGGCCCCAGAGCACCGGCGCTATCCGCCGTGGATAGTTGACGGGATCCAGCAGGTCAAACCAGCCACGATGGGGCATAGTGAGGATGAGAAGCCCTCCCGGAGCGAGGACCCGCCTGAGCTCGGCCAGGACGTGCACCTCGTTGTGCACGTGCTCGATCACGTCAGCACAAACGACTGCGTCGAAGCTGCAGTCTGGAAACGGGATCGCTTCGCATGATGCATGCCTGAGCTCCAGCGCCGGATCGGACTGGAGGCCGGCCGCGACCTCGTCGGGATCGAGCTCGATCCCGACCGCGTACGTCGCCCTTCGCGCGTAGACCTTCATTGCCTCACCACGAGCGCATCCCGCGTCAAGCAGCCTGCCGGCACTGCTCGGCAACCAGCTATCAATTAGCCAGACCCTGTCGCGAAGCTTCACGTCGTAGGACTCCCACCGGACGCAGACACGAACCCGAAGCTACCAGCGACATTTGGGTGGGCCTGACGTCTCATTGGCCAGCCGCACGCACCCGCCGGTATCGGCGCGGATATGCCGATCCGCTCGCGGGCGGATCGTTTCCGACTCGCCGCGCCCTGCAAGCCCTGACGGGACGGAGCCTAATCGGGCGCGGCGTGCGTCACCCTCTCCAGGGTCTAGGGTACGCCAGCGCATGTCCGGCAAGCCCTGGCTGATACTTCCCACCTACAACGAGATCGAGAACCTGGGCGCGATCGTCGCGGCCGCCGGCAACGCGCTCGCAGCGGCTGCGCCAGACGGCTACAACATCCTTGTGGTCGATGACGGCTCTCCCGACGGTACCGGGCAGCTCGCCGATCGGCTCGCGAGCGAACACGACTGGGTGCACGTACTGCATCGCACCGAGAAGAACGGCATCGGGCCGGCGTATTTGGCTGGCTTCCGCCACGCCCTCGACCAGGGTGCGGGCTATGTGATGGAGATGGACTCCGACTTCTCCCACGACCCCGCCGACCTGGCGCGGCTGCTGCAGGCGGTCTACGACGGCGCCGATCTCGCCCTCGGCTCGCGTTACGTCGCCGGTGGCGGCGTGACCGAATGGGGTCTGCTCAGACGCTTCATCAGTCAGGGTGGCTCGACATACGCGCGGCTCGTACTTGGCCTGCACGTGCGCGATCTCACCGGCGGTTTTAAGTGCTTTCGCCGCGAGGTGCTCGAAGCGATCCACTTCGATGGCGTTCGCTCCCAGGGCTACGCCTTCCAGGTCGAGCTCACCTACCGGGCGGCGCAGGCGGGGTTTCGCGTCGTCGAGGTGCCGATCACCTTTCGTGATCGCCAACAGGGCACCAGCAAGATGTCCTGGCGGATTGCGGCCGAGGCTATGTGGCTGGTGCCGCTGCTTCGCTTCAGGTAGCGCGCTGTCTGAGCCGATGGGGCGGGGATGGACGACTCGGCCTACGCGTTCGCCCACGGCATGCGCCAGACGCGCGCCGCGCTGCGTACCTGGCAGAGCGCGCCATTCGCAGCCGTCGGCCGCTGGCTCGCGGGCTCGCTGCTCGCCGCCGTGGGCTTGCTCACGGCGGTGCTGTTGATCGCCTGGTTCGATCGCGGCTACCAGCAGGTTCTCACCCTTCGTTCGCCCTTCGCCGTTGGCAACCCGGCGGAAGTGCTGCGCATCGTGGGCAGCAACTTGCTCGTGCTCGCGCTGCACGCGATGGCATGTGTAGCGGGCTTCATGGCCGGCAGCTCGCTGCCGTTTCAGGCGCAGCATCAAAGCGGCGTCTCACGCTGGGTGCACGAGCGCGGCTCACGCTTGGCGATCGCGTTCGTGATCGGTGCCACCATCTTCTCGCTTAGCCTGCAGGCATACGTCATTGGTCACACCCTCGCCGGCGTATCGCACTTCCTCGGCGTATCGCCTGCGCTATTGCTGATCGGCGTGCTCCCGCACGCGCTGCTCGAGCTGACAGCCCTGTTTCTGCCGCTCGCGGCGTGGATTATCGCTAGCCGCAAAGGGGAGTGGGATCAGCTGCTGGCCGCCACCTTCGTGACCGTCGCCATCGCCGTGCCAATGGTCGTCCTGGCGGCACTGATCGAGGTGTATGTCTCACCGCACTTGTTCACCACCCTAACCCACATCCATCCGCCAATCGTGCGCTACTCCGAAGGTTGGCTGGTAAGCGTCGGTTGATTGGCCGACTCTGCACCGGTAGGAGCGACACCGGACGCCGGGTGTTCGTCAGGGTCGTTGCCCGTCTCGCTGCGCAGGAGCCATGACAGGAACAAGCCCGCGGCGACTACCACCACGCTGATTATCGCCGGCCCGCTGGCTGAGGCAAGCAGAAGCATGGAGCACACGATATCGGCGTGCTCACGACGCCCCGCGACCCTTCCTTCATTTTGTATAGTGATGTGTAAGCGACCAAGGAGACCGACATGGCAGGCACCCTCACCCAGATCACCGACAACAACTTCGACGCCGAGGTGCTCGAGGCCGACGGCCCCGTGCTCGTCGACTTCTGGGCGCCCTGGTGCGGTCCCTGCCGCGTCGTGGCCCCGGTGCTCGAGGAGATTGCCTCCGAGCGTCCCGACCTGCGGATCGTCAAGCTCGACATCGACGAGAACCCGCAGACTGCTGCCCGCTTCCAGGTTCTCTCGATCCCCACCATGATCCTCTTCAAAGCCGGCCAACCGGTCAAGACGGTCGTCGGGGCATATCCTAAGAAGAAGCTCGAGCAGGAGTTGGAGCCCGCACTTTCAGCAGCCTGACGGCTGGCCGGACCTACACCCGGCAGCATCGCCTCCAGCCGGGTCGGAAACACCAACAGCGTTCCGCGTCGCCGAGAATAGGGGCGCGGGAACGCATTGGGGACGCTTCGCAACGCACGTTGGCGCGCCCCCGCGTGGCGCCGATACCTTCCCGTCCCTAGAACACGCCGCCCGACGGGCCGATGCCACGGCAGGCTCGCCGCCGTGCGAGGGAGCGCGATGAGCCGACCGCGATACAGATCAATCACACCAGCCGTTCCCGTCCTGGGTGCGTCGGCCCTGCTGATCGCTGCGCTCACCTGGCCGCTGCTGTTCACCAACTCGGGATTCTCCGGCGACTGGCCGCACCATCTCTGGCTGATATGGCACCAGAGCCTCTCCCTCCGCTCGAGTCATTTCCCAAGCCTGTTCATCAACAGCTCCTTCTCGGTCTTCAACCCACTGTTCGCGTTCTACGGAGGGACGCTGTACGCACTCGCCGGCGTGATGTCACTCGCCATGGGTGGAGCACCTGTGCAGGCCTACGTCTGCATATACATGCTGGACTTCCTCGCCGCGCTAGCCGGCTGGTACTGGCTGGGGCGCATGGCGGGGGTGGGGCGCTGGCTGGCGCTCGTTCCGGGCATGGTATTTGTGACGTCTGCCTACTACCTGATGCTCGTATACGTTCGTGGGGACTGGCCGGAATTCACCGGCGTCTCGATGATCCCGCTGATGGTGGCCGCGTCGCTGAGTGTGATGCGCAGCGATCGCCTGCGCGTGCTCCCGGGATCTGCGCTCGCCGTGAGCACCATCGTGTTCTTCGGGGCTCACAACATCACCATTCTGCTGGGCCTGACGATGGTTGCTCTCACCGGCTTGGCAGCTCTCGTCTGCGTGCCCGGCGCGCGCCGGCAGATCACGCGCCGGGGCATTGTCCGGGTGGCCTGCGTGACTGTGCCCGCCGCCCTGGTCAGCGCCTGGTACCTGCTGCCGGCGGTTGCCTACCAGTCAGGCACGCAGATCGGAAGCAACTACGTCGGCAAGCAGGAAGTGCTGAGGGCGAACGCCGGGCTGGTGTCCTTCGACCACCTGTTCACGCTCTCGCGCGTTTCTGCCGGCGGGCCCTCCCCCTATCCCTTCGACCTATCCCTGCCCGTACTCGCGATTGCGTGGGTGCTCATCGGCATCTTCCTTCTGGCGGGGGGTGGTAACCGGGCATGGGTTCGATTGCTGGCGATCTGCTCGCTGCTGGCGGTTCTCGTCACCGTGGTAATGACGCACGTCGGTCTCCTGCTTGCGT
>DATBYJ010000235.1:0-5529 GCA_036513795.1 Solirubrobacteraceae bacterium | reverse complement strand
AGCTGCGCGCACTCGACGCTCGATGGGCTCTCGGCCAGCAGCACGAAATGCGTGGCGGGCTGCCATGCGCTGAGCTCTCGCATTTGCGCAGGAGCGTCCAAGCTGGCGGTGTCGAGGATCGCCACGAGCGGGCGAGTGGCGCGCAGCGTCGCTTTTAGCTGTGCTGGGCTGACGTCATCAGCCACCAGCTCGAGGCTGGGATCGTCCTCGATGACGCCCCGCAACCCGCGGGCAAGAAGGTCGTCGAAACGCCCCACGGCGACCGTCGTAAGGATGCTCTCCCCCACCTGCATGGGGCGAATACTACCGATAAATCACCGCTGATGGGTGATCTATATATCACCCGCCCCTACCCCTCTGGCCAACCCGAAGATCACCCCCTTGGGTGATCCCTCGCTGAGCCATGCACGCGAGGATGTCTGTAACTGTGTGAGAGACAAATCTCCGGATGTTGGAGGCCAGCGAGATAAGTCACGCAACTCCCTGCAAAAGGGCCGAACGTCGACCCCAGGGAACGGGAGAGAAATGGTGATTCGCCAAAATCGAGAGCCGCAGACGCTGGTGCCTGTCCCGCGCGGCGCAACCGCGCGAACTGGCCGGCCGGAAACCCGACGTGCGTGGATTCGTCGGTCGCTGCTGCTCGCGCTGACGACGCTCGTGGTGGTCGCGGCGGTGGCGCCCGCGGTGCAGGCACAGTCAGCAGGCGAAGTCTCTCCCGAAGAAGCAGCTACGGCGGCGCTCGCGCCCGAAGCAGCAGCCGAAGCCCAGCAGACCCTTCGCGTGCAGCGTGCCGCGACGCGGCAGGCCGAACGCGAAGCTCGGCGGCAGGCCAGGCGCGAACGCCAGGAAGCAAAGCGTGCGGCGCGCGCGACGCGCAGCAGCAATCCGTCTGTGCAGAACGGCTCGCGTCCGCGCACCAACGGCAACGTGATCTTCTCGTGCACCGGCGTGAAGTGGCAGTTCACGAGGTTCCACGAAGGCACCAACACCGTTCAGACGCTGATCAGGCTCTACCCCGAAGGCAACGGCACGCAGCCCATCTCGATCCCGCAGAGCTTTACGTTCACCGGCTCGAGCTACGAAACGACAACGCCGCTACAGGCGCCTCCCGGCGAATACAGGATCGACGCGTGGGCGAAATGGAGCGGCAACGGGAT
Organism: Solirubrobacteraceae bacterium; assembly: GCA_036513795.1. GTDB lineage: Bacteria > Actinomycetota > Thermoleophilia > Solirubrobacterales > Solirubrobacteraceae > Palsa-744. Next base: position 4,372 of record DATBYJ010000235.1, on the reverse strand, counting down.
GAAAGGGTCCTTCGACATCCTGGGCCGACTGGTCTGCTCCGCAGATCCGGAATTCTCGGTTGAAAAGCTCCAGACGATCTCGGGCTCGGGCGGCTCCTTCACGGCCGCACCGCTCACCGGCGAAGTGGGCGACACGGTCGATTACGAGCTCGTGGTCAAGAACACCGGCAATGTTCCGCTGAGTTTCGGCAGCGAAGACGTCGTCGACAAGAACTGCGGTGCCATTTCCGGTGGGCCCGCCTCAGGGACGCTTGAAGTCGGTGCCCAGGCGACGTACACGTGCACGCACGTGCTCGAAGAAGTGGGCTCCTATGCGAACAAGGCAGAACTGTCGGGAACTCCGCCGGTGGGCGACGGACCGCCGATCACCCACACCTCCAACACCGTCGTCGTGGAAGTGCCGCTGCCACCGGCGCTGCCGGCGCCCGCGTTCGCGCTGGAAAAGCTGCAGCAGCTTGCGGGCGCGGGCGGCTCCTACACGAGCGCACAGCTGAGCGGTGCGGTGGGTCAGACGGTCGACTACGAGATCATCGTCAAGAACGACGGCAACGTGCCACTGACGTTCTCGAGCTTCAGCGATCCGCAATGCGATCCCGGCACGATTGCCGGCGGCCCAGAAGGCGGCGCCGCCCTGCCGGTGGGCGCCTCCACGACATATACGTGCACGCATGTGCTGAGCGCGGCAGACGGCTCAGCCGGTTCCTACACGAACACGGTGACGCTCACGGGCGACCCTCCGGGCGGCGAGGGCTCGCCGATCACGAGCACCTCGAACACCGTCGTTGTGGCGGTCTCCCCCACGGCGAACGGCAACACCCTGTCATCGACGAGCTCCGCGGGCGCTACGGGCGTACTGTCCTCGACAAGCACGCAGGCACCGTCGAAAAGCGGCGTTCTGGCATTCAGCTCAGCGACGCTGCCGAAGTTGACTGGCCCCCAGGGTTGCGTGCGCCACGACTTCCGGGTGAGTCTGAAGTCGGCCGGTGTCGCGAGCGTGACGTTCTACCTCGACGGCCACAAGCTGCGGACGATCACCTCGAAAAATGCGCACAAGGGTCTGCTTACGCTGCTGATCAACCCGGACAAGCTGAAGGTCGGGCCGCACAAGCTGAAGGCGCTGATCACGATGAAGCACACAGGATCCACGACAGCCAAGCAGGGAACGCGCACAGTACGGATCCTGCGCTGCGGCTCGGCAGCGCTCACACCCAAGTTCACCGGCTAGCGATGGGCATGCAGTGGGCGGGCGGTGCGCGGCGACGCGGGGCACTGCTGCTCTCGCTCGCCACAGTGACGCTGGCCGCCGTTCCCATGCCCGTGCGTGCCAACCCACCGGCAACGGTTGCGGTGCTCGCTCGCCTGTCGAACCTGCGCACGGTCTCGCGCTGGGCCTACCCCAGCTCTGAAGCTCTGGTTCACGCCGACCCTTCAGGTGAATCGCGTGTGATCGGACACTTGCGCTTCCTGACCGATGACGATCAGGCGGAGCTGTACCTGGCGCTCGATTCCGCACGCATGTCCTCGGGGCAGACCTGGATCAAGATCGAGCTGCCTGCACGACCCAACGGGCAGACCGGCTGGGTGGCAAGCAGCGCGCTCGAGTCGCTGCACACAGTCACCGGCTATCTGCTGGTCGACCGCGCGAGGTTGCGCGCGACGCTGTTCCGCGACGGCCGCTCGATCTTCAGCGCGCCCATCGGCGTGGGCAGGGCGAGCACGATCACCCCGCCGGGCAACTTCTATGTGATGGAGAAGCTCGTCACCTTGAACGACCCCGCCTACGGACCGCTCGCGCTGGGTACGAGCGCGTATGCGCCGACGCTGAGCGAATGGCCCGGCGGCGGCATCGTCGGCATTCACGGCACCGACGAACCGCAGCTGATCCCTGGGCGGCCCTCGCACGGCTGTATCCGCATGCGCAACGCCGACATCAAGCGGCTGTGGTCGTTGATCTCGGTGGGAACACCGATCGAGATCACCTGAGCGGGCATAAGTAGGATGCTCTGAGGGCTCCTCGCCAGGGTGGATTGCACGGCACGCCGAATGCGACACATGTCAATCCGTGTTGCAGTAGTCTCCGCGAGGAGGGACAATGGACCTGACGTTCAGCGACAAAGAGACGGCCTTCCGCGACGAACTACGCGCGTGGCTGGCGGACAATCAGCCGGGCGAGACACCGCCGGCTGATGCTGGCGATGACGCCCACTTTGCCTACCGCCGCGACTGGCAGCGCCATCTCTATGACGCGGGCTGGGCAGCGCCTGCATGGCCGACGGAGTACGGCGGGCGCGGCGCCTCTCAGAGCGAGTCGGCGATCTACTTCGAAGAGCTGGGCCGGGCGCGGGTGCCGTTCGCTGCGAACACACTCGGCCTGCTGCTGGGCGGCCCGACGCTGATGGTGTGGGGTACGCCGGAGCAGAAGGAGCGTTACCTACCGCCGATCCTTTCGGCGGAGGAGATCTGGTGCCAGGGCTTTTCTGAGCCCGATGCGGGCTCCGATCTCGCGTCGCTGAAAACCCGCGCGGTGAAGGACGGCGATGAGTGGGTCGTCACTGGCCAGAAGGTGTGGACGAGCGGCGCGCAGTACTCGAAGTGGTGCATGCTGGTCGCGCGTACCGATTCCGATGCGGCCAAGCACAAGGGCCTGACCTACTTCTTGATGGACATGGAGCAGGACGCGGTGCAGATCCGGCCGCTGCGCCAGATCACCGGCGAGGCCGAGTTCAACGAGCTGTTCATTGAGGAGGCCCGGATCCCCGACGCGAACGTGGTTGGCGGCGTGGGCAATGGCTGGAAGGTGGCGCTGACGACTTTGATGAACGAGCGCGCCGGCTTGGGCTTTGCGCTGCAGATCCGCCTACGCCAGCTACTTGACGACGTGATTGCGGCAGCCGCGGAGAACGGCATGCTGGAGAACCCGCTGTATGCGGACGCGATCGCCGAGCTGCACGTGCGCTGCGAGTCGATCCGCCTGCTTGCGTGGAAGGGACTGACGGATGCCGAGCGTTACGGCCAACCGGGCCCAGAGGGCTCGCTGGTGAAGTGGCTTTGGTCTGACACCAACCAGCGCCTGACGCAACTGGCGGCGGACGTGATCGGCCCGGAGGCGCTGATCACGGGCACGAGCTGGAGCTATGAGCTACTGCGTGCGCGCGGCAACACGATCGAGGGTGGCACGACCGAGGTGCTGAAGAACATCGTCGCCGAGCGGGTACTCGGGCTGCCTCGCCTGAAGGTCGCAGCGTCATGAGTTTTGATTTTTATGGGCTCCGCCCTTCGGGCTCCGCGGGTGGGATGGCGTAGCGGCATGGACTTCGGCCTGACCGACGACCAGCGCGACATCCAGCGCACGGCGCACGACCTGCTGGCGGAGCGTGCGACGTTTGCGCGGGTACGCGAAATGATCGAATCCCACCCGCCCGCAGGCACGACGGATGAGACGCTGTGGAAGGAGCTGTGCGAGCTGGGCTGGCCGGGGATCGCGATCTCTGAGGAGTACGGCGGGCAGGGCCTGGGCACGATCGAGCTGTCGATCCTGTGCGAGGAGCTGGGGCGCGTGGTGGCGCCGGTGCCGTTCCTGTCGAGCGCGATGGCGGCTTGTGTGATCGAGCAGGCAGGCTCGCTTGCGCAGCGCGAACGCTGGCTGCCGGGACTCGCCTCGGGCGAGACGATCGGCGCGTTGGCCAGCGCAACGGACGGCACGGCGGAGCTGGTTGTGAGCGGAGCAGAGGCGGACGTGTTTGTGCTGGTCGAAGCTGACGGCAGCGGGCGACTCGTGCCTGCGAAAGACGCTGAGGTGAGCAAGCTCGCGGCGATTGATCCCACCCGCTCGGCCGCGCGCGTGGAATTCGATCCCACCCACCCCGGCGCCGAGCCGCTCGAGCACGGCTGCGCAGGACTGGGACGCGCGCTCGTGGCGGTCAGCTCTGAGCTCGTGGGCGTCGCTGAGCGGGCGCTGGAGATGACGCTTTCATACGTGAAGGACCGCAAGCAGTTCGGCGTTCCTGTGGGCGCTTACCAGGCGGTGTCCCATCGCTGCGCGCAGATGCTGCTGGAAACTGAGCAGGCACGCTCATTGACCGGGTTTGCCGCATGGAGCGCGGACGCAAACCCGGATGGCCTGGCGGAGGCCGCGGCGATGGCCAAGGCGGCTGCCTCACAGGCTGGACGTGAGGTGACAGCCGCGGCGATCCAGATGCACGGTGGTATCGGTTTCACCTGGGAGGCCGACGTGCACTGGTTGTACAAGCGCGCCGAGCTCGACCGGGCGCTGCTGGGCTCAAGCTCAAGCCATCACGCGGCGCTCGCCGCGGCGGCGGCGGCGACCGGCGGCCGCGACGTCACCGCCTCGGCGATCCAGAACCACGGCGGG
>DATBYJ010000234.1:0-37329 GCA_036513795.1 Solirubrobacteraceae bacterium | reverse complement strand
CTTAGCTATTGACTAAGCGGCGAGGGCGTACTCGTGAGAGTCCGCACTTATGTTTTTCCCGGGTGTTTTACGAGGCCGCCCGGGACCTCGACTCGCCACCACCCCTACGAGCCGACCACGTCGAAGCCTGTCGTCCCCAAGGGCGTACTGCCGCTCCAGTGTACCGCCACCGCGGTACGAGGCTGTACCGCCTGAGCGATACAGAAACTGCTCACCAGCCAGGCATGATGGCTATCGATCTGTCCGCAGGCGAAGGCCACAGACAAAAATAGACGCGGTCCCAAGCCACTTTGAGGAACCAGGTGGGTCCGGCCCGAGGGCCTTTCCTTGCTGGTGGCGCGGCCTCACACCTCAGTGGCCTCGCTCTTTGCGGCTCGGTTCCGCGTCTGGATTCAACGTAACTCGCACCCCGTCCGATTGCAACCCCGCTGGGCCGTTCGATCCCGCACGTTCCAGAAAAAACAGCCAGCGACGACCCACCGGGCGACCCGGACAAGCCGCACCGGGCAACCCCGACAAACGTTAGGGACCACTTAGAACTGCTGCCACAATGGAGCTATGGACAATCAGGAGCTCTCGCTGCCAAAACCAGCACCGGTGATACCGGTGGCACCGACGGCTACTGGCGCCTACCCAAGCCACGCGACGCCGGGGTCCCAGCAAGGCGAGAACCCGTTCGGCGAGCGGCCGCGCAGGCCAACGCCGGGGCGCAGCATCCGCGGGCGCATCGGCAGCGCGATCGCGGCGCTGGGTGCACTGCTTGCGAAGTTCGGGGTGGCGATCAAGGCGTTGCTGGTGGCGCTGCCGAACTTGAAGCTGTTCGTGACGGCGGGCACGGCGCTGGTGTCGGTGGCGGCGTATAGCCTGTTCTTCGGCTGGTGGTTTGCGGCGGGGTTCGTAGCTCTGATGTTCGTACACGAGATGGGCCATGTGTTCGCGCTGCGTCGCGAGGGGATCAAGGCGAGCGCGCCGATGTTCATCCCGTTCATGGGCGCGATGATCACAGCGAGGTCACTGGGCGACAACGCGCTGGCTGAGGCGCGAGTGGGTCTGGCGGGTCCGATCTTGGGCAGCATTGGCGCGGCGATGGTGGCGGTGATCGGGGCGCTGACGGGCAGCGATCTGCTGACCGCGCTGGCGTACTTCGGCTTCTTCCTCAACCTGTTCAACCTGCTGCCGGTGGTGCCACTGGACGGCGGCCGCGCGGCGGCGGCGATGAGCCCGTGGATGTGGTTCGCGGGCCTGGGTGTGCTGGTGGCACTGGTGTTCCTCGAGCCGGGCAACCCGATCCTGTTGATCATCACGCTGTTCGCGGCCTTTCAGACCTACCACCGCTGGCAGCAGCGCAAAACGCGCTCGCTGGCGCAGACGGCGTACTACCGTGTGGCGCCGCTTCACCGGCTGCTGGTGTTTGGCGTGTACGTGGGCTTGATCGTGGCGCTGGTGTTTGGGATGAGCGAGACGCACATCCTCACCTCAAGCGGCCACAGCTTCCGCTCGATCTAGACGGCCGATAGCCGGCGCGATACTGCGTCCTCGGTCGCTCGTGTGCGGAGCACACTTCGCTCCCTGCGTCCTTGTCTCGCTTGCCTCTCGACCGTCTACCGCGTGGTACCAGTCACCGCTGGGCTTCGCGAATACCGCGTTCCATGTCGCGTTTGCTGTCCTTCTCGCGTAGGGACTGGCGCTTGTCGTAGAGGTCCTTGCCGCGGGCGAGGGCGATCTCGACCTTGGCGTGGGAGCCTGAGAAGTACACGCGCGTGGGCACGAGCGTGAGCCCGCGCTCGGCGGCGCGCTGAGCGATGCGATCGAGCTCGCGGCGGTGCAGCAGCAGCTTGCGGATGCGCTCGGGGTCGTGGTTTTCGCGGGAGGCGGGGGCGTATGGCGGGATGTGGATGGAGTGCAGGAACAGCTCACCGTCGCGGATGGCTGCGTAACCGTCCTTGAGCTGCGCGCCGGAGGTGCGCAGCGCCTTGACCTCGGTGCCCTCGAGCACGATGCCGCACTCGATCCGCTCGATCAGCTCATAGCGGAAGGAGGCATAGCGGTTGGACGCCACATCCCCTGCTCCTACCTTGCGCTTTCCCTTGCCCTTGGCCATGGTGATCCGAGACTAGCTGGTCGGGTTTTATGGGCTCCGCCCTGGCGGGCTCCGCCGATGGGTTCGCGGTGTCGTTACAGGGCGGGTGTCAGGTCGACACGGCCGCGGATCGAGTCCACGCGATTGACGCGTACCTCGACGGCGTCGCCGAGACGTAACGTGGCGCCGGTGCGCTCGCCTTGGAGGATGGTGCCCTGCTCGTTTAGCTCCCACCACTCGCGCCCACCGTCGCGCTCGCCTGCCCTCCCGCCGCCGGGGCGAGGTGCATCGCGCCGGCCACGCCCTCCGTGCTGCGGGCGGCGGCGGACGTCGCGAGATGAGCTCGTGCCGGCGGCCGCGGCGCCAGCTGGCGAAGGCGCGCGCAGCGAGCGGACGGGGAGCATGCCCTCAAACGACGCAGCGTCCAGCTCTCCCCCGCCCTCGCCATCCTGCCCGCGAGCGCCCATGCTGGCGTCGGCTTGCAGGCCGAAGGCGATGAACGCGCCGGCTGAGATCAGGCCGGTGATCTCGCCTGCGAACACCTGGTCATGGCCCTGTTCGTACAGCAGTCGCTCGAGGGCGAAGCAGCGGGCGACGTCATCGCAGTCGCGCTCGATGATCATCGCTTCGCGCTCGCGCTCGGATGTCCACACTCCCAGCTCGACCATCTCGCCGGCGCGCGGTGCGCTCTCGCCGGCGCCGACGGCGGACAGCAGCGCGCGATGGCAGACGACATCGGGATAGCGGCGGATGGGTGAAGTGAAGTGGCAGTAGGCAGATGAATGCAGGCCAGCATGGCCGAGGTTGTTGGGCGAGTAGTAGGCCTGCTTGAGCGAACGCAGCACGAGCGAGCTGAGCGCCTGGCGGCCGTGGCCGCTACGACGCACGTGCTGCTCCACCCGGCGAGACATATCGCCAAGCAGATCGGCTGCCTGGGTGGAGGACATGTTCTCGGGTAGCGGTGGCGTGGGCACTTCGAGCGTGGCGAGCTGCTCGGCGAGACGCTCAACCCGCTCGGGCTGGGGACGCTCGTGCACGCGGTATAGGCAGGGCACGTTGCGACGCTCGAGCAGCGCGGCGACAGCCTCGTTGGCGGCAATCATGAGGTGCTCGATCAGACGGTGGGACTCGGTTTGCACGCGTCCGTGGATGCCCACGACGTTGCCTTGCTGGTCGAACTGGAACTCGGGCTCCTCAGAGTCGACGACGAGCGCGCCGCCGTGTTCGCGTGCGGCCTGCAGCGCGGCGGCAGCAGCCCGTGCGGCTCGTAAAGGCGCGCCCCACGGCTCGGCGGCAGACTCACTGTTAGCGAAGATGCGATCGACTTGCTCATAGTCGAGGCGGGCATCGGAGCGGATGACAGAGCGATAGAAGGAGGCGCGCTCGACGACAGCCCCGCGGAACTCCATCTCGACGGTGACGGCCGCGCGATCAACGCTCGGCATAAGCGAACAGGCGTCGCTTGAGAGCGCGTGCGGGAGCATCGGCTCGACCGCGCCGGGCACGTACACGCTGGTGGAGCGCCGGCGCGCCTCACGGTCCAGGGTTGAGCCCTCGGCCACATGTGCGCTGACGTCAGCAATATGCACCCAGATTCGGATGCGACCCTCCCCCGCCCCGGCGCCATCGCTCGGGCGGTCACCCGCGCCGTCGCCGCTCCCGACGTTTGCGTTCCCTGCAATCGGCTCGGCGGAGATGGCATCGTCAAAGTCGCGGGCGCTGGCGGGGTCGATGGTGAACGTGGGCAGCTCACGCAGGTCGCGCCGCTGGCCACGTTCGCGCTTGACGCGTTCGCCAGCGGCGCGGGCTTCGCGCTCGAGCTCCTCACTGAAGCCGCGAGCAAGGCCCCGGTCGAGCATCAGCCCCTCGATCACATCGCGGGCGATGTCCGGGCGGCCGAGCTTGCGCACGACCTGCACGCCGGCGGATGAGCCGCGCCCGACGCTTTGTACGAGCACGAGATCACCAGCGGACACCTGCACTCGGCCGCCGCGTGATGAGCGGCTGGGCCCGAGCGTGAGCCTCGCTGCACCGCCGCGGTGCGCAGCGCCTCTGGGCGCGGCGGCGCTGTCGTCCTTACGCGGCGGAAACAGCGGCTCGGCGGTGAGGAAGCGTCCGCGGCGCTCGATCACGGCCACGATCGAGGCGCTCACTTGACTTTGGCTGCGAGCGTGTTCAGCGCGACATTGACGCCGCGGTTGGTGTCGACTTCGCTCTTAGGCACCTGCACTTCAGGGATGACCCCAGCGCCCTGTTTGACGCCGCCGCCGCCGAGGTTGCGCCCGTTGGGGGTGAAGTACTCACCCACGGTGATGTCCAATGCACCGCCGTTGGACAGCGGCTGCTCCTCTTGGAAGACGCCCTTGCCGAACGTGTGGGTGCCGACGACGGTCGCGCGGTGATGGTCCTGCAGTGCCGCGGTGACGATCTCAGACGAGGATGCGGTGTTGGCGTCCACCAGCACGACGAGGGGGATGGAGGCGGGGATTGAATTGCCGGTGGCAACGAGCACCTGTGTGGGCACAGCGCGCCCGCGTGTGGTGACGATGGTCTGCCCCTTGGCAATGAAGATGCTGGCGATCAGCTGCGCTTCCTCGACAAGGCCGCCGCCGTTGCCGCGCAGGTCGAACACGATCCCGCGAACGTGTTCGCGCAGCTCGTGTTCGACGGCTTCGCGCACTTCTACGTGTGAGCCGGGGCTGAAGCTCGCGAGAGCGACGACGCCGAGCTTGGAGCCGTGGACGGTCTTGATGAGAGATTCCACGACGGGCTCAGAGACAACGGCGCGCGTGATCTTGACATTGCGCAGCACAGCCGGGTGCGAGTGACCGGTAGCGGGCGCTTGAATGCCGAGCTTTACGTTGGTACCAGGCAGCCCCTTGATCAACGCGGTGGCTGCTTCGGCTGACAGTGGAGCCAGCTTGCGCCCGTTGACGGCGACGATCACATCGCCGGCCTTCAGCCCGGCGCGGGCGGCGGGTGATGAGTTGAACACGCGCTCGATCAGCAGCCCACGGTTGGCGGCGAGCTGGGTGGCAACGGACACGCCGATGCCGGTGAAGTGCGGCGGCGAGGTGAATTCGCGGTATTCGACGGGGGCGAGATAGTGCGAGAAGCGGTCACCGAGGCTCGCCACCACACCGGCAATCGAGGCGCTGTCGAGCTTGTTGGTTGGGATCGGGCGGTAATAGTCGGCGGAGATCCGTTGGATCGCTTCGTCCACCACCTGCGTCTGTGGGCTTGCGACGAACGCGCTGCGCAGGAAGCCGGGCAGGTCTTCGGGATGACCGCCGAGGTATAGGCCGAGCACCAGCAGGAGGGGCGCCAGCACCATGAGGATCAACTGAAGGGGCTGTTGGCGGGAGGACGACATGGACTCGGCGCAAGAGTAGAACGTTCTAGGGTGGGGACATGCCACACATCAGCACAACCACGGTTCCCAGCAACGGGCTGCCGATCAACCGCATCGAACTACCCGGCACACGCGCACTGACGGTGCTGGTGGCGTTCGACGCGGGCGCGCGCAGCGAGAGCCCGCAGGAGAACGGGATGGCGCACTTCCTCGAGCACCTGGTATTCAAGGGCGGTCAGAGCTATCCGACATACAAGGACGTCAACGAGACGGCGGAGCGGCTGGGTGGCGTGTTGAACGCCTACACCAGCCATGATCTGGTGGCATTCCACATTACGGTGCGGGCGGAGAGCGCGCCGCAGGCGATCGACCTGCTGAGCGACTTTGTCGGGCGTCCGCGCCTGGATGCGGAGGAGCTCGACCGTGAGCGTGGCGTGGTGATCCAGGAGATCAACCGGGCGTTCGACCAGCCGTCGATGGTGGCTGAGTACTTGATCGACAAGGCAGCGTTTGGCAACCACCCGCTGGGACGCACGGTTCTGGGGCCAGAGGAGAACCTGCGCAGCTTCACGCGCGAGGGGATTGTGGCGTTTCGCGAGCGCCGCTGGTCGGGTACCCACGGCGGCGCGTTCCTGGTGGGCAACCTCGATCACCTGCCCGCGGAGGCTGAGCTGCAAGAGCGCTTTGCACGCTTCCCGTCGCTTGCAACGCCCGAGCCGTATGTGGCCGCACCTGACTTCGCACCGCACACGCTCGTGGAGGAGCGCGACACCAACCAGTCGCACCTGCGGATGATCTACCGCCCGCAGATCGATGTGGCGAACACGCGTGAACGCGCGGCCCTGTCGATCTACTCGACGCTTTTGGGAGGCTCGATGGGCTCGCGGCTGTTTGAGGAGATCCGCGAGAAGCGCGGCCTGTGCTACTCGGTTTATGCGCTGCAGCACTCGTTTGCCGACGTGCCCGTCCTGCAGCTCGGATCGGGACTCGAGTCAGCGAAGTGCGTGGAGGCATACACGCGCATGCGCGAGATCGTGGACGAGCTACGAGCGGATGGCCCCACCGAGGAGGAGGTGCATCGCGCGCGCGCCTATACGGCTGGCCGGCTGGTGTTGGCGTTTGAGAACACCAACGCGGTGGCCCGCCACGGAGCCAATCAGCAGATCGTGTTTGGTGAGGACATCGACCCCGACGCGGCGATCGCGGCGTTCGATGCGGTCACCTACGACGAGGTAATGGACGTCGCCAAGGGCGTGGCGGACAACCTCGCGGTGGCGTGCGTGGGACCGCACACCGCTGAGGAATTCTGAGCGGCGAGCCGGCCGAGGGCGCCCGTCCTGAACTGCTGGACCGTGGCCATCCGCTACGGCAGCAGACCCATCCGCTGCGGCGACAGGCCCATCCCGTCCGCCTCGACCCGCGAGGGTGCGGGCCGAGGCTTGGGGCGCGCCGCTCGAGCGGCGCTATCGCTAGTCGTTGTGAATTAGATACCCGCGCCGTATTTGCTGCACGTCGCCGTGAACGACTGGTTGGGGCTGGCGCTCAGCTGGTTGAGCACGTTCTGCAGCACGGGTGAGTCCTCGAACATGCCGATGTGAGCGACGGGATCTTTGGGGCATTGGTTTTGGATGGTGATGTTGGTGACGTTCGGACCGCTGAGGAACGCGTTGGTGTAGGGCGTCACCACCTCGTCATGGGTGGTCTCGATCACCACATAGCGTGGCCCTGCGACGGTGTCGCCGCCTTCAAATGTCTTCTTCTCAAACGCCGAGCCAACCTCCTGTTCGGCCAGCGAGGGTGCACCGATCGCTTCGATGAACGTGTTCGCCACCAGCGTCGCAAACGGGAAATTTTCGATCAACTTCGTGATCCCATCGAGTGTGGTGCCGTGGTTGCTGGGTGCAAGCCCGATGAACGTGTTGACCTTAGATGCGCCACCGAGGTACTTGAGGTAGTAGTTGGGCATCATCCCGCCTTGGGAATGGCCGACGAGGTCCACCTGTGAGGCTTTTGTCTGGGAGAGGACTTTGTTGACGAATGTCTTCAGTTCTTCAGCAGACTGGGTGATGTGGCCGAGCCCGTCGACGTTGCCGAACAGCCCTGACAGGATCGTCTCGCCGTAGTTGAAGCCATACACGCAGTAGCCGGCGTTGGCGAGCAGCGGCGCGAGCGTCACCCAGTTGGACCCCTCATCGGCGAACGTGGCGTGCACGAGCACGACCGGGTAGGGGTGCGCAGCGCTCGGCTTGCAGCCGTTATTGCCACCACTCAGCGCGGTCGGGTCCCAGGTCTCATTCCAAGCGCCTTCCACGAGCGCTTCGGCTTCGTAAGGCACATACAGGCTCGCGCTGGCGCCGGCAGGTGCGACGATGCCTACGACGGTGACGGCGGCGGCAATTGCCGCCAACAACAGCGCTCTGCTCTTCAACATGACTCCCTCTTTCCTCGCTCTATTGACCGCAGGAGCTCGCCATATGGGCCAGTCCCCGAGCCTCCCCATTGACACCATCCCGTGACGCCCAACGTATCCCAGCTACGCGCAGCGTGTCAATCACTCGTGATCGTCCGTTGACGTCATGACCCTGTGGCGCAGTGGAGCAGGGACATTAGGGCCGGGCGCGATGGCAAAAGGTCTGTCTCTGACCCTTTGGGCGTCAGACCCTTGGGTCGCTCCAAACACTTCAGACACTTGAGTCGCTCTAGACACTCAGGCGCTTCAGGCCGCGAGCGCTCGCATGCGGGTAACCGCGGGGCTGTCCACACCAGCGATCTCGGTCAACCATCCGATCGCGTCGCTGACGCTCATCACCCCCATGTCGACCATCGCCTCAATATCCGCCCAGTCCTTGGTTCTGCTGATCAGCGACTTGAACACCGCCAGCGTTGTGCAACTGACGACAGGGATGACGCGCCCGGCGAACGGCACCTGACGCACTCCTCTGGCGACCTCCTCGTGGAAGGGGTGGATGTTGAGAAAGATGTCGATTGGCGTGTCCTGCCACCACAGCCTCACCTGACCCTCGTCCTGGGCCATCTCGAGATCGGCCGAGCTCCTCGCCACGCCGCCGGGGAGGGCCGCGAAGACGTCGTTGACAAGCTGGGGCCGGACGAACACGTTGAGGTCGAGGTCGCGGGTACCGCGTGGCTCTTCTGTGCAGTAGGCAAGTGCAATCGCGCCGCCAAACGCGTGCGGCAGCCGGGCCGCGGTGAGGGCATCGTGGATCTCGATCAGCCGAACGGCGAGGACGCTCATGCGTTCACGCGCGCCATACGCGAGATAGGTGAACCAGGCAGAGGCGTGTCACACAGCCATACGGGTCTAGCCGGCCGCGAGATCCCGCAGTCGCTGTGCGCGACGTGAGTCGGGACCATCCAGATCAGCAATCCGTCCCGCCGTCTTCCCCACGTCGATCGACCCGTACTCGACCATCGCTTCGATGTCTACCCAGTCCTTGCTCCTGTCGAACATCGCCTTGAAAACGATCAGAGCGCTGCAGTCAAGGACGGGGATCGTGCGTCCGGCGAGCACGACTGACCGAACCCCAGTCGCGACCTCATCGTGGAATGGGAGCACGTTGAGAAAGATGTCCACCGGCATGTCATCCCACATCAGTCGCGTTTGACCATCCCGTTGGACCTGTTCGACGTTCGCCAGCGTGACCGTGATGCCGTCCGGCAACGCCGCGAAGACGTCGTCAGCGCGAGCTCTGGTGACGAAGATGTTGACGTCCAGATCGCGCGTGCCCCTCGGCTCCTGAATGCAATATCCAAGCGCGATCGCACCGCCGATCGCGTGCGGGAGCTTGGCCTGATCAAGCGCATCGTGAACCGCTATCAGGCGCTCGATCAGGGAGCTCATGCGGCCAAGCGAACCAGAGGAGGATATGCCAGGTCTTTGCGCGGCTTGTAGGGCATCTGCTCAGCCAGCTCGATCACTTTGACCAGGATGTCACCGGCCCGCAGCATCTCCATCTTGTCCAGTGACGAGCCCACGCGAACTTCGAGGCCTGCTGCCCCAGCGATACGTGCAAGCGCGGCGACGGACGGCTGACGCTCGCCGTGCTCATACGCGCTTAGTACGGAGCTGTGAATGCCACTTCGCCGAGCAAGCTCGACCTGTTTGAGACCACTGTCTTCGCGGATCTGGCGGATCAACCGCCCTGCTACCTGGCCGTCATCCATACCCATATCTTAGCGAATCCGCTAAGTAGATGGTGTCTCAGCCAAGGGCGACCATGCGATCAATCGGCACCCGCGCCTTGACCGCGATGTCCTGGGGTACGCGCACCTCGAACTGCATGTCGCGCAGCGCGTCTCGCAGCTTGGGCAAGGTGATCATCTTCATGTACTTGCACGAGGCCTCTGCGTTGGCAGGGATGAACTCGACGTCTGGCGCTGCCATCTGTAGCGGGTGGAGCATGCCAATCTCCGTCGCCACCACCGCCTCGCGGCGCGCCTGCCCGGCGTCTGCCCGCCGAGCCTCGCCGTCAGCATCCGCTTGCTCGCCGCGGCCCTCGAGGTGCTTGCGTGCGTCGTACTCGGCACTCTCGGCGTACTTCAGCATGCCGCCGGTGGACAGCATGTGCACGCCCTCCGCCGAGACGTCACCCGCGGCGACGTACTCCATGATGCTGGTAGTACACCCGCACTCTGGATGGATGAGGAAGTCCGCTCCTGGGTGCGCAGCACGCGTGGCGGCGATGTCCGCGGGACGAATGCCAGCGTGCACGTGGCACTCGCCGTCCCATACGTGCATGCGCTTGCCGAGCTCCTTCTCCACGTACGCGCCCAGCCACATGTCCGGGCCGAACAGAACCTGGGTGTCGAGACCGTGGGTGTCGTAGATGTGGCGCACCACGTCCACGGCGTTCGCAGAAGTGCAGCAGTAGTCGGTCAGCGCCTTAACCTCGGCGGTGGTGTTCACGTACATCACAACCACGCCTTCTGGGTACTGAGCCTTCCAGGCCGCCAACTGGTCGAAGTCGATCGACTCTGCTAGCGAGCAGCCTGCATCCAAATCGGGGATCAGCACGGTCTTCTCGGGACACAGGATCGAGGCGGTCTCCGCCATGAAATGAACGCCACAGAACACGATCACCTCAGAGTCCGCGGCCGCTGCCCTGCGGGAGAGCCCAAGCGAGTCGCCGACGTAGTCGGCGACATCCTGCACCTCCGGCACCTGGTAGTTGTGCGCGAGAATCACCGCATTGCGCTCGGCCGCAAGCGCGCGCACCTCAGCCCGCATGTCGGCAATCTCCTTCGGTGAGAGAGCAACCGGCGCGGCTTGGGTCGGCGCCATCGGGAGCGTTGAGGCCATCGGCAGCGCTGAGGCCATCGGCAGATTCATCGGCACCTCACCGCGGGTCGATCGTCGGGGGGTACGCGGCGGCAAGAGGTTCATGGCCGGGCCTCCATGATCAGAGAAAGGTCTAGGGCGGGCGCGGAATGGGTCAATGCCCCCATCGACACCCATTCTATCCCCGTGTCTGCAAGTGCCCGGAGCGTCTGCAGGTTGACGCCACCGCTGGCCTCGAGCTCCGCCCTGCCCGCCACCTGTGTCACCGCAGCGCGCAGCTCGTCCTCGTCCATGTTGTCCAGCAGCAGCCGCGGTGCGCCTGCCGCAAGCGCTTCGCCGATCTCCTGGGGGTTGCGCACCTCGACCTCCAGCGTGCCCGCGAGCTCAGGTGCAGCCGCACGGGCGCGCTCGATCGCCTGGGTAATGCCACCGGCGGCAGCGATGTGGTTCTCCTTGATCAAGATCGCGTCATACAGACCCACACGGTGGTTGCTCGCGCCGCCGGCTGCCACCGCCGCCTTCTCGAGCATGCGTAGGCCGGGGATCGTCTTGCGCGTATCGAGCACCCGCGCGCCTGTGCCCTGCACCGCGCGCGCAGCACGTGCCGCCACCGTGGCCACCCCCGATAGGTGCGTGAGGAAGTTCAGCGCCGTGCGCTCACCAGTGAGCAGCGCCCGTGCCTGCCCTGAGACGGACAGCACCGGCCCTCCCTGCTCGCGCCACAAGCCCTCCTCCACCAGGCGCTCGCACCGCACGTCAGGGTCGAGCATCGCGAACACAGCTTCAGCCACGTCCAGGCCATAGATCGCCCCCGGCGCCTTCTGGGTGATCAGCGCGTCTGCCGTCGCCTGCGCGTCCACCGTGGCAAGCGTAGTGACGTCACCCGGACCCACATCCTCCGCCAGCGCCGCGCGCACCAGCTCGGCCGTGACGGCATCCAACACGGGGCTCATGCTCGTCAGCATATTCAGCATAGGATCACAGGCGATGGACGCACGCTCAGCTGCCGAATCGAACGCCACGCTGGCCCACTGGATGGGTCCATTGGACGCCAACGGCGCGGGCTTCGTGCACGGTGGCACGGTAATGAAGCTGTGCGACGAGGCGGCTGGGCTTGCGGCGGTCAAGCACTGCCGTCAGCGGGTGGTGACCGCCAGCATGGATCGCATGACCTTCAGGGTGCCAATCCATGTCGGTGAACTGGTCACCTTCCAGGCAAGCGTCAACGCCGTATGGCATACGTCCATGGAGGTGGGCGTGCGTGTCGACACCGAGAACCCACGCACAGGCGAGCGTCGGCACAGCAACAGCGCCTACCTGACGATGGTGGCCGTCGACGAGCAGGGCAACCCGGTGGAGGTGCCGCCGCTACTGACCGCCACCGCCGATGAGCGCCGCCGCGAGGGCGAGGCACAGCTGCGCCGCAGCAACCGCCTGGCCGAGCGCGAGCAGATCAAGGCTTCTCGCTGAGCTGTAGCCGCCCGCGATGCCTCCAGCCTGAGCCTGTTACCTACTCCTGTCCGCGCGAGGATGCGCTCTGCAACAAGTACGCACGCACAAATCCATCTAGATCTCCCTCGAGCACGCGCTGCGCGTCGCCCATCTCGTGATCGGTGCGGTGGTCCTTGACCATCGTGTATGGGTGCAGCACGTACGAGCGGATCTGCGAGCCGAAGTTCACGTCCTGGGCCTCACCCTTCTCGCGGGCGATCTCTTCCTGGCGTTCGCGCTCCTTACGCTCCAGCAGCTTCGCACTCAGCATCGCCATCGCGGTCGCCCGGTTGGAAGACTGCGAGCGCTCGTTCTGGCACTGCACCACGATGCCCGTCGGGCGGTGGGTGATGCGCACCGCCGAGTCAGTCTTGTTGACGTGCTGACCGCCCGCGCCCGACGCGCGGTAGGTGTCCACCTGCAGGTCGTCCTCGTTGATCACGATCTCACCGGTGTCTTTCACAACCGGTGCTACCTCCACACCAGCGAAGCTCGTCTGGCGACGGTGGGCAGAATCGAACGGCGATAGGCGCACGAGTCGGTGCACGCCGCGCTCAGCGCCGAACAGGCCGTAGGCGTTCTCACCGGACGCGCGGAACGTGGCCGACTTGATGCCAGCTTCCTCTCCCTCGCTTACCTCCAAGAGCTCCACCTGAAAGCCGCGGCGCTCCGCCCAACGCATCAGCATCCGCAGCACCATCTCCGCCCAGTCCTGCGCATCGGTCCCCCCCGCTCCCGCGTTGACCGTCACGAGCGCGTCGCCCGCGTCATAGCGCCCAGAGAACAGCCGCTGCTCCTCAAGCGCCGCCAAACGCTCCTCCACCGAAGCGATCTGCTCGTCCACCTCAGCCTGAAGCGAGGCGTCCTCCGCGGCCATCTCCGCGAGGCCGTCCAAGTCCTCGACGTCGCTCTTCAGTGCCTCGAATGCGTCCAGGCGCCTGGACGCACGGGCGTGCTCCGCCGACACCGCTGCCGCTCGGTCGGAGTCGTCCCAGAACCCAGCCGCGCCCATCTCGCCCTCGAGCTCCTGGGCACGCTTGGCCAGCCCAGCCGGGTCAAAGATAATCCGAGAGCAGTGTCATCTGCTCACGGATGGCAGCCAAGCGCTGAGGCGTGGACTCGCTGGGAGCGGCTGTGGCCATGCCTCCACGCTATCAGCGCAGGTGGCATCCGACGGTCGCCGCAGTGTAGTCACCACAGAACAGGCACATCGTAGGCGGCGATTCGCGCATCATTGGTGACTAGGGTGAGACGCTCACTCTGAGCCTGAGCGACGAGCATACGGTCGAAAGGGTCGCAGTGGTGAGGCGGCAAAGCACCAGCCAGCATCGCGTGCTTGAAGGTAATGCCGAGCTCGCCGAAGTTGGCAACCACGATCTGCTCGAGCAGATCGTCCGGAGCCTCGAGCTTCCCGGAAGCTCGCTTGATCGCGATCTCCCACACGCTCGCCGTACTGACGTACGCCGACACGACTCCGGCGCTCAGGACCTCGCGCGCGGTCGACGACAGACGGTTGGTATCCCCAACGCTCCACAGCAGCGCATGGGTATCGAGCAGGAGCGGACTCAATCGCGCGTGCCGAACAGACGCTCGATCTCCTCGTCCGGCTCATCGAAGTCATCGCTCATCCAGATCTGCCCCCGCAGAGCTCCCATGCGTCGACGCACAGCCGGCTCGTCGTAGCGGATGAGCTTGGCCACAGGACGCTGCCCACGCCGAATCACGATCTCCTCGCCCCCGCCCACGCGCTCGATTAGGCTCGAAAGCTGCGTTTTCGCCTCCGTCACCGTGACTATGTGATCTTTGCCGACCGCTGCCATTGGTTCATCGTATCAGGCCTGGTTAGCCTGGTCTGATCTCGCGCGCTTCGATCAACGCCACGCCGCGCGTACTGCGGACGCATTCAGGCGCACGTAGTCCAGCGGCAGTCGCACTCCTGCGACAACAGCAGTCGCAAACTGCTCTCGACGCTCCGCCGGCAGGCGCTCCAGGTGCGCCGCGAGGATCGACGTGCGCACGAACGCACCAACGTCCTTGGGGTACGTCGGTCGGTCTTCAAGCCAGCATCTGACCTCCACGAAGCCCGCGTCCTGCAGGCGCGTTTCTGTCTCCTCAGGCCCCGCGAACACCCACGGTGACCAATCTAGGAGCTCGGGTGCCGTGTCGCGAGCAACGGCGTCGATGACTTCACGCACGCCGTCGATGTTTCCCTGTCCACCACATTGGATCTCCAGCCGGCCACCTGGGCGAAGTGCTCGCGCCAGCTGCTGCCACAAACGATCGTGCTCGCCAACCCAATGCAGCGCCGCGGTCGAGACGACCGCATCGACCGACTCGCTCAAATCGAGCTCCAGCGCGTCTTGGCACCACACCTCGGCGCGATCGCCCAGCCGCTCACGCGCCAGCGCGACCATGTCCGCCGACGCGTCCATCGCCAACACACGCCCTCGCGGCACCATCTCCACCAGCGCCTCGGTCACACGCCCCGTGCCACAGCCGACATCCAGCACCGTCGCATCCGGCGAAATGCCCTCGAGCCGCGCAAGAACCGCAGACGCCCACGCCTGCTGCGGCTGGCTAGAGCGGTCGTATGTGTGTGCGTCCCAAGGTGTGGCCGTCACAGCTACTCCAGATCGCTAAGCACTCCCCAACACGCCACTAGACGGTCGTGGACCAAGCGGGGCAAGGACGCAGCAGCGAAGTGTGCTTTGCACATACCCCTCCGGGGCACAGGCGAGCCTGACCGAGGACGCCGCCCCGCGCCGTGTCCACGGCCGTCTAGGAGCCGTGGCACTTCTTGAACTTCTTACCACTGCCACACCAGCACGGATCGTTGCGCCCGACCTGGTGCTCGTCGTCGAGCACACGCTGCTCGACAACTGGTAGCGCTTCGCCTTCTTGGCCGTTCTCGCCGAAGGCGGCCTGCGCGGTACCGGTGTTGAGGCCGGCGTTTGCTGCCGCGGCAGCCATTGCGCCGGCACCCGCCGCGCTGTGTCCGCCGGAGTAGGACACCTTGCCCGCACGCGTGGAATTGCCGCTGGCGGCAAACGGAGCGATCGGCGCACCACCGCCGCCACCGCCGTTTTGGTCTTCGACGTTGACCTGCACGTTGAATATCATGCGCGCGTACTCCGTCCATACCGCGTTCATCAGGTCGCCAAATAGGTTGAACGCTTCGTTCTTGTATGCGACCAGCGGGTCCAGCTGAGCGAAGCCACGTAGGTGGATGCCCTCGCGCAGGTACTCCATGTCGAAGAGGTGCTCGCGCCAGCGTTCGTCGATCGTCTGCAGCAGCAGGAAGCGCTCGAGCGCACCCATCAACTCCTCGCCCAGTGCCTGCTCGCGCTCGTCGTAGCGGGCCATCCCCAGTTCCACAACGCGCTCGCCCAGCCGGCTGCGCTCGATTGTCTCCAGGTCCTCGCTACCAAGGTCTAGCGGGAACAGCTGACCCAGCGCCGTGAATAGGCCGTCCATGTCCCAGTCCTCGACAAAGTCGCCTGGTGTGTACTGGTCGATCGTGCGCTCGATCACCTTGGCGACTTCTTCGCGGGCCTCCTCGCCAATGCTCTTGCCTTCGAGCACCTCATCACGGTATTTGTAGATCACACGCCGCTGCTCGTTCATCACATCGTCGTATTCGAGCACGCGTTTGCGGATCAGGAAGTTCTGCTCCTCGACCTTTTTCTGGGCCTTTTCGATCTGCTTGGAGAGCATCTTGGCCTCGATCGGTTCCTCGTTGCCCTCCTCGTCGGTGCCACCCAGTTTGTCGAGGATCTTGTAGATGCGATCGCCAGCGAACAGCCGCACGAGGTCGTCCTCCGCGGATAGGAAGAATCGCGACTCGCCCGGGTCGCCCTGGCGTCCGGAGCGACCGCGCAGCTGGTTGTCGATGCGCCGTGACTCGTGGCGCTCGGTGCCGCAGATGAATAGCCCGCCGGCAGTTGTCACGATCTCGCGGCTGTCAGCCAGCTTGCGCTCTACTTCGGGCAGGATCTCCTGCATGCGCCGCTCGTAGCCCTCTGTGTCCTCTGGGTCAATGCCTTCCCGCGCCAGTTGCTGGGCAGCCAGGTGCTCGGGGTTACCGCCGAGCTTGATGTCCACGCCACGACCAGCCATGTTGGTGGCAATCGTCACCGCTCCCGGTTGACCGGCCTCAGCCACGATGTCGGCCTCGCGGGCGGCGTGCTCTGGCTTGGCGTTCAGCACCGTGTGCTTGATGCCACGCTTGGTCAGCCGGTCTGAAAGGAGCTCTGAGACCTCAACGGAAATCGTCCCCACCAGCACCGGCTGGCCGGCCTCGTGGCGCGCGGCGATTTCTTTGACGACCGCGTTCCACTTGCCCTCCTTGGTCTTGTAGACCTGGTCGTTGCGATCCTCACGGACCATGTCCATATTCGTAGGGATCTGCACGACCGGCAACTCGTAGATCTTCATGAACTCGGTGGCCTCGGTGAGCGCCGTTCCGGTCATGCCGCCGAGCTTGTCGTACAGGCGGAAGTAGTTCTGGTAGGTGATCGTCGCGAGCGTCTGGTTCTCCTCCTGGACGCGCACGCCTTCCTTCGCCTCAACCGCCTGATGCAGGCCCTCAGACCATCGCCGGCCATCGAGGATGCGCCCGGTGAACTCGTCGATGATCTTCACTTCGCCATCGACCACCGCGTAGTCGACGTCGCGCTTGTACAACGCCTGGGCGCGCAGCGCCTGGATCAAGTGGTTGACCAGATGCCCGTTCTCCGCCCGATACAGATGGTCGATGCCAAGGAAACGCTCAGCCTTGGCAACGCCCTGCTCTGAGATCGCCACGGTCTTCTGCTTCTCGTCGACCTCGTAGTCGAAGTCCGCCATGAACTGCTTCTTGGCCCGCGGGTCCATGCCTTCGGGCGTTTTGCCCGCGACCATGCGTGGAGCCAGTTTGGCGAACTTGACGTACAGATCGGCGGCCTGTTCGGGCGCGCCCGAGATGATCAGCGGCGTACGCGCCTCGTCGATGAGGATGTTGTCAACCTCGTCCACGATCGCAAAGTAGTGCCCGCGTTGGACCTTTTCGCCGAGATCCTTGGCCATGTTGTCGCGCAGGTAATCGAAGCCGAACTCTGAGTTAGTGCCGTACACCACGTCACTCGAGTACGCCTGCTGCTTCTCCTCGAATGACTGCTGGCTCTGCAGCACCCCCACGCTCACGCCGAGCGCGTCGTAGATGGGGCTCATCCATTCGGCATCGCGGCGCGCCAAGTAGTCGTTGACGGTCACTACCTGCACTCCCCTGCGTTCGGGCAGCGCGGCTTCGGAGCCCTCCGCACCGGACTCCTCGGAGCTCGGCTCGCGCACCGCCAGCGAGTTCAACACGACCGCGAGCGTCGCCGTTAGGGTCTTGCCCTCTCCCGTCTTCATCTCGGCGATCTGCCCCTCGTGCAGAGCCATGCCACCGATCAACTGCACATCGAAGTGGCGCATGCCCATCTTGCGCTTACCCGTCTCGCGCACGACCGCGAAGCACTCAGCCAACAGCGCATCCAGATCCTCACCTGCGGCGGCCCGCGCGCGCAGTGTGTCCATCCGCTCGCGCAGTTCCGCGTCGCTGTCGTGCTCGAGCTCTGCCTCGAACGCTCCGATCAGCGTCACACGCTTCTGGTACTCCTTGAACTTCTTCGCCTCGCCAACGTTCAGGGCGCGATCGAGCACAGAGGGCATGCGCCAAGGATAGCTCCCGGCGCTCCGAGTTATGCCGCACTCGATCGCCGCGGCAACATCTTCAGCCGTCCGCCGCCTGGAGCTCCAGGTCAGCTGCTGCCGACAGCTCCAGGTCAGCTGCTGCCGGTCCGGTCGGCTGCCGCTCCCTCAACAGGGCGCGCGGCGCCGACCGGTGACGGGCGGGCTCAGGGCCTTAGAACGACGGAAGCGTCGCTCCTTGAGCCGCGCCGCGTGCGACACGTGCTGCGGCAGCATGCGCCTCGCGCCGATGGCGCAGTTTGTCGCGGTGGCGCTTGACCTGGCGCGCGAGCTCGTCGACGACCAGATTCAACGAGTGCAGCATCTCCGGCGAGGCGTCGTGGGCGCGCAGCGTCACACCCTTCAGGTACAGCGTGCACTCCGCCACCTGGCTGTTGGCCACGCGGGGATTGCGCTCCTTGAAGATCTCTACCTCGAGGCGAGCGAGGTCTGAGACCTGGCGCGCGACCTTAGTCAGACGACGCTCGACATGCGCACGGAGCTCGTCGGTGACCGGGACGTTTCGACCCTTGATGTCGATCTGCATCACACGCTCCTTCGGTCGGCCTTTTGTAATGGCGTGGTCACGATGCTACGCCTGATTGCGGCGGATGTAAATGGCACTAAACACAAAGCCAGTGGCACTCAGTAGGACAGCTGGAGACACTCCACCGCAAATGAGTAGATGTCGTCCGCAATCCATGATATGATGACAGTTGTCGTCAGTAGTATGGTCTCACTTTCCGGGAAGGGGCTCGCTTCGGCGGGCCTCTTCTTGTTCTAAGCGCATCACGCGAGAGCGTTACGCAGTTGTGCGTGCCGGACGATCCTGTCGAGGCAGGTATCTACCCCCTCTAGAGTGTCTGGTAACGAGTAGGTCAGACCCGAGTAGGCTCAGCCACGGCGGCGCAGACTCTCGAGGATCCCGCTGTGGCCGGCGATCGCGCCGATCAGAATCGACTCGGCGGCGATCTCGGTGCCGGGGAAGACGATGCTCTCGCGCAGCTGTGCATGGTCGCCTACGGTGGCGCCGTCGCCCAGCACCACGGGGCCCATCAGGCGGACACCCGCGCCGATGCTCACGTCGGTGCCGATCCACACCGGCCCTTCGACCTCAACGTCTGCGGGCAACTCCTGCCCGCCGGCCACGATCACGCCGGGGCTGATCTCCTGGCCCTCGATCTCGAGGTGCAGCTCGCCCTGCAGCGCATCGAATGTGCCTTGCCTGAGCTCGCCCAGCGAGCCGACGTCGTTCCAGTACTCCTGCACCTCGTGGATGTAGAAGGGCACATCGTTCTCCAGCAGCACTGGGAAGACATCCTGCGCCCAATCCACGAACGGACGGCTGGGGAAGTAGTCGAAGATCTTCGGGTCGAACATGTAGATGCCGCAGTTGCCCAGATCCGACAGCGCCTCCTCCGGCGGCGGCTTCTCCTGAAAGCCCGTGATGCGGCCCTCACGGTCGTGCAGCACCACGCCGTACTCACGCGTGTCGGGAACCTGCTTCACCGCCAGCGTGGCAACCCCGCCGGCCTGCTTGTGCCTGGCTGCGAATGCCTGCAGATCGATGTCCGTGAGCGCGTCGCCGGAGATCACCAGGAACGGCTCATCGCCAAAGAACTCCGCGCAGCCGCGCACGCCGCCGGCGGTGCCCAACAGCTCCTCCTCGAAGCGGTAGGAGAGTCGCTCGCCAAAGTACTCACGGATCGAGTCCGGGAAGTAGTGCAAGTTGGCGATCACCTGCTCGAACCCGTGCTTGTCGAGCAGGTCGACAATGTGCTCCATCACCGGCCGATCCAGCACCGGCACCATCGGCTTGGTGATCTCAAAAGTCAGCGGGCGCAGCCGGGTGCCAAGACCCGCGGCGAGGACCATTGCTCTCATACGCTCATCCTTTCAAGGTTCGCCCGGTGAAGGCACACGCACGCCAGGGGGTCGATGGGCAAGCGAGACAAGGACGCAGGAAGCGTGGCGTGCTTTGCACGCGAGCGACCGAGGACGCCGTATCGCGCCGCCCAGCGACCCCCTGGTCTAATAGCGGTAGTGGTCCGGCTTGTAGGGACCATCTACGGGCACACCGATGTAGGCGGCTTGCTCGTCGCTGAGGCGGGTGAGCTTCACGCCGAGCGCGTCCAAGTGCAGCCTCGCGACCTTCTCGTCGAGGTGCTTGGGCAGCACGTACACCTTCTTCTCGTACTCGTCGTTCTTTGTGAACAGCTCGATCTGCGCGATCGTCTGGTTGGAGAACGAGTTGCTCATCACAAAGCTCGGGTGCCCAGTGGCGTTGCCGAGGTTCAACAGGCGCCCCTCGGAGAGCATCAGGATCGCGTGACCGTCTGGAAATACCCACTTGTCGACCTGCGGCTTGATGTTCACCCGCTCGATCCCCGGAACCTTCGTCAGGCCCGCGATGTCGATCTCGTTGTCGAAGTGGCCGATGTTGCCCACGATCGCCTGGTGCTTCATGCGCGCCATGTCCTGCGCCTTGATGATGTCCTTGTTGCCGGTCGTCGTGACGAAGATGTCGGCGGTGTCGATCACATCCTCGAGCGTCTTGACCTCATAGCCCTGCATCGCCGCCTGCAGCGCACAGATCGGGTCGATCTCGGTGATGATCACGCGGGCGCCCTGGCCACGCAGCGATTCCGCGCAGCCCTTGCCGACGTCACCGAAGCCGCACACCACGGCAACCTTGCCGCCGATCATCACGTCGGTGGCGCGGTTGATGCCGTCGATCAGCGAGTGACGACAGCCGTACAGGTTGTCGAACTTGGACTTGGTGACCGAGTCGTTGACGTTGATCGCCGGAAACAGCAGCTCGCCGCTCTCGACCATCTCATACAGACGGTGCACACCGGTAGTGGTCTCCTCGGTGACGCCTTTGATGCCCTGCCCGATGCGGGTCCAGCGCTGGGGGTCCTCGCCGAGGGTGCGCGTCAGCGTGTTGAGGATCACCGCGTGCTCCTCTGATTCAGCGTTCGCCGGATCGGGGACCGCGCCGGCTGCCTCGTACTCAGTGCCCTTGTGCACCAGCAGCGTCGCATCGCCGCCGTCGTCGAGGATCATGTTCGGGCCGGCTGAGCCGTCCTCGCCTTCGGAGGGCCAGTTCAGTACCTGCTCGGTGCACCACCAGTACTCCTCAAGCGTCTCGCCCTTCCACGCATACACCGGCACGCCCCGCGGGTCCTCGGGCGTACCGTCAGGGCCGACCGCCACGGCTGCCGCCGCGTGATCCTGAGTGGAGAAGATGTTGCAACTGCACCAGCGAACCTCCGCGCCGAGCGCCGTCAGCGTCTCGATCAGCACGGCCGTCTGGATGGTCATGTGCAGCGAGCCGGTGATGCGTGCGCCCTTCAGCGGCTGGGCGTCTGCGTACTCCGCGCGAATCGACATCAGGCCGGGCATCTCGTGCTCGGCCAGCGTGATCTCCTTGCGTCCGAACTCTGCCAGCGAGAGATCGGCGACCTTGAAATCGGCAGTGATAGCTGTGGGTGTCATAGCGGACATGACGAATCCTCCTGTCCGGTCAGGTGAGCGCCCTTGCTACATGAGGAAGGCCGAGCGTGGCGGAATTCAGCCCGTCGCAGCGCTCCTCGGCCGCCTCGGACGGTATCACACAGCTGCGCACCCTCAGGCGACTAACGCTGGGCCAGCGCCGCCTTCAACTCGTCGATCAAATGCACTGGGCCGGGGTCCACGCCGCGCAGCGCAGCCAGGTAGATCGACACCAGATCGCCCAGCAACACGAGGGAGATCACGCGCTCGATCGCGGTCTGCCCGCGTGTCTCCAGCCGATAGCTCGCCGCCGCATTGCCCGCGATCAGGCGCTCGGTCAAGTCCATGCGCTCCTTCACTCGCGGGTGCGCGTCGGAGTCATCCAGGAACACCGCCGAGAAGCGTCCAATGCTCGCCGCGCCCTCCCAGCCGGAGATTTCATTGTGATCGAGCTCCGGCAGTTCGTTGGAGAAGCACGGCTGCTTTGCGTTCTCGTTGATCTGCGTCTTCCAGCGGTAGGCAATCGGCGAGGTCAGCCCGGCGCCGGCTACCACCGGGGTGGTCCCATTGAGACCGCGCGCGAGTTCCTTGGCGAGCGAGTCCTCCGGCGCATCCGGACCCCACTCCGCCACCAACTGCTCGATGTGCGAGGCGGCAACGTCGATCTCCGATGTCAGCCGCGGACCAGCACCGCACAACGCGGCGACCTCCAGTGCGGCGACAATCATGTAGGCGACCGCCGCGCGTGGCTGAAAGCCCCCCGGCAGCGGGATCACAGGCACACCGTCAGCGCGTGCCATCTCCGCGAGGCGGCCGCCAGTGGTGACTACCGTGCGCTTGGCCCCCAGCGCCCCAGCGGACTCGTAACAGGCGAGCGTCTCCTCCGTCTCGCCCGAGTAGCTGGCGCACAGCACCATCGTGTCGGGCGTCGTCCACGGCGGCAGCCCATACGCGCGCGTAACGAAGATCGGACGCGAAGCGTGATCGCCCATCGCCGCGCGTGCCAGCGCGCCGCCGATCGCCGAGCCGCCCATGCCGGCCACAACTAGGCCAGCGGTCGTGTCCCAGTCCTGCATGATCGCCGACTCCACCCGCCACAGCGCGTCACGCAGGTGCTCTGGAAGCGCCAGCACGTCGCCAAGCTGATTAGACGGATCGACCCGGGCAATAGCCGCTCGAGAGAGCTCCTCTGCCGTGGGTGCCGCGGTCGCACCGCCGTCGCTCATCTGCTGTTCGCCTCCTGTGGGACTGATTGGATTGGGGTCATCGACCGTTGCAATCTTGGTAGTTGGCGCCCTTCGCGAACCGGTATCACTAGAACTGGATCGCACCTTCAGGCAATTCGACACCAGGGAAGATACGCGCCCCGCAGGCGATCACGTTGTGCGCCCCTACCTTCACCCCGTCGCCGAGCACCGCTCCGCCGGTGATCTTGGTGCCCGCGCCGATCTGACAGCCGGCGCCCACGATGCAGTCACGTAGCTCGCAGTTCTCGCCAATTTGTGTCCCCTCGAGGACGACCGCGCGCTCGACGCTCGCGCCCGCGCCAACCACCACGTCCTGTGCGAGGACCACAAGACTGCCCACGCGCGCGCCGTGCCCAACGCTGACGCCGCGCTCGAGCAGCGCCGGTGGGATCGCTCGGCCGTGCACCGACGCCTCATCCTCAATCGCCAGCCAATCGCTCCCCAGCCGCTCGCGCACAGCGCTCTGCACGTTGCCCTCGAGAATGTCAAACGTTCCCTGCAAGTAGCGCTCCGGCGTGCCGATGTCCAGCCAATATCCGTCGGAGGCGAATCCATACAGGCCATTGCCGACGAGCTGCGGCCACACCTCGCGCTCGATCGACACGTTGCGATCAGGCGCAATCAGATCCAGGATCTCCCGCTCAAGGACGTACGCTCCAGCGCTTATGAGGTTGCTCTCGAGGTTCTCCGTACTCGGCTTCTCAAGGAACGCGCGCACCGAGTTGTCCTGTTCGAGCATCACCAGCCCATAGGCGCTTGGGTCCTCCACGGGGACCAATGCCAGCGTGCCCTTGGCGCCACTCGCCTCATGCTGGGCGATCTGGGCGGTCAAGTCGATGTCGGTGAGCACGTCGCCGTTGAGCATCAAGAAGCGCTCGTCGAGCATCGGCTCAGCAAGCTTCAACGCACCAGCTGTCCCGCGCGGGTCGGGCTCCTCGACGAAGCGCAGCCGGATGCCAAGCTCCGAGCCATCCCCCAGGACGTTGCGCACACCATCCGCAAGGAACCCGCACGACATGATTACGTCGTCAACGCCATGCCCGCGCAGCCACTCGAGCATGAACGCGATGAACGGGCGGTCCACCAGCCGCACGACCGGCTTGGGTACAGCAGAGGTGAGCGGCCGCAGTCGGGTCCCCTGCCCCCCGACGAGGATCACCGCCTGAATGCTCTCACCGCCGTCCGATTCCCTCGTAGATCAACTCAGCAGCACGAATGGCCTCGGGATCGAGAGCGTTGCGCCCGTCGACCACGACCGTGCCGCTCATCGCCGCGGCGACCTCGCTCCAATCGAGCTCGAGGAACTGGCGCCACTCGGTGACAAGCACCACCGCATCAGCCCCTGCGATGGCATCCATCGCTGAGCTGCAGTAGTTCAGCTGCGGCATCAGTGCCCGTGCCTCCTGCTCGGCAATCGGGTCATACGTGCTGACCACAGCGCCCTCTGCAAGCAGGCGCGCTGCGAGCACCAGTGAGGAGGCGCCGCGCATGTCGTCGGTCTCCGGCTTGAACGCGAGCCCCAGCATCGCCACGTGCTTGCCAGCGAGGTCGCCGATGTGACGCTGGAGCTTGGATACCACGCGCCGCTTCTGTAGCTCGTTAACCTCCGTGACGGCATTCAGCAGCTGGAAGTGGTAGCCGGAGTTGGCAGCCAGGAGCTTTAGCGCACTGACATCCTTAGTGAAACAGGAGCCGCCGTAACCAATCCCAGCCTGCAGGAACTTTGGTCCGATGCGGTCATCGAGGCCGACGCCGCGGGCGACCTCGATCACGTCAGCACCAGTCTCCTCGCAGACGTTCGCGATCTCGTTGATAAACGAGATCTTCGTCGCCAGGAAGGCGTTCGCGGCGAGCTTGATCATCTCGGCGCTGGCGATGTCCGTGCGGACCACCTGAGATGGGTCAGCCAGAGGGCTATACAGCTCGATCACGGCGTCGCCGGCCCAGTCGCCGGTGTCGCCAACAACCACGCGATCTGGGTTGCGGAAGTCCTTCAGCGCCGAGCCCTCCTTGAGAAACTCAGGACACGACACGTAGGCCATCCCGTCCTTGCCGCGCTCCCGGAACACGCGCTGGATGCTGGCGCCGGTGCCACACGGGACCGTCGACTTCATCACCAGCGCGTGCCTGCTGGACGGAGGCAGTGCGTCGACCACCGCATGTACTGCAGACAGGTCGGCATCTCCCGAATACGTAGGCGGCGTGCCCACAGCCACAAACAGCAGCCGCGCGTGTGCCATCGCCTCGGCCAAGTCCGTCCCGAAGTGCAGCCGCTCGCCGTACTTCGCGAGCACCTCCTCAAGGCCGGGCTCATAGATCGGGACCTCACCGCGACGAAGGCGCTCGATCTTCGCGGCGTCGATGTCCACGCACCACACGTCGCTGCCCAGCTCGGCGAAGCCGGCAGCCGTCACCAGCCCGACGTAGCCGGTGCCGATCACTCCGATGGGCTCTGGGTTGACACTCATGAAGCGGGGAAGGCTAGCTGTTGAGCCGAGTATGCGACGGCTGGCGTAGGGGCGGCTTAGCGCCCTACGGCAAGGAAAGCTTCATAGCGCTTCACGTCGCGCACGCCACGCGCCTGCTCCTCGCTACCTTCCGGCGCCTGCTCGGCCGCACGGCGCGCTTCGGAGAGCTTCGTCTCAATCGTCCCCCGATCGAGCTGATCGGGGGCGATCGCCTCCTCCACAAGCACCAGCGCCCTGTTCTCGGCGAACTGCAGATAGCCCTCCGCCTGGGCAAAACGCACGATCTCGTTCTCCGAGCGATATAGGCGCAGCTCCGTCGGCTCGAGCCGCGCCAGGATCGGCTCGTGGTTGGCCAGGATCGCGATCGAGCCGACCGTGGTGAAGGTGGAGAGCATCTCCACCTCCTCCGAGAACACCTCGCCCTCAGGCGTCAGCACTTCCGCTGGGAACTTGCTGTAGGCCATTATCTATTCCCCTCTATTGGTCGGTCGCCGCCTGCCGTTCGAGGACCAAGCAGATCAAGGACGCAGGAAGCGAAGTGTGCTTCGCACACGAGCGACCGAGGACGCAGAGATGCGCCGGTCATCGGACGGCAGCGACTACTTCGTCGATTGTGCCCTTTAGGAAGAAGGCGCTCTCGGGAACCTCATCGTGCTTGCCGTCGAGGATCTCCTCGAAGCCCCTGATCGTCTCAGCGATCGGCACGTATGCGCCCGGTGTGCCCGTGAACTGCTCGGCCACAAAGAACGGCTGCGAGAGGAAACGCTCGATGCGCCGCGCCCGCTGCACCGTGAGCTTGTCCTCGTCGGAGAGCTCGTCGATACCGAGAATCGCGATGATGTCCTGGAGCTCCTTGTAGCGCTGCAGGACCTCCTTGACCCGGTTGGCAACGCGGAAGTGGTCATCACCCAGGATGTCCGCCTTGAGGATCGTCGAGGTGGAGTCGAGCGGGTCGACGGCCGGGTAGATGCCTTTTTCGGAGATCGACCGCGACAGCGCCGTCGTTGCGTTGAGGTGCGCAAACACTGACGCCGGAGCGGGGTCGGTGTAGTCGTCAGCGGGCACGTAGATCGCCTGGATCGACGTCACCGAGCCGCGCTTGGTGGAGGTGATGCGCTCCTGTAGCTGGCCCATCTCAGTCTCCAGCGTCGGCTGATAACCCACCTGCGAGGGCATCCGCCCTAGCAGCGCCGAGACCTCAGAGCCAGCCTGCACGAACCGGAAGATGTTGTCGATGAACAGCAGCACGTCCTGGCCCTGGTCGCGGAAGTATTCCGCCATCGTCAGGCCCGAAAGCGCAACCCGCATGCGGGCTCCCGGGGGCTCGTTCATCTGCCCGAAGACGAGCATCGTCTTGTCGAGCACGCCCGACTCCTTCATCTCCAGCCACAGGTCGTTGCCCTCGCGCGAGCGCTCGCCCACGCCGCAAAACGCGGACAACCCACCGTGCTCCTTGGCGAGGTTGTGGATCAGCTCCTGAATCAGCACCGTCTTGCCGACGCCAGCGCCACCAAACAGCCCCACCTTGCCGCCCTTCGCATACGGGGCGAGCAAGTCGATGACCTTGATGCCCGTCTCGAACATCTCGGTGGTCGGAGTCAGGTCCTCCGCACGCGGAGCCTCCTGGTGGATGCCGCGGCGCTCGACGTCCGCCGGCATCGGCTCGCCCAGGTCGATCGGCTGTCCGAGCAGGTTGAAGATGCGCCCAAGCGTGGCCTCGCCCACGGGAACCGTGATCGGGGCACCCGTGTCGAGTACCTCCACACCCCGAGCCAGGCCGTCAGTGGTGTCCATCGCCACCGCTCGCACGCGGTCATCGCCAAGGTGCTGCTGGACCTCGCATACGAGCAGATCCTCCTCCGCTCCGGAGCTGATGCCGGGGGCCTCCTCCTTGTTCGCCGCAGGGCGAGCGATCGTGATCGCGTGGTTGATCTCCGGCAGGCGGTCGGGGAACACGGCCTCGATCACGACGCCCTGAATCTCCTCGATGCGCCCGACGTTGCGCGTGCTCGCGCCGTTCGCGGACGGTGAGTCGGTGACGGTGCTGGGTGGCATTAGCTCTTTGATCTCCTAGTCATCTGTTTCAAGTTGTATCGACGTCGAGTTCGTTCCGACGCCAGGGCCGGTCTGGGGTATCGATGGGCAAGCCAGACAAGGACGCAAGGAGCGTGGCGTGCTTCGCACGCGAGCGACTGAGGACGCAGTATGGCGCCGCTCAGCGATCACGCCAGGCCCTCTGCTCCTGCTACGACCTCCATGATCTCCTGCGTGATCTCAGCCTGGCGTGCGCGGTTCATCTGCAGCGTGTAGTCGGTGATGATTTCGCCCGCGTTCTCCGATGCGCTGCGCATCGCGGTCATCTGTGCCCCGAAGAACCCCGCGGCGGACTCCACCAGCGCCCGGTAGATCGAGATCTCGATGTAGTCCGGAACCAGGCGCCTGAGGATCGTCTCGGGGTCTGGCTCGTAGTCAACCGACGTGGACGTGCCGACTTTGGAGGCGTCCCCATCCGAGGAGCCACCGCCTTCGCCAAGCGCTTCGCCTGAAAGCGGCAGCAGCGTCTGGCGCGTGACCGTCTGGGTGAGCGGCGAGACGTATGAGTTGTAGAGCATCTCTACCCGGTCGACGCGATTGTCAAGATACGCTTGGATGAGATCGTCGGCGATCGTGCGTGCATCCGCGTAGGAGGGGCGGTCGGCGAAGCCCGTATAGCTGCCCTGGAGCTCGTAGCCGCGGAACGACACAGAGGAGACACCGCGGCGCCCAGTCGCATACCAGCTGCTTCGCAGGCCCTGCTCGGAAAGCTCTGAGGAGAGACGGACGCCCGCGCGGATGATCTGCGAGTTGAACCCACCCGCGAGACCACGATCGCCAGTCACCAGCAGCAGGCCCACATTCGACTCGGACTCGTGCGCGCGCAGCAGCGGCACCCGCCCAGCCTCTGCGCCGGCGGCCTGGGCCGCCTGGCGAGTCATTCGCCCAATTGCATCTGCGTAGGGACGGAGTGCCTCGATCCGCTGCTCGGCGCGCCGCAGGCGGGCTGCCGCGACCATCTCCATCGCGCGCGTGATCTTCTGGATGTTCTTGACCGAGGCGATCTTGTTCTTGACGTCGCGCTGAGAAGCCATGGGCGTTTACGGCAGCCGGCGCTATGCCGGCTGCGCCTCCTTCTCGCGCTCGTCCGCTGCAGGCGTGTCCAGGGACTTGCTGCTCGGCGGCGCATCGTCGTCGAGCGGCTGGCCCTCCTCGTCGAGGTCGTAGCCAAAGTCCTGGGCGAACGTGTCGAGGATCTCGCGCAGCTTGCCCTGGACGTCATCGGACCAGTCACCGCCGCTGATCTGCTCGCGCACCTCGCCGTGCTGGGCGTGCATGCGTTCGGTCGCCTCCAGCAGGAACGCGGGGACGCGCTCCACGTTCAGTCGGTCCAGGTAGCCGTTGGTGGCAGCGAAGATCTGGATCGTCTGATCCTCGACCGGCAGCGGCGCGCGCTCGTGCTGGTTGAGCGTCGCCACGAGGCGCTCACCGCGGGCCAGCGTGCGCTGCGTGTCGGCGTCGAGGTCCGAGCCGAACTGCGCGAACGCCTCGAGGTCGCGGTACTGGGAGAGCTCGAGCTTGATGCGACCGGCGACTTTCTTCATCGGGCCGATCTGCGCGTTTCCACCGACGCGTGAGACCGAGACGCCGACGTTGATCGCGGGGCGCACGCCGGAGTTGAACAGTTTCGACTCGAGGAAGATCTGCCCGTCGGTGATCGAGATCACGTTCGTGGGGATGTATGCGGAGACGTCGCCCGCCTGCGTCTCGATCACGGGCAGCGCGGTCAGCGATCCGCCACCGAGGTCGTCGTTGAGCTTGACCGCGCGCTCCAGCAGACGCGAGTGTAGGTAGAAGACATCGCCCGGGTATGCCTCGCGGCCGGGCGGGCGGCGCAGTAGCAGCGACATCTGCCGGTAGGCGTAGGCGTGCTTAGTGAGGTCGTCATACACGCACAGCGCGTGCTGCCCTTTGTAGAGGAAGTGCTCCCCCATCGCGCAGCCGGCGTAGGGGGCCATGAACTTGATCGGAGCCGCCTCGTCGGCGGGTGCAGCGACGATGATCGTGCGGTCCATCGCGCCGTACTCCTCGAGCGTCTGCGCGAGCGCCACGACCGTCGCCATGCGCTGGCCGATCGCTACGTAGACCGACACCACACCGGTGTCCTTGTTGTTGATGATCGCGTCGATCGCGATCGCCGTCTTGCCCGTCTGGCGGTCACCGATGATCAGCTCTCGCTGGCCACGGCCGATCGGGATCATCGCGTCGATCGCCTTCAGGCCCGTCTGCATCGGTTCGGTGACCGGCTGGCGCTGAACCACGCCCGGGGCCTTGAACTCGGCCGGGCGCGTCTCAGTCACCTCGATCGCGCCCTTGCCGTCCAGCGGGCGCCCGAGCGGGTCAACGATGCGTCCGAGCAGCTGCTCACCGACGGGAATCTCCAGCAGCGTGCCGGTGCGCTTGACCGTGTCGCCCTCGGAGATGCGCTCCCAGTCGCCGAACAGCACCGCACCGACGTTGTCGGACTCGAGGTTCAGCGCGAGCCCGGTGACGCCGTGCGGGAGCTCGAGCATCTCGAACGACATGCAGTTCTCCAGACCGTGCAGGCGCGCGATGCCGTCAGCGACCGACAGCACGGTGCCCACCTCGGTCAGCTCGGCGGTACCGCTGCCCAGCCCCTCGATGCGGCTCTTGAGGATGTTCGTTATCTCGTCAGGGTTGATCTGCATGTCTTATCTCCTAATTGAAGAGGGGCACAGCTTGCCGGCTTTCAGCCGCCTTCGCCGGGTGGGTGGGCCTTAGGACGCTCCTTGGGCAACGTGCCTGCGCAGCTGCTCCAGTCGGTTGCGAATAGAGGCGTCGAGGATCGAGTTTCCGACCCTGATGATGATGCCGCCGAGGATGTCCGGGTCGACACGAGCCGCGAGCGTGACCTTGCGACCAGCGCGCTCGCCGATTTTCTCGCCCAGGCTCTCGGCGGTCGCCGGATCGAGCTCGATCGCGCTGGTGATCTCGACGGGCAGTGTCTTGTTCTCCTCATCCCACAGCCGCTGGTACTCCTGGCGGATGCGGAAGATCACCGGCATGCGGTGGTTTTCGATGAGCAGGCTGAGAAAGTTCAAGAAGATCGGATCGGCTCCGTCGAGCATGCGGCCGAGTGCATCCTGCTTCTCTTTCGTCGAGAAATAGGGCGAGAAAAAGAACACGGCGAGCTCGTGGTTCTCGCTGACAGCGTCAGCGAATTGGCCCAACTGCTCGCGCAGCTCATCGAGCTTGTGCTGCTCAAGCGCAACCTCGAACAGCGAGCGACCGTATACCTGGGCGAGCTCCTCCATTAGTTGCTCTGGCTACCAGAAGACAGGCCGGAGAGATCCATTTCGCCTAGGGCCTCCTCCACCAGACGGCGCTGGTCGGCGTCGTTGAGAGTCTTGCGTACGACCTTCTCAGTGGCCATGATCGTCAGGTCGGCCACCTCGCGGCGGATGTCATCGAGCGCACGCTTGGTGGCAGCGTCGATGTCGCGCTCGGCGCGCTTGGCCGCTTCAGCGAGGATCTCCTGGCCGCGCTCGCGAGCCTCGTGCTCATGCACCTCCGCCGTCTGGCGCGCGCGCCCCACGATCTCCTCGGCCTGGGCCCGCGCCTCCTTCAGGCGCTCGCGGTATTCATCGAGCACCTTGTCGGCTTCCTGACGCAACTCGGCGGCCGAATCGATCTCGCCTTCGATCGTCTTCGCCCGCTTGTCCAGGGCTTCACCGATCAGCGGAAACACCCACTTGCGCAGGATGAACAGCGAGATCAAGAACACGACGATCGTCCAAACCATGAGCCCCACGTTGGGGCTGATCAGGAACGAGCCGCTGGACGCGAGTGGGATGTTCGACGGGGAGAGCATTTCGGCCTATAGGAAGAAGGCGATGAAGCCGCCAACCAGGCCGTAGAAGAAGCACGCCTCGGTGAGCGCGAAGCCGAGCCACTGATCGCGCTCGATCTCAGCGCGCAGCTCGGGCTGGCGGGTCTTGGATTGGATCGACGCGTTGAACACCGCTCCGATGCCCGCTCCGGCTCCAGCGGCGCCGCCACCGGCACCGACGCCCAGCGCGATCGCGCGACCGGCATCCTGGCTCTGCTTGATGATCGGTTCCACAACACCCAGAAGCGGGTGGATCACACTGAAAAGATGGAGAAACTGCATTGCTCGATAGCTCCCTTGTTTTGTTAGTGACTTTCGACCGCTCCGCCGAGGTAAATGGCGGTCAAGATGGCAAAGATGAAGGCCTGTAGGCCGGCAATCAGCACAGCCTCGAACAGGTAGATCGCAATTCCTGCCGGCAGCAGAAACCATTGAACCCACTGGTCCCCGACGAGCACACCGAGCTCGCCGCCCATGAACGCGATCAGCATGTGACCGGCGAGCAGGTTCGCCCACAGCCTGACCGTCAACGAGATCAGGCGTAGGAAGTTGGAGAGGATCTCGATCGGGAAGATCAGGCCCACGATCGGGCCTTTGATCCCGCCGGGCATGAGGCTTTTGAGGTATCCGATCGGGCCGTGGTGCCTGACCCCCTCGTAGGTGAACAGGACGAACACGCCAAGCGCGAGGATCAGTGGAAAGGCGACGTTCGTGTCGGCGGCGTAAATCTGGAACGACGGAATACTCGCACCGAACAGCTTGAA
This sequence comes from Solirubrobacteraceae bacterium, assembly GCA_036513795.1. Taxonomy (GTDB): domain Bacteria; phylum Actinomycetota; class Thermoleophilia; order Solirubrobacterales; family Solirubrobacteraceae; genus Palsa-744. The sequence goes on along the minus strand of DATBYJ010000234.1, from coordinate 5,483 downwards.
CGACTCGCCGCTGTCAATCGGCAGCGGGATGTAGCCGATCAGGTTGGAGACGAGAATGAACACGAAGATCGTGGCGATTAGCGGGAAGTACTTGCGCTGCATATCATCGTCGAGGTTTTCTTTGGACATGCCGCTGGTGAAGCCGTAGAACATCTCCACCGCCACCTGGAGACGACCGGGGCGCTGTTTCAAGCGCCTGGCGATGTACGACATCACCCCGATCGTGATGGCGACCGTGATCAGCAGGTACAGAACACCCTTGTTGAACGCGATCGGGCCGAGCTTGAACCAGGTATCGAGTTTGAACTCGTTAGTCGGGGAGAAGACGCCGCTGACGACATCCGGGGCCTTGTGCGACTTGAAGCCGAACAGGATGATGAACAGGACCAGCCCACCGAGCCATACGCCCACGAGCGAGTAGAGGATCTTTTTGCCCTGGCTCATCCCCTGCTTGGGGGCAGAGGCTCCCGCGGGCGCAGCCGCTGCCACGGCGCTCATCGCTCGATCCCTCCTTGCGGTCGACCACTGACTAGACGCATGGCGAACGCGATCGAGTAGGCGCCGAAGATCAAAAGCGCCGCCGCCAGACCGTCGCGGCGTCCACCGATGACGGCAGCGAGCACGATCGCAGCGGCGAGCAGCCAGATGCGCCCAAACCCATCGACCAGATTGAGGCCAAAGCGGGCGTCGTCGCCCCGGCCTGCGATCCAGCGTTGGATGGACCCGGCGAGCACGCGCTGTATCAGCCACGCAACGGCGCTCACGACGACACCCACCGCAGGGGCTCCCAGCGCCAGCGCAACGGGCACGGCGAGGACAACGAGGACGACATCGAGGTAGCGAAGAATCGCGTTCGAACGCCGGGGAAGAACAGCACTCGCGCCTGCCCCAGAGGAAGATCCGTGAGAGGGGGTCTGGGCGGCCATTTCGAGATCCCGGAGGATCACCGCGGAGCACTTCCGGAAAGCGCCCGATGACCATTAGCGTTTACGGGGTGGGATCGGTCTCCCGGCCCAGTGTCGGGCAGGCGTGTTACATCCCCCGTGGCGTGGTCTTGTGACATGTGAGTAGGGCCACCCTACAGACGAGAAAATCCTCGCGCTCTGCAGCGGCGAAGCCGTCGAAGTGTCCCTCAACAGTCTGCGGCGGCGGCGCTAGTCTAGCTGATCTTGTACTTCGTAACAAGTTTGTGACATGCCGTACACGGTCGCGTCGGCGCTCGCGCGCGCGGGGCGCGCGCGAAATCCGGGGATCTGGAACAACCGCAGCCGCACCTCAAAGAGGCGCACGATCAACACCGACACCGCGATCGTGGCCAGCCCACCGAAGATGTCGAACACGAAGTGGTTTCCCGTGGCGAGGACCGCAAAGGCCGTCACAAACGGGTACACCACGCCAAGTGCACGCAACCAGCGATGCGTGGTGATCCGCCAGATCGCCAGCGTGCACCAAGCTGCCCAGGCGAGATGAAGCGAGGGCATTGCCGCCAGTTGGTTGGCCTGCGAGGCCAGCGCACCCGTGTGCCATGAGCCAACGGTGTGACTGGCCGCGACAACATCTGTGAATCCGGGCAGCATCCGCGGCGGTGCCACCGGGAAGCGCCAGAACACGACGAATGCGAGCACGTTCGCGAGCACCAACGAGTTACGCAGGGGACGGTAGATGTCGGCCCGGCGCCACCACAGATAGCCGAGTAGGCCAAATGTGACGATGAAGTGCGCATTGTCGTAGTAGTAGGAGAGTGCGACCGCCAGCGTGTGATGGGCGGCAAGCCAGCTGTCGAGGCTGTGCTCGGGGTCGAGATGCAGCGTCTGCTCAGCACTGAGGATCGCTTTGGCGTGCGCGAGCGCGGCGTGTAGCCGCAACGGCGCGAGGTTGGTGATCGCGTCGTAGACCCAGCACAGCCAGACGATCACGAGGGCCTCGATCCACCAGCGGGTACGCGTGGGCTGCGGCACTACTGCCGTGGAGCGCTTCGCCAGAGGCGGACCGCCGGACTGGATCGGCGCAGCGGTGGACAAGTTACCGATGTTATCCCCCGATTCAGCCGTCAAGCTGGCACGGCCACAAGCTCGCGTGCGGCGAGGATCTCGAGCACGCGTGGCAGCGCAGCAGCTGTGCCACGCCATGAGTCAGGCGCGGAATAGTCATCGGCGTCGTGAAGCAACAGCACCGCGCCGTCGCGCGCGCCGTCTGTCACCCGTGCTGTGATCGAGGCCGGCGTGGCCCGAGCGTCCCAGTCCCGACCCCAGTGGCTCCACAGCAGCGTGCGCCAGCCGTGGGCACGCGCGAGGCGCAGAGCGGCGGCGTTCAGGACACCGTATGGAGGGCGGTAGAGCTGTGGTGAGACCCCCGTGGCGTCCTCGATGGTTTGCAGCGCCCGGGCGATGTCCTCGCGCACCTGCCAGGGCGCCAAGCGCAGCAGGTTGCGATGACGATCGCAGTGCAGCGCGATCGCGTGACCAGCGTCGCGGATCTCGCGAGCGAGGCTGGGGTTGCGCCGTACCTGCTCGCCAACCAAGAAGAACGTCGCTGTGACGTGCTCGCGGCTGAGGGTCTCGAGCACCGCCGGTGTTCCCTGCGCGTGCGGACCATCGTCGAACGTCAGTGCATAGCCGCGCCCGCTGGCCGTGCGATCCTCGACACCCAGCGGCGCCCGCAACGCAGGCCAAGCCCCCGCCAGTCCTGGCAAGATGTAGCCGAGCAGGGCTGTAGCGCCCAGCGCGACAGGGATGCGTGCGCTGGGAGTGCGATGATCGTGTGCGGACATGGTCGATCTGGTGCTGGGAATCGGGGCGGCGGTAGGGGCGTCGACCCTCTACAGCCTAGGGATCGCCCTGCAGGCGCTCGATGCCAGAGAAGCACCTCACGACGAGCACCTGCGCCTGGCGCTTGTCGCAGGCCTGCTCAAGCGCGCTCGCTGGCTGCTCGGCACGGGACTGTCGATCCTGGGTTGGCCACTACAGGTGCTGGCTCTGCTGCTCGCTCCGCTAGTGGTTGTACAGCCGGCGCTAGCCGCTGGGCTGCTGGTACTGCTGCTGATCGCCGAGCGCATGCTTGGCGAGCCGGCGGGACGCTACGAGTACGTTGCCATGTCGGCAATCGTGGTGGGCGTGGTGGGCGCCGCACTGACGGCTCCGCCTCGCCATATCCACCATGGTCGGGAGGCGCTGACGATCACGCTTGTGCTGGTCGCGCTCGGCGTGGCGAGCATGCTGCCGTACATCCTGCGTGCGTTTGGGCGCCAGCGGGCGGTCGTGACAATGATCGGCGCCGGCATAGCGTTCGGCTGGAGCGGCGTGGCGACAAAGCTCGCGTCCGATGACTTCGCGGCCCACCATTACCTCACGGCCGCCGCATGGGGGCTGTCGACAGCCGCCGCATCGGCAGTCGGTGTGCTCAGCGAGTCCAGCGCACTGCAGGCACGGCCGGCGATCCAAGTGGCGCCAGTGGTGTTCGTGACTCAGACGGTAATTCCGGTGGTGCTGGCGCCGCTGTTGCTAGGAGAGCGTTTCGGCGACACACCCTTGGGCGGGGTGCCACTGATTGCGTCGCTGCTGGTGCTGGTTGCCGGCGCGGCAGCGCTCGCACGCTCGCCGCTGCTCCTAGCGTTGATGGAAGGCGAGCGCGTCAGCCACGAGAGCGGCTCGGCGCTCAGCCCTGAGGAGTCCAGCCACGCGACGATGTGCTCGAGCCCGAGCACCGAGGCGGGCGAGCCGGACAGTTCGATCACCAGCACATCGCCAGCACGCATGTGACGGCGAGGCAGACGGCTCGTGGCGCTAATCCTCAGCGCGCCCTGCACGGGGGTGCCGTCATCGGTACGTGCGAGCACCAGCTGCCCCATTGACAGGCCGCCGTGCGGCTGCAGGTAGTAGAAGCGATGATGCAGGCCGAGGGCATGGGCCTGCTTGTGCAGCAACCCGCGTGTGCGCTCCCAGCGCAGTGGCGCCGAGCTGGGAACTTCAGGGAGAAACTCATCGCTCAGGGCCTTCAGCCGCGCAATCCGGCCGCGGACGGGCACGCCAGCATCGTCGGCGAACGAGACGTGTATGCCGCGGGCCGCCAGCTTCGACGCCACTCCAGCGATAGCGCCTGCAGGCGCATGCACGATCACCCCAACAGCAGGCTGCGTGGTCGTGACGTGCACCAGCGGATGAACGTGCAGGAACTTGGCCGCCACGGCGGTGACCTCGTCGGTGGACATCATCCACGAGCCCAAGCCAAAGAGCAGCGCCAGCCAGGTGGCAGACGCCGCGAGGCGCAGCCGCCAGCGAGGGATCGGCTGCACGCGCCGCGGTGTATGCAGCACGATGTCCACTGCATCGGGATGGTCGCCGACGTGGTCGATCTCGCGCGCGTCACCGTCTATTTCGCCGGCGACGGCGCCAAGTGCCTCCTCGGCAAAGCTCGCCTGCACATGCGTGCGTAGCTCATGCTTGTCGTTGGCTAGCCGCAGCAGATCGAGCGCCGCCATCGCACGTGTGTTCAAACGCGCGTGACCGATCGGCAGGCCATAGGAGACGACCGGCGTGCCAGCCGCCCGCGCCTCCAGACAGGTGACCCCCCCAGTTGAGTGCACGAGCACGTCGGCAGCCGCGAGGATCTCGGGCATCTTGTCGGTGAAGCCGTAGATGCGCACCCGCGGCTCGCTGGCGAACGCGCTGCGCAACTTCGTGGCCAGTTGCTCGTTGCGGCCAGCGAGACAAACAATGCTCGTCACCTCGGGTACTCGCGTGAACTCGCGCACGGCACCAGCGATGTCCCCCACTCCCCAGCCCCCGCCCGAGACGACTACCGTGCGGCCCTGCTCGGGCAGGCCAAGAGACCGGCGCGCATCGACCGGACAGCGGGGTTGCAGGAACTCAGCTGAGATCAGCGGGCGTACCAGGCGTACACTGTCGCGCCCGGCAATGCGCTCGACCGATGGCATCGACTCGCCATACATCACCAGATGCATGTCGATACCAGGCTGAGCCCAGAAAAACAGGCCGGTCAGATCGGTGATGGTGGCAACGGTGGGGCAACAAACCACGCCTGTCCGGCGTAGTCTTGCCAATACGACCGTGACGGCGGGGTAGGTCGAGACGATCACGTCGGGGTCGTGCTCGGCAATCACCCGCGCCAACGGTCGCGCCCCCAACATGCACAGCAGCCGACGCGCAACCATTCGTACTGGCAGGATGTGCTCGAGCATCCAATACACGAGCGTGTATGTCCACGGGACGAAGCGCAGTTGCACGCGGTAGCCGTCCTCGACGACTGGGCGCAGCAGGGGGCCCATGGCCGCGAGCCCGTCGATGACGGTTACCTCCACCTCTCCATCGGATGCTTGCACCTGTTCGGACAGGGCGCGCGCGGCTGCGGCATGGCCCTCGCCGACATCTGCGGACAGGATCAGTACGCGGCGCGGACGCGCAGGATCAGCCGGATCTGAGCCCTGGCGCGATGTGCGTTTGCGTTGGCTACGTCGCATAGAGGAG